>DAOLES010000003.1:0-328789 GCA_035326705.1 Oligoflexia bacterium
AATTATACCTACAAAATGTTTATTTTAAATATTGATCTAGAAAAAATCTGCTCCCTAAAGTAACCGGGTACCTTTTACAAAATGCATCGTGTTACAAAAATATGCCTGGCACCTAAACATTTTTGGGACAGCTATCGTAACTATTCCATTTTAAATAATTCTAATTCAGTCGACTGTCCCCGGAATTAGTACACGTCCCCGGAACTTCCCGGAACTTCAGACTCTACAACTTCTTTTTTATCACTATCTAATAATTCAA
The DNA here is from genome assembly GCA_035326705.1 of Oligoflexia bacterium. Taxonomy (NCBI): domain Bacteria; kingdom Pseudomonadati; phylum Bdellovibrionota; class Oligoflexia; species Oligoflexia bacterium. Next base: position 260 of record DAOLES010000003.1, read on the forward strand.
GTGCCAGGCGTATTTTTTAAATGCATCGTGTTACAAAAATACGCCTGGAACCTAAACAAAAGGTAGCCAGTTACTTTTTTTCTTTGCAAAGTTACTTTATAAAAGCGCACTTTCCAAAGTATTGGATTGAATTTACACCCGTATGCATAACTTCAATATATTCTCCATCACTATTAACCTTCAAAAACCCTGGAACACCAAAAAAGATAGAGTATACCCCAGCATTAGATCTAACCATAAGTGTATCATCTCTCGAAACCCAGGAATAATGATCATCTTCTTTTCCCTTTTTTATTACCGCTGAATATTTTAATGATTCATTCTTAGAAAGTTCTTCTCTCTTACAGCTAGTTTTAAAACATGATACGCGAATATCTGGCAAACATTTTAAATAATTAGCCTGAAACATAGCTTTTGATTTATTTACTAGTTTCTGAACTTGTTCTAAAGCATCTGATACTTCTTTATCAGAAACTTTTATATTAGAGTTTGCGAAACTGCTTGTTAGAATAAAGATTAAAAATAATAAAAAATAACAAGATTTACTAGTAGCATCCATATAAATATTTATAACACTTTAAACTCTATTATTCTACAATGTCTCTGTAAAAATGTACCCACAACCTTTTTATATAACTCTAACTCAGTCGAATGTCGTATATATTCCCTAATTAGGAATACGTAGTGTGTCCCGTGATTCTAATTTAGATTACGATACACGTCCCCGGAATTCATACAATAAAAGTAATACAGATTCTAAATGTTCATTATTAATGATGATTTTTCATGAAAAAAGGTACCCGGATACCTTTTCACTTTATTAAGCCAATTCAATTCCCATTTCAGGATTCGAATTACCGAGTTTTACTGGACTTTACGGGCATTTTCTGACCTACCGTCCCCTATTTTTGTCCCCTAGTTTATCCATTGTATAGACTTATCAACTTTTCAACTTTCTTCGTTAGCTCAGTGTAAGAAATTACCTGTATTCCATGCAATGAATAGTTAAGCTTTCTAAATGCCTCCCTCTCCACTTCCCCCCAATCATCTGTTTTGCCAATTAAGATAAATCCCCTTGGCTTAACTACATGAATTCCAGCTTCCAAATTATCCTTATACTTTCTTCCAATATTTTGAGCTATTCTGAGCTGGTTAAGTTCCATTTCATGAAGATAGTTTACAACTTGTCCAATTGCCTTATTGCATTCTCCAGACCAAGCAAAAGACCCAGTATGAGACTTGTCCCTTATAATAATTTCTTGGTCGGGCCTTTTTATTTCTAATACGTCAATAAAGCCATCCAATGTAGGGAAAAGGTAGTCTGGAATATTATTAAAACCCACTTTTTCTTTTTCAATAGCACTTTGATAGTGAGTTCCAAATACCCAATTATTTTTATAAATCCACGATTGCCAGGAGTTTTTGCCTTTTGTCTCAGGGTATTTCTTTGTCAGACGTTCTTTTAGCTCGTTGAGACAACTCATATAATATGAAATATTTGACTCTGCTTGAATTTTCTTCAAGCTATCAATCGATTCTTGCAAATGTTTCTTTTCATCACGCTTCTTTTTTAATACTTCTGCTGTTTGTTCGATAAGACGTTTGGTGTTCTTTTTTTTCTCGGTTAATTTATCGACCCCCTCTTCAAAGTGGGATTCAAAAGCTTTCAATTCTTTTTGAGACACATTACTCTCTGACTGAAATTCATCAGGGACATATTTTGACAAATACCCAAGAGATATTTCGAGACCACTCTCCCGATATAATGAAAGGAATTTACCCTGGCCAAACTTCCTGTAATCTTCCAAATTTATAAAATATTGGTCTTTTACTTTTTTTGTTTTTTCGTGAGTCAATATTAAAGTACCGTTTTTCTCGGCAACTCTTTCAAAGAGATGTTTAAATCCACGAAATGCCCTACCTTCTTGAATAAGATCCGCTATATTTTCACCCCTTTTATTTTTCTTGGTCTTGAAGCTATCATGAAGCTTTTTGGTAAGATAAAATGGCTTATCCTTAAGATCCCCAAAGTTTTTTCTAGTCACCTTATATTCAACATGTTTCTTACCTGCCATTCTCATCTCCTCCAACACACACAGTCAAACTAAAATTATATTACTAATGTGTTGATAGCTCTTTTAATTTTCAAAATAATCTAGGTCTATTTCCTTGATTTCATATTTAGATACCGTGTTAACTCCGAGGTTATTATCAATCATTAGCCTCACCAGCTCTTCGCCATTGATTAGGACAATCTTTTTATCGATCCGTGTCACATACTCGATGGCATCTTTGGAAAAGTCAGATGTTGTTATAAAAACACCTTTCTTAGCTCTAAAACCTTCTAAGCTTCCTGCAAAAGCTTGAACGTCAGGCCTACCAACAGTGTTTTTCCATTTTTTTGCCTGCAGATAGATTACATCTAGCCCTAAACGATCTTCCTTAATGATTCCATCGATTCCATTATCACCTGACTTACCAATAGCTGACCCTGCATCTCTTTTTGACCCTCCATAACCAAGCTGAATGAGCAAATCGACAACAAGCTGTTCAAAAAAGGTGTATGTTCCTGTTTGGATTTTTTCCAAAAGATCTGTTTCTAGTTGATTTCTTATTTGCCTATAGCCCTCTTCGAGATAATCCTCTGGACTGTCTTTATCCGCAACTCTCATCTCAACAGAATCATTCTTTTTCGAACCTCTTCTGAATTCAACAAATTCTGAGAATTGATTCAAATAGGAAACATCAATATCTTGCAGCTCTTCACCTAATACCTCTATCCCTCTCTCTGTAATTTTTGTTTTCCCTGGCGATACGATTTCCAGAAGGCCAGCCTTTTTAAGATAAGTCCTAGCCCAACCAATTCGATTTTTAAAACGCGTTTGCCTACCGCTCTCCAACATTTCATGTCTTTCTTGATCTGATATACCGAACTGATTTGCAAGTTCATCATAGTTATCGGGTAAGTGATGAACCTCTTTATCTTTGTGAATTTTTAAAATGGGCAACATAAACTTATCGTAACTAGGAATACTCGACATCACACCTCCTCATATTATTTGTCATAATTAATCCAAGCCTCCATGATCATAGCCATTGCTAGTGTGTCTAGCTCGCAGTATTGCAAGAGGGCTTTTTTGATTTGCTCTCTTGTTTCACTGGGCACTTCAGAAAATTGTAGGTAAGCATAAGCCATCATGGCTGCTCCACCGTTTCCTATGGAGTCATGCTGAAATTCGGGAAGGTTTTCTGATTGAGCGTCGAAGGCTTGATCTTCAATGGCAATCTCTGGAAGTTGCTCGTAAGGATTGATGATCTGATTGTTTTCATTTTTTGTAATCCAGACTTTATCTTTAAAGTTTTTACTTACGAACTCACTCGTTCCATAAATAGGCGCTGAATACTTTTTTTGTAAAAATGCACTGTCATTTATTATTGCGGGAAAAACATGCTTGATTGAGTTCGAACCTCTCATTTTCGGGTGATAATAAAAATCAACGACCATTTGCTTTAGATCAATCATAGCTCGATTCCCAGGTTCACGGATATATCGATTCTTCTCTTTCTTGTATGTCAAGCTTTCAAGCCATGCGATCAGTTCATCGCTATCTTTTTCTTTCGATTCTAAAAGCTGGTCGATTATGTGGTTTAGCACAGTATTTTCGTGAGGGTGATACATGAAAATACTACCCTTTACTGGTTCCAAACTTTTCTTCAGGTGTCTTGCAAAGTCGAAATTTGGAAATTGACCAGGCGTAGTATTTAAATATTGCGATACATGTTCTATTTGTCCGCTTTCGTACAGAATATGGTGTGAATATTGAAAAGCAACAGTTTGGTAGGGTTGCATATTTTTGAAAAATGGTAGCGCAACGGTAGACGACTCAAAATCAATAAAATGAAAAGGATATTCAAGTTGAGCTAGCTGCTCTTTGAAAGCCTTACGCTCAAACTTTGCACCACTTGGATTGAGGGTATTTTGAATTTGCAGCCATTGCCTTAGCGCACGGCTTGAATTCTTTTCCTTGTTTTCAAGGTGGTCATAATCCAACTCATGCATAAAGCGCAAGCCCTCATCAATCCATTTTTGTTTGGCATGCCATACATCGATAACCAGTGGCTGACTATCCTTATTCTTCCAACATTCATGCACACCACTTTGATTGAGATCTTCGGACTTAAACTCACACTTTTTACAATGGGTTCCTAGTTTTGGGTGAAGCTTCTCTTTTTTTGGCAATGAATCTGAAAATATTTTAATGGAAGTCTGAAGATGATTCTTATTTTCCTGATTTAATTCGTTGGCAATCCCATGTTTTTTGAGAAACTCTATTTCTTCAGCAACAGGAATGATCTTGATAAGCGTAGAATCAATGGGTCCTTCTTTACGAATGACTTCCGTTTTGTATGAATTACTCTTGGGTTTCAGAACAAAACGCTGATTCATGCCATCCACCTGGCATTTTCGAGCTTTATCAACCAAGGCAATTTTGGGGATGATGGTCTTATTGGGATATGCAGTTTCTAAAACATGTACTTGAAAGGCAATATCTAAAAGATATGGCAACCATTCCTTTTTAATGCCTTTCTTATTGTTCTTAAAAAAGGTTTCTTCTGCATCAATGGATTTGGCTTTCACTTCGATCACTTCAATGGTGTCACCATAGACATTCAAGATATCAAAAACAGCCGCCATATCTTCAGCTATGAGCCCTGCTTGAAAGAGAACCCCATGGTCATTCTCTGCAAGGTACTTTCGGGTTTGTAGATCGATTTCTGTTATAGAATCTGCTTCAATTTCTAAACCATTTGGGAACAGTTCTCTTGCCAGTCCTTCAACTTGATACCCACCATTGGCCAAACCTTCGATAAAAGGATCTTCTCTACTTTGATTTTCGTATTGATGCGGATGGGTCTGATAGAATAATTTTCGTGGGCACTCGGACGCTAGCTTAAACAGCGACTTGGTGAGATACGGCTTATTGGCTTCAGATCCCAAAAGCTATATTCCTTCCTGCCCTTTCAGCTTTTCCCGAAGCTCTTTCCAATTGGGCATGACTTTGCTCATCAATTGGTAAAACTGCTTGCTATGGTTTGGGATAAACAAGTGACACAGCTCATGGGTGATTACATAGTCAATCACGCTGACTGAGTGCTCCATCAACCGAGAATTTAGGGTAATCACTCCTTTGGGTGAACAACTTCCCCACCTAGATCTCATTCGGCGTACTCGAAGTGAAAACTCAGGAAGTGCCAAATTCTGAAAGCGAGATTGATTAATCTCCATTCGTGAGGGGAAATAGGCCTTAGCTTGTTCGGAATACCACTTGAGAATGCCCCTCAGAAGCGCTGAGCGCTCCATAGAGCGACTTTCTACATCGATATAATGGGTAACTATAGTTACTTTAATTTTAGTCCCTACTTTAGGCCTTAATATATAGTCTTTTCCCAGGTAACGATGGGTTTCACCTTTGATGTATTTCTTCTCAACGACAGGTGGCAAAAGGGCAAATTTACGTTGATGTTTGAGTATCCAAGAAGCTCTTTTCTCGACTCGCAGGTCTATTTCATGAGTCGCCAGTCCTTTCGGTGCTCTCACCTGAACCGACTGGTCTCGATGAACTGAAATTCCTAGCGTTCTTCTTCTCGAACTGCGCACCACTTCATACGCAATGGGAAAGCTGCCATATCGAATGACTCTATTTTCCACCGTCGAACTCAATCGTTACTCTCCTGATTTCGAGCGATATCCAAAGACTTCTCAATAATATCGTCCATCTCATCGGTGCTCAGAGACACACCGCTTTTTTCCTGCCACTCTATGAGAAACAAATCGATGGCATTGCGCATCTTGTTTTGAGCGTCTGTACTTTTGGTCCAGTCCACTCGCTTTTCTTGTTCAATCCGTTGATCGATATTTTTGGCCAGTTCAATGGCCGCTTCTTGTTGTTTAGCTTGATCCAAGCCATAGGGAGCAATGCTCTCTTTGGCCACGCCATAATAAGCCTGGGCAGTGGTCGAATAAGCCACCTCTTTAGGCACATCGTCATTTTTTCGATAGGCCACTGCATCAAAGAAGTGAAACGCTTGCTGCACATATTCGCTGTCAGAGATTCTCTTTTCCTTATACTGCGAGATCAAATCTTCAATAAGCTGAGAGTACTTGCGATAAAACGTTGGGTCTTCTTCTAGTTTTTCATTGATGGTCTGCTTTGTGCGGTTAAGTATGGTTTCAGCTTTCGCACGATCTGTCTTCGCATCATCAATGGCTTCCAGCATTCCTTTGCGATCAAAGATATTCACCAAAGGTGTTAACTTTTTAATCTCAGAAGAAGTTACGTAGGTATCTAGTAATTTCTCCATACGTTTTTCATAACTATCGTAATCTAAATCTTTATCCGCATAGCGTTGCATGACCGAACGTCTGAGGTTTTCAAAGAACTTTAAGTCATTTCGATACTTTTCAACTTTTTCCAATCCCACTTCTTCTAGAAAAACCAAAGAAGACAAAGCGGTCTCTAAGGTTCGAGCGTAATCTGACAGCCGATTGCGAAACAAATCACGAAGTGGCTCATCGGCCAAAATCACCTCAAAAGCCTCAATGTCTTTCTTGTTCTCTACCCTTTTAAACACATCCCATAAGTCAGAATGTTTCTGTGGCAGAATGCGAATGATCGATTGAATATCGGTAATGGTGCCTTGAATATCTTCGGCATCGAACTCAGAAAAAGCCGAATAGGTCTGCATGGCTTCATCCAAATGCCCCAGCACACCAAAGTAATCGATGATCAAACCGTAGTCTTTACCCTCAAACACACGATTCACTCGTGCAATGGCTTGCAAAAGATTATGCTCTTTTAAAGAGCGGTTGATATACAAAACCGTTGCCTTCGGATTATCAAAACCTGTAAGCAGTTTGTCGACAACGATGAGAATTTCAGGATCACCATCACTTTTAAACTTGGAACGCATTTGCTGATCGTACCGCTCAGAATTTCCGTATTGGTCCATCATACGGTCCCAGAAGTTCTTCACTTCACTCGTGCTTTCTTCCTTTACATCCGACCAATCCTCTCGATCATCAGGTGAAGAAATCAACACTTCGGTACTCACCATACCAAACTCATCAAAAGCCTTTTTGAACTTGATGGCCGTTTCTTTGCGATCAACCGTAAGCTGACCTTTATAAGGTGTCCCTTGAAACTGCGTTTGAAAATGCGTGCTGATATCAAAAGCAACAGTGGCAATGGTTTGATCGGTTCGATGAAGTAAATCTGCTTTGGTAAATTTTTCTTTAAGTTTGATTCGTTGTTCATCACTGAGTGACTCCGATATTTTCTCAAACCAATTGTCCAAAGCTTGTTCATCTACATTTTGCAGAGCCATTCTGCCTTCATACAAAAGTGGTTTTACGGCACCGTCTTTTACCGCTTCATCGATGGTATATTTGCTGATGAATCCACCAAATCGATCGACGGTATTCTTATCTTTTTTAAGCAGTGGCGTACCTGTGAATCCGAGATATGCAGCTTTGGGAAAGACTTTCTGCATTTTCGTATTGGCTAGGCCGTATTGAGAACGGTGCGCTTCATCGAGCATAACTATGACGTTCGGATCTGGGTTCTCATAGTTTGAACTCAGCACCGCATCAAATTTATTAATAACTGTGGTAATGACTTGTGAACGTTCTTCTTTGAGAAGTTTCACCAACTCTTTCCCTGTAGAAGCGCGTTTAACTTCCACATCACAATTCTTGAAATTAGCCTCGATTTGCTGGTCTAACTCGACTCGGTCCGTCACCACAATGATTTTTGGATTGGCAATGTTAGATCTCAGGGCGATTTGTTTGGCCAGCATCACCATGGTTAGAGACTTCCCTGAACCCTGAGTATGCCAAATCACGCCTCCTCTTCTCTGCCCACTTCGTTCGCCTATTTCGATCTTTTCAGAAATTCGATCAAGTGTGGATTGAATGGCAAAGTACTGCTGGTAGCGGGCAATCTTTTTTACGTTGGCATCAAACAAAGTGAAATCACGGACCAGTTCCAACAAACGCTTGGGTTCCAGCATATGGATGAGCAGTTTGTCTTGCTCGGTAACCATACGGTCGCCTTCACTTTCCATGGCGTCAAAATAACTTCGCTCTTTTGCACTTCGACTCGAAAAGAGCTTCTCCTTCTGAGCTTCGTTTAAACCATGGTTCACAATGTTGGATAATCTCTGAGCTTCTTCCTTTTCCTCTCGCCAGACGAACCAAAACGATTCATTGGCACCTACACTGGCATACTTGGCTTCATTCTTACTTACAGCCATGAGCAATTGAGCATAATGAAAAAGCTTGGGTATCTGGTCTGCGCGTTGATTGCGAATGCTTTGGGAGACGGTTTGCTTCATCGGATTTTTCAAATCAGGTCGTTTGCATTCAATGACAACCAAGGGAATGCCATTTACAAAAACTACGATGTCTGGCCTTCTGGTTTCCGTGCTTCCTGTACGTTCCACAACAAACTCATCGGCAATGTGAAAAACGTTGTTTTCTGGGTGTTCCCAGTCGATAAACTGAAAGACAAAGTTTTTACGCTCTCTGTTATCTCCCAAGTCACGCAGTTCAATGCTTTTCCCCAATGTTAAAAGATCATAAACATTCTGATTGGTTTTAACCAAGCCTTCATCCAAAACATTCTTTATCGCACGAACAGCTTCTTGAATGCTCGACTGATTGGCTTCAATGGTTTGACCGCGATATTCAAAGCGATTGATTTTCTTGAGCTGCTTTTCAAGTATATCTTCTAGTAAGACATGATTGAGTCTTTCCTTACGCTGCTTTAACCATTCTTGTTCGGTTAAATAGGTGTAGCCAAGGTTTTGAAGCACTTGCAGTGCAGGAATTTGAGAAATGGCATCTTCGAGATAGGACGGGGCTTGATGCTGACTCATACTTTCACCCGAATCTTTCCCGTGAGAAGCTTTTGCATGAGACCTTTTTTTTGTCGTTCAATTAATTCAATTACTGCACTTAATGTAGTCACTTGCGAGTAAATAAGGTCGATCTGATTGCCAATCATTTCTCTGATAGAATCAGACTCAGGCCATGGTACAAGTAGGTTGCCAACATCATTCGAATTCAGAGCTGGATAGTTTGAACCGACAATTAAGGAATTAACTTGCCGTTCCATCAAATGGGAAAATAAGTAGTTCAGTAAATACTTTGCATCTTGTTTGCGATGTGTTTCTAGAACCGCAAACCCAGTGGATACCACTAACGGTGTCTTGGTTGACGATATTTGCGCAAATCCTTTAAGATTCGGCCTAACCGTAGCCATTAAAATATCACCAATTTGGGCTCGGCGTCTCGCTCTTGACGGCAAAGCTGCAAAGCGCATCTTCTCCACTGGCACTGCTACGTTTCTTGACTTAACTGCAGACAAATCAACATAGTAGAACTCTTCATCCTCTGGCGTAGAAGCAGATAGAGAGCTTTTATTTATGGAACAAACATCTTTTAAACGTTTTACAGTCCAACCTTCGGGGAAGTTCCCAAGATCTGTCGCTATACGACGTGGATTTGATTTGAACTTTGCAGAGTATAGTTGATAGGATGTGGCCCTGGCCAGGTAGCTTAATTGTATTTTTAATTTTTCCAATAACTCAATCGCTCGGTCCCAGCAGGAGAGAATTTCGGCGATTTTCTTTTGTTCGGCGAGAGGGGGAAGAGGAACATGTAATTTCCTCTGAGTCGTTATTGGCACTTGATTCCTGGTACTCTGACCCATAATTCTTTCGTACTGCCTCGAAAACAATGACGACCCCAACGCGTGCTTCAAATACCGATTATCAAGCTTGTTCGGATTGCAACGGTAATAGGTTAGCGTCGTACTCAATACAACTTGCTCCTCATCTGTTCGGAGCAAAGCCACGGGGCCAACAGTCGCGTTATGAGCAAAGAGCACATCTCCATCTTTCGCAAAACCCTTTTGAAGCTTACCGGCTCGTTCAGGGGTTAAATACTTGGCCTGTGTCCAGTCAACCTGGCCTGAGATGATCGCATTGGCTGTCAGATAGGGAACACCTGCCTCAACAAATTCGCTGGCCCTTGGATAGAGAGCGCCATGATTGCCATCCATGTGATGCAGCAGGTAGCCATCCTTCAACATTTCACCTACTGACAAGGTATCCCAACTGCTGCTCAAATCCCCAACTCCTTGAGATACTTCTTCATTTGAGATCTAACTTCCGCAAGCTCCTCTTCAATTTTCTCGATTTCTCCTTGCACAGCCTTAATATCGATCTCTTCTTCCTCTTCAAAGGTGTCAACATACCTTGGAATATTTAGGTTGAAGTCATTCCGCTCAATTTCATCTAGAGAAGCGACGTGCGCATACTTATCAAGATCTTTTCGATCTTTGTATGTGTTAACAATTTTCTCAATATGCTTTTCGGTCAGTTGGTTTTGTTTGGTGCCCTCTTCAAACTCTCGACTGGCATCGATAAAGATAACGTCTTCTGTTTTTTTACCTTTTTTAAACAGAAGAATGGCTGCAGGAATGCCCGTCCCAAAAAACAACTTAGAAGGCAAACCAATCACCGCATCCAAAAGATTTTCTTTGATCAACTGTTCACGAATTCTGCCTTCGGAGGACCCTCGAAACAAAACACCGTGAGGCACTATCACACCGACTCTGCCATGCTCGTTGATGCTCTCCACCATATGCGTGATAAACGCATAATCACCCTTGCTTTTGGGCGGCACCCCTCGATGAAAGCGTTCGAAGGGGTCTTTATCTGCTATTTCGGCTCCCCACTTATCCAAAGAAAAGGGAGGATTGGCCACAACTACATCGTATTTCACCAAATGATCATCTTCAATCAGTTTGGGATTTCGAAGCGTATCTCCACGCTCCATGCGAGCACCGTCTATCCCATGAAGGAACATATTCATCTTCGAAAGCGCCCAAGTTCCCACGTTGGACTCTTGGCCGTATAAAGCAAAATCATCTGACCCAATCTCTTGCGCTACTCGAATCAGTAGAGAACCTGATCCTGCTGTAGGGTCACAAATCCGTTCACCTTTTTTAGGCTGAACCAGTTTGGCCAAAAGAATGGAAACTTCCTTGGGCGTAAAGAACTCTCCTCCTTTTTTCGCGGCACTGCTGGCAAAGTTGGAAATAAGGTATTCGTAGGTATTTCCAATGATGTCCTGACCATCCAGGTGAGAAGGCCGAAGATCCATTTGTGAACTGCCGAAGTCTTCGAGCAAATGTTTGATGCGCTGGTTTCGTTCTTTGGTAGAACCTAAGTTTACTTCGGAATTAAAGTCGATATTGCGAAACATCCCTTCCAACTTGGCTTTGTTTGAAGGATGGTCCTCAATGTCCATCAAGGCTTTGTTGAGAATTTCACCGATGTTGGGGTCGTTTCGTCTTTCATAAACATCGTAAAAAGATGCACCTATGGGAATGATAAAACGTTCACGGGACATGAAACGTTCAATTTTACTTTCATCCCCTCCAAACTGTTCAGAATACTGCTCTTGCTTGTCTCGCCAGATGTCACTGAGGTACTTGAAAAAGAGAATAGACAAAATATAGTCTTTGTATTGCGCTGGATCAACCACGCCACGAAAGGTATCGCAGGCCTTCCAAGCTATTTTATTCACGTCTGATTGAGTTACCTTTTTATTCTCTGTCATACACTTAAGCCCTCATTTTACTTTGAAATGCATGATCCATTAAATCCTGCATTTTATTTTCATATTCTCTGTTCTTTAGTTGCAAGGTTTCATTGCACTCATACAATTTTCGCAGGCGGTGTTGCTCACCTAGCTCAGGCAATACAAACTCCACTTCATTGAGTTCGGAAATAACCAATGCTTTTAAGGCTGAGCCTCTTGATTTTGAAGCAAGCAACCTTTGACCCGATGGCGAATTCAACCAAGCCGACATAAAGCGTGGATCGCACTGGACCATGTCTTTCTTCATATCGGCTAATATAAAATGCGATGAAATCAACACATCACCTCTAGAATAGCTTGGGCAAATCACAGGAAAAGAATCCCTACCCTTGGCCACGAAGATGAGCCGATGTTTCTTTAGATGGTATTTTTCCAGAAGATCTTCTGAAACATCCATCACGTCATCGTCCATTTTCTCCCAATCCCCTTCAGGTAAATGGTCTAAATCTCTCACTTTCATCAGCTTGTAGGGCTTAAGATTGTCGCCTTTTAAATTGTGCTTACGAGGTAAAAAGCCTGACGAAAACGCCATAACTTCAGACAACTTCATTTTTTCAGAATTTCCCATGTAATACACAGTTTACAACATTGAGCATATTTTGATCAAGCATATTTGTTATTTTTTCATAAAAACAAATATCTCAGTTTTAATCTACCTAATTTACTCATAAAACCAACAACTTAATATGTTACTATATCTGTATAACACATTTATTATTGACTTTTTGATACTTGATTTGAGATAATGTGCATATGCAACACAGTGAATTTGAAGAAAGGACAAAAGTTCAAATTGAGGTGGCTCAATGAAAGGAGCCAAGGCCATTACGCCTTTAGAGGTCGAAAAGACTCTGAATGCCTTCTCTGGGAAGTACGCCCTACGAAACAAAGCTCTATTTGTCCTAGGTATCAAAACAGGTCTGCGAATTTCTGAAGTCCTATCTTTACGAATCCAAGACATTCATAAAGATGGCCAAATACTGGATCGAATTTACGTTCAACGCAAAAACACCAAAGGTAAAATCTCGGGTAGATCCATTGTACTCAATCCGCAGGCCAAAAAAGCCGTTAAAACTTGGATCAATCAGCTAAATGCTTCAAAAGAACTGGACGAAACGGCCTATCTTTTCAGTAGCCGAAAAGGCACAAACAAATCCATTAGCGTCCAGCAAGCTTGGAACATTCTCAAAGAGGCATTTGATAAAGCAGGACTTACAGGAAAGCTTAGCTGTCACACGCTCCGCAAAACATATGCTCAACAAATCTACATTAAGCTCAACCGAGAACTTCACCTGGTTCAAGCCGCTCTTGGACATCGCAATATCAACAGTACGATTCAATACCTGAATCTCAATCAAGATCGCATCGAGGAAGCCATACTTTCGCTATGATTATTTTTGCGAAAATAAATACGGCTTTCCCATACGTTTTTTCAAAGCCAAAACGATATAGAACGTTGATATTATTGGGTTTTTCGACGCATCTTAAAAACTGCCTTTATATTTATTTCTCAAGGTTTTTAAATTTCTATTATTACCAAACAAACGGGTGCAAGCCCTCATACCAACCCTTCAAATTTTCATACGAAGATATTTGCCAGTTACCCTCCCCGAATAGCTTAAGGGGTACGGTAATACACAAACTCCAATATGGGACCCAACCCGTTCCTCAGGCACAAAGTGCAAAAATCACAAACGTAAATATTTGCATGAATGAAACTGATTGCAGTGAGGGGGAATCATGAGCAAAAAAGGAATCAATATCCCAAGAGATTACATTGACTGTCACCATTTTCATTACTGCTGGAAAGTAAACAAGCCGCGTTTTCAGAACCTGGTCGATGATATTATGAAAGAGTTTGTAAAAAACACAGACTTAAAAAGATACAATCGAACATGCTACAGAGCGCATATATCACTAATATTGACAAACTTGCTTAGAACTTACAACTCGCCCTATTCCAAATATTTGGCAATCTCAAAAAACAAAAACGATTACTATAAGATCCCTAATAGATATACCAGAGGAACAATCTCTCCGAGCTACTCTGCAATTGATGAAGTATTAAATTTCTTTGAGAAGAAATCCCTGATTTCCAGGCACAAGCACTACCACACAACGTTCGCGATGGGGAGATCATTTCGGACTCGGTATTCTTTGACGGATAAGTTAAAAAAACGTTTTTCAAAATATTTTTTATCGAGAACACATGTTCATCGTATTGGCCAAACAGAAACAATCATCCTCAAAGATAAACCTAATGCGTACAATAAAAAGCGCCTGCTTGCCTATCGCGACACTCCTAAAATAAATGAATGGCGAAGCAATGTTGAAAACCTCAACTCCTTATTAGACCAAACAACCATCACAGATGCAGGCAACAACAAACTTCCGAATATATTTTTTAAACGGGTATTTAATGACAACTGCTTCAACAACAAAACCAAATACTCAGGAAAATATTTTGGAGGCCGTTTCTATTGTGCAAGGGTCCAAAACCTGCCCGAGGCAGAGAGAAAGCAATTAACTATTAATGGCAACCCAGTTATTGAACTCGATTACCAAGCAATTCACATCCATTTGTTGTATCAACAAAATGGGAAAAGCTACACAGGAGACCCATACAGAATCACTGGAATTCCTAGCCAGCATAGAAACATGGTAAAATTTATCTTCCTCATTGCACTTAATGCGAAATCCGAAGCAAACCTATTTCAAACTGTTCATGACAAACTAAAAACATTAGACAACTACGAAAAAGATTACGCTCACCTAAGCTCAGAAGACTACAAGGCATACCTGAACTTCATTAAAGCTCAACATTCGGCAATCAACCACTGCTTTTTCACTGGCCAAGCAAAATTTCTTCAATATCAAGACTCACATATTGCTGAAGAAATCATAAACACATTCGTTGCAAAAGGAATTCCTATCCTTCCCGTTCACGACAGCTTTATTGTTCCCAAGAAGTACAAAACGCTATTGGAACGAACCATGAAGAAACAGTTCGCCTCATATCCTGGCAATATAGCTATTAAGCAATAACTCTATTGGTGATGATTGATTATCGTGTGATTTTACTAAAGCATTTAATTGATATCTGACATCAACTCAATATGTTACTAATTTACAGTAACATAGATCAACTATAACGGACTCGCTCCACTCCGTCCGTTCATACTAAGTTAAATATATCTTAAATATCTGTTTTTATTTATTATTTTAGTTCAAACTTGACGCATTATCTCAAATATTATATATTGTTATTATTATGTAGTAACAATATATTTATAGGAGCTTGATATGCATAAAAACCAAGAAAACCAAGATTTCACTGAAGAACAAATCGACTTCCTAGCAGAGCCATATGCTGAAGCATTCGAGGAATATACGGCCTGTGAACCATGGAAGATTCCAACCAAGATCACTGAGCGCTTAGAAAACTGCAAAACGAAGTTAACTGTGAAGGAATTGGCACTCCATCTGGGCGTTGCAGAAAAAACCATTCGAGACTGGGTCTACAAAGAAGCTGTGCCCGTGGTTCGAGTCGGTCGTTCTGTTCGATTCAATCCCAGGGATATCAAAAACTGGCTGGATGAAAGGACGGTGTTTCCAGCATGAAAACCAAAAAGAAAGAGGTCGCAGTAAAAGGAAGTCCAAACATCTACAAGACCTTATACTGGTCAGAGAAAAAAAGCACTTGGGTAGACCCAAAAAGTATCCGCTCATTAAGAGCCCTGCCCTTTAGAGCTGTCAAAAGATTAAACGTCAATGGCACGTCAAAAAAGTTTCAGAAAAAATTCAAAACCATCGAAGAAGCTCGGCATTGGTTGCGTCAACTCACAGAGACAGATGCCATACGAAAAAAACCCAGTGAACTTTTAACATTTGAAGAACTGGTCAAAGATTGGCGGGACTATACAAAACCTCCTCGACTGGCCCTTTCGACCTATCAGTCATATGAGAAAGACATTCAACACCTGAAATATTTTAGTAAAACCAAGGTTACAGATATCAATGGTGAGAAAGTTACCGAGTGGCTACGATATGTACAGTCCGACGAATACCCTAAGAGTGAGCTACGATTTACCTTTAAGCGAGAACTCAAAGTACTGCATACCATTCTTAATTGGTATCGAGAGACCAAAAATGATTCCTATGTTGTTCCGATTACTGGAAAGCACCGAAAGAACGCTAAATTCATTAGGCGACGTGAAAACGAGATCAAACATCTCTCCCAAAAAGAAGCTGAAGCAGCCCTGCTCGAACTAAAGGCGCAATCCAACAAAATCTATTTCTACATGGCAAGCCTCCAGCTGTTTCTGGGTCTTCGAATTGGAGAAGTCTGTGGATTGGATTGGTCATGCATCGATGACGACGGACAAGAAGTAAGGGTGACTGTAAAACAAACATGCGCATGGGATAGCAAAACCAAGCACCCTCAACTTGTTCACAATACCAAAAATAATCGTATCCGAACTTTGGTTGCCCCTGAACGATTGGCAAATATACTCAGAGAACTCAAATCCAAAAGCTTGGGAACTGGATTGGTATTTCAGAAGAAGGGCCTGATGTATAAATACAATGCGATTCAAAGAGCTTATAAACGTGCGTTTAAAGCCGTTGGCGTAGAGCAGCTATCAACTCACGTATTCAGGCATACGTTTGCCACGATTTTCACAGAACAAAGTCAAGACATCCGAGCAACTCAACACTATCTCGGACATCATGACTTAAAAGTAACGCAAAGATATGCCCACTACACTGAGTCCGTTTCACGCAAAGCAAACAAGCTTTTTGGATTTGGTAAAGAGCCTACTCAAACAAGCGAATAAAATCTGTCTTCCTGTAAGACAGGAGTCAAAAGCAATCCCACAAGCGCCCAGTTGATCTCTGGGCGTTTTTCATTCAGCTCTAATATCTTTCTCATTTCATCTCAATTCACTGAAACCCAATACAGTCGGATGAAAGTCAAACCCAATTAGAAAAGCCCATACCAACTAAGAAAAGATATGTTGTCCCCTAATGTCCCCTATTTAGATTTTATTATTTTTTATATCAATATTTTTAACTACTTACACTTTAATGGTGGAGGCGGGGGGATTCGAACCCCCGTCCGAAAGTTCTTCCAGAATGGTTACTACACGTTTAGTTTATGTTTTATAGTTAACCTTTCAAACCCCCATAAACAGGGTTTTGATTGGCGATTCTGACTAAAGCTTCGCACATGACAGGCCAGACGCCATCATGCACTATCCTGCTAATTTGGCGTTCTTACCCCTTAACAGAAATCCAGGGTTTGAACGGACAGCTTAATTAAGCTGCCATTGCGAATTGATTGTCATCAATTACTAGTTTGTGCTTTTTTTACGAGGCCAAGCACCTCCTCGACGTGCAACCAAGCGTTCCAATCTCCCGTCGAAACCAGTCGCCCCCGGTTGTTCAAATGTATGCACCAAATAGCTCAATGCAAGGGCGCAAGTATACCTCTTGATGCAGGATAAAGCAATTCACAATGATGATCATTTAAACTTGCAAAGTTATTTGGCTTTATTTATTCTATTGCATGAAACAGTATAGAAATAATATACTGTTCTTGGGTCTGAGTGAATGTCCATGAAGTGATACGCTAGGCCATGTTGAGATGCATGCGTGCATTGATGTTGTTAATTTTACATTTTTTAAAAGGAACCCACACCATGGCAAAGAAAAAAACAGCGAAAAAAACAGCGAAAAAAACAGCGAAAAAAACAGCCAAAAAACCAGTAAAGAAGAAAACCGCTAAGAAGACCGTAAAAAAGAAGGCCGCTAAGAAAAAGACGGCTAAAAAAGCGCCTAAGAAAAAAGCTGCTAAAAAGAAGACCACTAAAAAAGCCACCAAAAAGAAAACAACCAGCAAGAAGGCCGCTAAGAAAAAGACGGCTAAAAAGGCGCCTAAAAAGAAAGCCAGCAAGAAAAAAACGGCTAAAAAGGCTACTCAAAAGAAGGCCACAAAGAAAAAGACGACTAAAAAAGCGAAAAAGAAAAGCACTAAAAAAGTAGCCAAAAAAGCGACTAAAAAGAAAACAACCAAGAAAAAGACCACAAAAAAGGCGGCTAAGAAAAAAACGGCTAAAAAGACTACTCAAAAGAAAGCGGCTAAGAAAACTCCAAAAAAATCTACGGCTAAAAAAGCCAGTAAGAAAAAAGCGAGTAAAAAGCCAAGCACCAAGAAACGTGTAGGCATTAAAGAAGCCGCTATTATTACGCCTGTTACGCAAAACAATGACCTAGATTTGCATGATGAAATGCTTGAAGAAACCCATATTCAGGGTTCTGAAGAGACTTACATTGATCCAGATGCCACCATCATTGACTCAGAGTCACCCTTGCGTGATGCAGCCAGTTTTGATGATGATTATGATTATGATGAGCAAGACAGTGTTGTAGATGAGCTTTCTGAGTTTGATGAAACCTTTGGTGAAGACTCTTTTACCCGCTCTCCTGCCGATGCAGAAAAAGACTTGTTTACCTTTTCTGAAGAAGGTGAAATGCGTCTTGATGAAGATGATATCTTTGACGATGAAGATGATGAAGACTAAGCCCTTGTTTTGTTAACGTCATCTCCTCAATCCATCATAGGCTTAACCGGCACCAATGCCTCTGGCAAAGGTGCCGCTGCTCTTTTTTTAACCGAACACGGTTATGATTTTTATTCCTTGTCCGATGTCCTGCGTGAGACCATGGCTAAGCAAGGTATTATGGAATCTCGTTTGGCGTTTATTGATATTGGAACTCAACTGCGCCAAGAGCACGGCGTGGATGTGCTTGCCAAAAAAACCATAGAAAAAATTGAACAAAACCCAAGTAAAAAAATTGTGGTGGATTCTTTTAGACATCCCAGTGAAGTAGAACTGTTTAAAAAAACCTATGCTAACTTTATTTTATTGTGCATTGATGCGCCGGTTGAACTGCGGTTTGAGCGGGCTAAAAAAAGAGGCCGGGCAGAAAATGCTGATACCTTAGAACAATTCATACACAATGAAACCTTAGAATCTTCAAACAATCAACAAGCGCAGCAGCTTAACGCCACGCTAGCCCTGGCTGACCATACCTTAATCAACCAAGACAATTTGGCTGACCTGCATCAACAACTCACTGCTTTTTTACCTTAAGGCTTGGCTGCTTGCTGGCCCATGTTGTTTTTAAAATGATCCAGCATTCTTAACACCACCTGCCCCACTTTGGCGGTGTTTTCAAAGCTGACGTTTTCTAGGTTATCTTGCTCTGTATGCCAAAATGTTCCCGGTGCACTGGGCCCACCAAAGCTAAAATCCATGATTAGCAAGGTAGGAATACCCGCTCTAATCAAAGACAAGTGATCATCCTGAATAAAAGACAGTTTTTTATCCAAGACATGCTCCCACTGCATGTCGGTTAAAACTTTTTTGTACAATGCACTTAAGGAAGGGTCTGAGGCATGGGCTCTGACCAAATTTAAATCTTTATCACTGATCATGTCCAATAAAATGGCATAAGCAATCTTGGCTGACGGAACGTGATTCATGGCAAAGTGGCGGCTGCCATACAAGTTATCTTTGCCCACCCACTCAACAATGGCTTCTTCTCCATCAAAAAACACCACTTCCACCACATAGGGCAAGTCCAGTTTTTGAATGATAGGGGTTAGGGCTAAAATTAAAGCCACAGAGGTGGCGGCATCATTGACGCCCAAAAACTCCTTGCCGGCAAAAATTTTACTGTCATAGTGCGCGGACAAAAGAATACTGGGGTACTTGGCCTGTTGACCAGCAATTTTATAGCGCAAGTTGGTCATGGGAATGGGCCCTTTGGGCGTATCTGCTGTGAATGTAAGCTTTTCTAAAGCAATTTGATGCTGTTTTAAATAAGTCTCAATGTAGTCTTGCACCTTCTTATGCCCTGGGCTATTGACCGTTCTAGGGCCGCAATCAATGATTTTTTGGGTGATCTCTTGACTGTCTTTGTAAAGCTGTTTGTAGAGGGTTTTTTCTTTGTTACAGGCCACAAGCAACAGGGAAAGAACAACCAAACTGTAAAAATGAAGATGTTTAAACATGCCCCTTTTTATAAAGATTCTGTAAAAATGCAAGCTTGAGCGTTAAAAAACTTAGGCATAAAAAAAAAGGCCCCTTGCTGGGGCCTTTTGATATTGTTTTGATGGTTTATGCTTAGTTTATGATGGACAACCGTTTCATCATTTGATCTTTTAAAACCAGCTTCATTTTTTGAATTTTTTTCATTTCAATTTCTTCATGATCATTCAAAAATTTTTGCTTGGATAGGTCTTCTAAGCGTTTTTCAAATTTTTGATGATCCTTGGCCAGTTTTCTCAACTGAAAATCAGATTGAATGAGTTTTTGGTGTCCTTTTAAGTCAGATGTGTTTTTTAATGACATTATTGTACAACCTCCTGGTATAAGTTTTTACTTCATTTTCCTTGTCTAGATCTATGATTGTAACATAAACACTTTGGATAATTGAGAACTTTTTAAAGAAAAATATGTCGCAATTTGGCGACATTTTGCACGATTATCTATAATAATATCAATAACTTGACATTTTATTCTTGGCATCTAAATTGCTTCATTATAGGTTAAGAGGAACAATGTTACAGATACAATGCAACACATGTCAGCACAGCTTTGAAGCTCCCATCAGCAAGCCTGGTGAGTTGAGCTATCAAAAGTGCCAAAACGTTTTTACCATGAGTTATGGGATTAAATTGCCCTGTCCAAAATGTAAAACCATTCTTAAATTACAAAGAGTATCTGAAAACAGCGCTTTGGGATTGGCTGCAGCAGAAGAACAAAGCAATACTCAGGAAAAAACCCAGTTGGTGAGCTTAGATAGCTTAAAAGCCGCTGTCAATGATGGACTTGAGCCGCCAAAAACCAAAAAAGTTAAGATTAAGGTTAATGTGGACCCTAAAAAGCCCCTGACTGACCCAAAAACTGCGCAAATCCCTGAAATTATTTCAGAAAAAACCAAGGTTAAACCTTTTAAAATTTTACCGCAGCTTTTACAAAAAAATCAGGACTTTAAACTTGAATTAAAAAGCAACACCTCCAGCAAGTTTAGTTTAAACAGCAATCATTTATTGAGTTTTGCCATTGGCCTGTGTGTTTTAACCTTAAGTTTGTTTGTTTTTTCTTTATTCAAAGAAAAACCCTTACAGGTTGAAGATCAGAGCATTGAGCGCCGTGTAAGCCAGAAAACCGTTGAGAGTTCAAAGCTTGAAAAAACCAACCATGCAGACAGCCTATTAGATGCGCCAAGTATTCATGATAACCCTGCAGACAGCCAAGAAACATTAAGCCAAGATAATACTGATGCAGAACAAGCTTCTGCCCAGCAAGATATCAATGGTCAAGTGGCGGATAATAGCATAGGTGTTCCACAATCCGATGCAGCTACCCCGCCTGACACTCAAAATAACAGCTCAACAGAGCAAACACAAAGCTCTGAAGCCACTACTGAAACTGCTTCTCACTCTTTAGAAGAAGATGAGGAAATGATGGAACTGGATCAATCCCCCAGCAGCGCAAGCGAGCCTACAAGCTCTAATCAAGAACAATCTCCCATAGATATCAGTCAAGATGACAAGCCTGAAAATTTCCAAGGGGGTCTTGAAGAAAGCATGGATGTCAAAGATGAAGTGTTAAGTTATGAAACTTTTCAGGTTGATACCCAACGTTACAAGAAAAACCTTTTACACCTACCTGAACTCAACTCCCTCACCTCTTCTTATGGGGTGCGTTTAGACCCCTTCACCCACAAATTAGCGTTTCATGGTGGTTTGGACTTTAAAGGTAAAACGGGAGATCCAGTTAAAGCTGCACTGAGTGGTCAAGTTAAGTTTGCGGGTAAAAAAGGCCGTTATGGTAATGTTTTGATTATCACACATGCCAATGGCTACGAGTCACGCTACGCGCACTTGTCAGAAATTTCAGTAAAAAAAGGTGATGCTGTTAACAAAGGCGATGTTGTTGCTAAAGTGGGCAGTACTGGACGCTCTACTGGACCGCATTTGCATTTTGAGTTGTTAAAAGACAACAAGAAACTTGACCCTTTGACGGTGACCTTAACCCTCAATGAGTAAGCTGTTTTTTTAGTTTTTTAGAGTTTCAATCTGTAATATTTTTTTATTAATCTTGTCCATCAAGCTGCTGATGGCAGAAAGCGTATGTTGCTTGCCCATTCTTTTATTCATTTCATACATAAGGCTTAATGCAAACAAACTGTATTTAGAATAGGTATCAAGTTTAATTAACTGCTTACAATACTGCTCACTTTGAATAAAATCTTTATCCCAATAGGCCACCATGATTAAAGCCAGCAGGGCGGATTGTTTGGCAGGTTTTTCTGCTTGCGACTCTACAATTCTGGTAAAATAACGTTTACTTTTGGCTCTGGTTCTTAAGCTATCTGCCATCAGCATGAATTGCCTAAAAACCTCATCTTCATGATCTAAGGCTAAATTTTGTATCATTTTATTATTGTAGCAAAGATTATAACCAGCAACTAAATCTTTTTTATACTGGCTTGGGCTTTTTGGTCCATTAAGAATTGTTTACAGTTGCTCTAACTCTTTGACTTTGGCATAGACATCATGCTCTTGGACATTAAATGCTAAGCGCATTTGTTTTCTATACTGGCCAGCAAGCTTATGCTTGTCTACACCTCTAGGGTCATGCTCTAAGATGGCAGCGTTTTGTTTAAAATTTAACAAATCTTGCACAGCATTAAGAGAACGATCACAATAGTCTTGAACCGTTTCTGGAGACAATTGCCAACGATCACTGTTTTGCATTTTTTGCAGCATGTTTTGCCACTGTTTAACGCCTTGAAGAACAAGTATTTTTTGAAACACTTTTTTATTGAATGAAAAGTCCATCACCCTGACTTGAATATGTTTTTCAAATAAGGCATCACAGTCTTCAAAGTCACCTTCACTTAACTCTTTAAACAGATCTAAAATTTTTTCATTGGTCAGCATTTGGTCAAAACGCAGCTCCCAATACATGTGGTTAAGAAATTTTTTATCGTAGGATAAAACCATATGGCTGGGAACAAAACAATTATGACTGATACAGTCTGCTGCCAAGTGCGATAAGTAACCCCAGACAAAGGCTTGCTCTCTCTCAGAGTTGGCGTAGTCCAACAAAGAAAAACCATTATGCCAATGGTGACAGTGCTGAAAATCTTTACCAAACTTTTTGGCCAAAACAATATCTGCACTGATGGTTCCATACAAATACACTTTGGGGTAACGGTTAAGCAACTCCGCCATGGCTGTAGGCAAAAGATGCAACTGACTTAAAATTTCATAACCATAATGCAAATGGGTTGCCGGTCCCCAAGCCCAAGCGTTGTCAATGCCCACTATGCTTACAATTACAATACATACAAATATATTTTTTATTAATAATAACATCCTAATCTTTTTCTATTGTAACATTTGATAGGATAGAGATAAAGGACAAATCTTATCCACGCCTATCCATTGCCATAAATGTTGAAAATGCAACGATTATTTTTGGTTTTTAACTGTGAGTGAATTACAATGCCCCTTGATGAACACAAAAAAAATTGCCTTGATTGATGGCTTAAGAACGCCTTTTGCAAAAGCTGGGACTGCCCTAGCAAAAACATCTGCACAGCACTTAGGAGCCCTTGTCAGTAAAGAGTTGCTCTATAGAACAAATATTACGCATGACATTATTGATGAAGTTATTTTTGGTTGTGTGGCGCAACCGATGAACGCAGCTAATATTTCTCGTGTCATTGCATTGATGGCAGGTTTTGATGAAAATATTTCTGCATACACCGTTGCCAGAAACTGTGCTTCTGGCATGCAATCTTTGGCTTCTGGCATTGATCAAATTCAAGCGGGGCATGCACAAATAGTGCTTGCCGGTGGTACTGAATCCATGTCGCAAATCCCACTGATTTTTCCACCCAGTATGGCGGATTGGCTAAGTATTTTAGCCCGCGCCAAGACCCCTTTACAAAAACTGGGCGCCCTCACCCGTTTTAGACCCTCTATGCTTAAACCCATTATTGGTTTATTGGAAGGTCTTAAAGATCCATTTTGCGGACTCAGCATGGGACAAACCGCTGAAATCCTTGCCAATGAATTTAACATTACACGACAAGAGCAAGATCAATTTGCTTTACAAAGCCATCATAAAACAGCTGCTGCCATTAAGAGTGGTTTTTATAAAGATGAAATCATGCCCGTGTGGTTAGAAGGCCAAAAAGATTTACTCAGTCAGGACATTGGTCCTAGACCAGAACAGACCCTAGAAGCATTACAAAAATTAAAACCCTACTTTGACCGTAAACATGGCAGTGTTACGGTGGGCAACAGTTGTCCTATCACCGATGGTGCTGCTGCTGTTATTCTTGCCAGTGAAGAAGCGGTTGAAAAACATAAACTTAAACCCTTGGCTTGGATTAAAAGTTATGCCTTTGCCGGCGTTGACCCTAAACGCATGGGGCTTGGCCCGGTTGCTGCCAGCAGCAAAGTTTTGGAACTTGCCAATATGAAACTGAGTCAAATGGATTACATTGAAATCAATGAAGCCTTTGCTGCGCAAGTTTTATCCGTGCTAAAAATATTTGAACAACCCAACTTGGCAGAACACATTGCCAACAAAGATGTTTTGGATGGTTTTAAAAGAGACCGCGTTAATGTTCATGGTGGTGCTATTGCTATGGGGCATCCGGTGGGAACATCCGGTACAAGAATTGTTTTAACCTTAGCAAAAACATTGCAACAGCAAAACGCAAAGTATGGCTTGGCAAGCTTGTGTATTGGTGGTGGTCAAGGTGGCGCTATGATTGTAGAGAGAGCTTAACTATTAATAATCAATGAGGCAAACAGATGGTGCAGAAAAAAAACAAGGATATTGATCTCAGCATTAACAAAGCAAACATTGCTTTGATTGGCTTAGATACTCAAGACAAAAGTGTTAATATTATTACCGATGATTTTGTAAAACAGTTCAATGCAATTCTTGATCAAGTAGAACAACAAAAATCTTTAAAAGGGCTGGTTGTTTACAGTAAAAAACCCGGTCAGTTTATTGCTGGCGCAGATCTTACCCAAATTTTAGCAATTTCAGATACGCAAGTTGCCTTTGAAAAATCACGTCAGGGCCAAATGTTAATGCAACGGATAGAAGATCTTAGCATCCCTTCTGTTGCTGCTATTGATGGAACCTGTCTGGGAGGCGGGCTAGAGTTGGCTATGGCTTGCAGTTATAGAATTGCCAGTGATACCAGCAAAACTCAAATGGCTTTACCAGAAGTCCAAATTGGTATTTTACCCGGTTGGGGCGGCACCCAACGTTTGCCTAAACTCATTGGTTTAACCTCAGCCTTGGATGTTATTTTAACCGGCAAACGCATTGATGCAAAAAAAGCCTATCGTATGCAATTGGTGGACGATGTATTACCACAAACGCAACTTTTAGACTTTGCGCAACGATTGATTCTTGAAGGAAAACACATTCTTCCTAAAAAGAAAAAACCTTCTTTGACTGAAAAGGTGATGCTTGTTTTACAAAACAACGCTGCCTTTAGACAAAAAGTCATTTATCCTAAAGCCAAAAGCAGTATTTTAAAAAACACTCAAGGCTTTTACCCTGCCCCCTTGACTGCGCTAGAAGTGATAGAAAAAACTTACCAAAAAAGATCCAGTATCCCCTATGACATTGAGGCCCAAGGTTTAGCTAAACTATTAAGCTCTGATGTTTGTAAATATTTGGTTCAGTTATTTTTGGATATTGAAGCCAAGAAAAAAGTAGAGTTTACCAGTAAAGCCTCAACTATTAAAGAAGTTGCCGTCTTAGGTGCTGGTGTGATGGGCGGTGGCCTTGCCCAATTGTTTGCCCACAAAAATTATCACGTTCGTTTAAAAGACATTCAGTCCCATGCTTTAAGCAAAGCCATGAGCATTGCTAATAAATTATTTTCGCAATTGCAAAAGCGTAAAAAAATAAGTGAACAGGAAAAAATTCAAAAACTACTGAATATCTCTCCTAGTCTAGAATACGCTGGTTTAGCAAAAGCTGACTTTGTTTTGGAAGCCGTGGTTGAAAACATGGAGATTAAAAAATCTGTTTTTGATGACGTGGTAAAGGTTGCCCATAATGACGCTATTATTGCCAGCAATACCTCTGCGCTTTCCATCAATGAAATGAGTAAGAGTGTTAAAAAATCTGGTCAGTTTATTGGTATGCATTTTTTTAACCCTGTGCACAAAATGCCTTTGGTTGAAATTATTCCGGCCAGCAAAACCACACAAAAAACTTTGGCCACCACTTACAAGCTTGCTTTATCCTTGGGCAAAACACCGGTGATTGTTCAAGACAGTCCTGGTTTTTTGGTGAATCGTATTTTGGGTATTTATCTCAATGAAGCCTTACAAATGGCGCATGAAGGCATTAATATTGCCGTGATTGATAAAGCCATTGAAAAATTTGGTATGCCCATGGGGCCTTTTGAATTGTTAGATGAAGTAGGCATTGATGTGGGTTACAAAGTAGGAACTTTTTTAAAAAGCCAGTTTGATTATTTTCCAGCGGCTGCCAAAGAAATAGAAAAGATGATTGATAAGAATTTGCTGGGCAAAAAATCAGGTCAGGGCTTTTATTTGCACAAGCAAAAAAAGCAGCTCAACAAAAACATTCCTTTTGCACAAAACTTATCTAAATTATCCAGCCAAGTGATTCAACAACGCTTGATCTTTGTCATGCTTAATGAAGCTGCTCGTTGTCTTGAAGCAAAAATCGTTGAGACTGCCAGAGATATTGATATTGCCATGATTTTAGGCACAGGTTTCCCACCGTTTAGAGGTGGCTTGTGTGCTTATGCTAAAAGCATAGGCCTAGAGACTTTAAACAAAGAACTCAAAATCATGTCTTTAAAACACGGTCCACAGTTTGAACCCAACAGTCATTTAAAAGACCTGATTAAATCTGCTAGCGTTTAAATACATAGAATAATTTGTCGCTCTAGTTGAGTTTGTGTAGTGTAAAACAATGTTACAAACATTACACCACCCACTTTTGGTTTTTTTCTTTCTTTGTCTTTGTGGGTTTTTAGGCCTCTACTTAGAAAAGAAAAAGCATGGTGCAAAAGTATCCGCGGCCGTTTTAGCCATTGTTTTTGGTTTTGCATTGAGCAACATTGGTCTACTTCCTGAAACATCTGTCACCTACGACTTTATTTGGTCTTACATTTTGCCTTTATCCATTCCATTTTTTTTATTCAGAGCCAATCTTTTTAGAATTTATAAAAGTCTAGGTTCTATGATGATAGCGTTTAGTCTGGGTGCCTTAGGCACTATTTTAGGAACTCTGCTTGCATCAAACTTACTTGCTTTGGATGGTCTTGGACCAAAAATAGCCGCAGTTTTTAGTGCCTCATATATTGGTGGTTCTGTTAATTTTGTTAGTGCCGCAAAAGTCGTTAATTTAACAGATGCCAATATACTCAGCGCCGGTACCGCAGCCGATAATTTATTGATGGCTTTGTATTTTTTAATTTTGTTTTACTTGGCCAACAATACTTGGTTCATGCAAACATTCATGTCTAAAAAAAACTGCGTTACCAAAGAAACTAAAAATTCTTTAGCCAGTAACCCTCTGTATCTCAAAGCAGATGTTATTCTCCCAGCTTTTGTTCTTGCCAGTTTATTTTGTGCCCTAGGTTTACTGATGGCTTCTTTGATTGAGCAAGATTCAAGTTTCATTTTATGGACCACTTTATTTTGTGTTTTAGCCGCAAGTTTTTTTCCAAAACAAATTCAAGCTTATCAAGAAACCGATCAAATAGGATTGGCCATGATGCAAGTTTTCTTTGCACTGATTGGTGCTTCTGCCAAACTGAGCAGTGTACTTGAACATGGCATGCAACTCTTGTTGTTTATTGCCATTATTATAATTGTTCACATGTTATGCATCATCATTGGAGGAAAGCTGTTTAAGCTGGATCCAAAAGTTGTTTTACTGGCATCCAATGCCAATACAGGTGGACCCACTACTGCTGTGGCTATGGCCGGCGCTTTAAAATGGGAGAACTACAAAACAGCTGCTGTTTTGGCTGGCACCTTGGGCTATGCTATTGCTACGTTTATCGGTGCCAGTATTTTTAAAATTCTACAATAAATTAATCTTCATCAACAATGATCAAGAAAACTTCACCGTAACGTTGTGCTCTGTCCCAAAGGTAAGCTGTGCTTGTGTCATCCACCTGCATATGTTCTGGTTTAAAAACATTGAGTTCAACAAGTTTGTCCAAAAGTTTTTGGGTTGTTTGTATGTCTCCAGTGTTAATACAACCCGCAGTTGGCCTAAAGGTTAAACCCGTTTGAGGAGTAATGATACATTTTTCAATATCAAACGGACCATTGGCATGGATTCTTAAATCTTGTCTACCTAATGCATGTGCCAAGGGCCATTCATTAAACCAATAATCTTGATAAGCCTCTTGTGGTAACATTGCATCCATTAAAAACTTATTGTCTTGATAACCTGTATGTCCATTGAGGGCTGGATACCTGGCATCTAAATCAATTCTACGCATGCCACCAAATAACTCTCTATTTTTCCAATCAATGCTGGCATAAATTCTATAAATACCTTGCGGGGTATCGCCATTTTTTTGTAATCGCAAACTTTCATCAAAACCAAACTCTTTCCAGTTGGAACGGGCTAAAACATCTAAGCTAAAAATTTGTTGCTCTTCATCCATCACCCACTGACCTTGATGCTTAATGGCCAACTGACATACATCTTCACGATTTTTTGGACACACCACATAAATCAAGGTTAACTTTTCATTTTCAGAATAATCAAGAATATCGTTGACCTTAACTGTTCTTGTATACGTTTGCTCTTCTAAGTGTTGCAAACTTTCTTCTTGGATTAAACCAAAACGTCTGCGTCCATCTAGGTCAAAATGAACCACCGGAAACACGCTTTGCTCACCTAAGCTGATTTCATCTTCTTTATTGATTTGCGTAATGGTCAATGTCATATTTTCTGATTCATTGAACAAAACACACTCGCCTACTTTAAAAGCATGCTTGGCAAACAAAGCATCATAAGGTTTGACTTGCCAGTGACCAGAAAGGCTTATTGCTCCTGACTTTAATTCATCTGCAAGCATTGCTGACGCACCTTGTGAACCTGTATCATTGGACCAAAGTATATAAGGTGTGCTTTCAGCTTCAGTTGTATAACAATACTTTTTAACATTCCCTGCAAAAGACCAACTGCTGAGCATCATTAAGCTCGCTAACAATATTTTTTTCATCTTCATCCACTTTCTTCTTTATATTTACAATATTTATATGCATATCCCTGCGGATGTTTTTTTGATTAGCAAGACAAACGCTGAGCGTCAATTATTTCTTTTTTGCATGTTCCACCAGTTCAGCGGCCAGGTGGTATTTTTTCATGGGTGGGATGATATAAAAATTATTGAAACCTTTGTTTTTGGCCTGATCAATGATTTCTTTGGCAATGTTAAGGCCTTCTTGCTGAGCAGCTTGGCGCTTTAGTCCAGCTAACCTTTGTCTGATTTCTTTTGGTATTTTCATTCCTGGAACTTCATTGTGCAAAAATTCTGCATTTTTTTGACCCAACAAAGGCATGATGCCTAAACAGACCGGCAATTGCATGGCTTGTTTTTGTTGCGTCATGAACTCTAATTTTTCTAAATCAAAGATGGGTTGGGTTTCAATGTAATGCGCGCCTGCCTTAATTTTTTTTGCCAGTTTATCCATGGCTGTTTTTATACCCAACTCACCTTTAATATTGGGATTAAAGGCAACTCCAATGCTTAAAGGATGTGATTGTTGCATTTGCTGATTCATGCTATCAATCAACTCAATTAAACCTACGGACTGTACATCATAAACGGATGTTGCTCCTGGATGCCCCCCTAAAGAAGCGGGGTCACCCGTCACAGCCAAAATAGAATCGACTTTGGCCATCATTGCCCCTAAAATGTTTGACCTTAAGGCAATTAAATTTTTATCTCTGCAGGTTAAGTGCAGAATAAGCGGAATATCAACATGCTGTTTAACAATATCTGCAAAAATAACATGGTCTGGTCTTACTATGGACAAAGGGTTATCTGGAATATTCAAGGCATCACAGCCGGCTTGGCAAAGCATTTGAATATGTTCTATGGTCCTGGATAAATTGAGATCTTTGGGTGGTTCAACTTCAACTGTTACAAACATGGCTGGGTCATTGATTTTTTTTAAGATCAAATTTTCAGTGGTGTCTCTGCTTGTTTGCACGGCACCCAACTGATTTTTTTTAATTGTTCTTATGGGCACTTTTGTTTTGGGATGATCAGACAATGCGCTGCTTAAAGCTTTGATATGTTCTGGACTGGTTCCACAGCAGCCTCCTAAAATTTGTGCGCCAAAGTCAATGCAATCAATAAGTTTTTGCGCAAAGTATTTTGGTGTAGCGCCATAAACATAGCGGCCATCAATGTGTTGCGCATAACCAGCATTGGGAAAAACCGAAATGGGCATGGCACAATTTAAGGCTTGCATTTCTACCACGGAAGAAACCAAGTGGGGCCCAATTTTACAATTGCTCCCCACAGCCTCAACATTATGGGCATAAGCAAGTTGTAAAAACTTTTCTACTGAAACACCTTCATCCGTGACCCCATGATCTCCAAAAGCCATTTGCATTAAAATGGGTAAGCCCACTGTTTTTGCTTGTTTTACAGCAACTTCAATATCAGATAGCCTGGTAAAGGTTTCAAGAACAAACAAGTCAACCCCAGCATTGGCCAGCGATTCAAAAACTTCTTGGTACATGGCTTGTACATCTGTTTCTGTATACAGATCAAGATCCCTTCTGCGCTGAGTGAGCGGTCCAACTGAACCTGCAATCCAAACATTCTTGTGGCCTCTGGCTTTTTTTGCCAGTTCTACAGACGCGTTGCATAATTGTTTTACTTTGTTTTCTAGCTTGTAAGGTTTTAGTTTATGATAATTGATACCAAAACTATTGGTTTCTACCAGTTGACTTCCAACAGATATATAAGACGCATGGGCTTGTTCAACTTTTTCTGGCGCAGATAAATTTAAAGCTTCCACACAGGTGTTTGGATCTACATATGGGGAAAGCAAGGTTCCCATGGCGCCATCTGCAATAATAATGTTTCCATGTTGAATATAATCTAAAAAACTGTCTTTTTGTTTCATCATCTGAATCTTTACAATACATCAACTTAGTGGTAACTCAAGAAGAATGCTGTGCGTTATTAGAAAATTCACGTCTATTTTATTTTCTTTGTGCTTAAGCTTAACTTTAATCTCATCCTGTGCTGACAATGATAACTTTGCCAGCCAACCTCGAGCCACTTACCAAAGTTCAGGTAACAATCAAGCGTATTTCCAAGGCAAAAGTGCCATATCTCAAAGTCAACAGCAACTGATGCAAACCTACAGAGAGCTTGAAAGCAGCGTATGGTTAGCGGTGGGTCAAAAAAATTCTATTTTAGAACACAATTATATTCGCTTTGCGACCGATGAAACTTACAAAAAAAGCTATTTCTCAATGGTGGTGGATGAACCGACCAAAGCTTACCGACGTCAGCGTTTTTTGGGTTCTATTTCTCCCATTAATGACAATGATGGTTTTTTTAATGCTTTTTTTTATAGACCTGTTGCTTGCACGCAGAGCCCCATAAAAATTTCTCCTCCACAAAGAAACTGGCAAGAAAACAGCATTCGCAGCATCAATGTTAACATCAATCAAGACTGTGTGGGTATGCTTTTCCCACATATTCATGGTGCGCAATACATTCACAAGCCCCTAATTTTTTTAAATAAAAGTGACCTCATTCATCAAGACCTGCTCCCTAACAGCTAATTTTTATTGATCTAAAAAAAGTGCATTTTTTGGCATTACTGCCTAGACGCGGTATATTGTACGCCTTGTTAACCCCTTGTTAAGGATTCTTTATATGAAAAATGTTTTACTTGTTATACTCTTTATCAGTAGCAATTTGTATGCTTTTTGTGGCTTTTATGTGGCCAAGGCTGATGCCAAACTGTTTAATGAAGCCTCTAAAGTGGTGATGGTTCGTCATGACAATAAAACTGTTATCAGCATGATGAATGATTATCAAGGTGATCTTAAAGACTTTGCTGTTGTAATCCCAGTTCCTTCTGTGCTTAAAAAAGATCAAATTCACATAGGTGACAAAGCCACCATTGAACATTTAGATAGTTTCACAGCTCCACGCTTGGTTGAGTATTTTGATCGTAACCCCTGTCAACAAGTGTATACACGGACCATGGAAATGAGTGCCGGTCCTATGGCTCAGTCTGGTATGGCTGATAAAAAAGCTTCTGCAAAAAGCTTAGGGGTGACAGTAGAGGCTGAATACACCGTTGGTGAATATGACATTGTGATTTTATCTGCCAAGGAATCCAAAGGTTTAGAAACTTGGCTGTTGCAAAATGGCTACAAAATACCTGATCAAGCCCAAGCCGCACTAAAGCCTTACATTAAGTCTGGTATGAAGTTTTTTGTGGCCAAAGTGAACATTAAAGAACAAAACAAAACGGGTTTAAGTTATCTTAACCCATTGCAAGTTGCCTTTGAAAGCAATAAATTTATGCTACCAATACGCCTAGGAACAATCAATGCCAAAGGTGATCAAGATATTATTATATATATTTTAAGCAAAGAGGGCCGGGTTGAGTCCAGCAATTATCAAACAGTTAAATTCCCCAGTAATATTGAGTTGCCTGAATATGTACAAAATGATTTTGCAAAATTTTATAAAGATACTTTCTCTGCGCAAGTCAAAAAAGAAGGTGGGCAAAGTATTTTTACCGAATACTTTTGGGACATGGGCTGGTGTGACCCGTGCGCAGCTGATCCTTTAAGTAAAGAAGAATTAAAGTCTTTGGGCGTGTTTTGGTTGGATGATACAGAAAACTACCCTATTCAACCCAACCCTGGAACCATGATGCCCAGAAGAATGCCTCCACAGCAAAGTCAACCGGTAAAAGTAACGCGTTTGCATGCTCGTTACAATAACAAAACTTTTCCACAAGATATTGTTTTTAAAGAAACCAGTGACCAACAAAATTTTCAATCACGGTTTATTATTTACCGTCCTTGGAAAGGCAAAGCCAGTGAATGTTCCGCTGCAGCTAGTTACCTTGATCAACTGGAAAAACGAAAAGAACAATGGGCGCAAAACCTTGCCAATCTTACGCGTTGGGATATCAATGATATTCGCAAGAATGTAGACATTAAACCCAAAGAAGATAAGTCAGAAAAAAAGAAAAGCTGGTGGCAAAAAATTTGGGGATAATGACTCTTCCAAAAAATACATTAAAAATAGCTCTTTATTCGCCTAAGTTTTCTTGAATAATGCCTTCACTGCTCTGTAATTCACCGGTATTTTGATCAATGTATAAAATTCTTGAAATGTATGTTGCTCTAGGTGAGTGCAGTGAGAACCGAGCAACATTGTTAGCACAGACTCTATCATTATCATCAGTCATATCTAAATCACCGTCCAAGTCTGCTAAAACAGATACAATAGATGTCTGGAAAATAGCACTGCCAAAGCTATTGTTTTTTCTGTACACCGCAGCATATCCTTCTGCGGTTAAAATATTAACAAGCTCTTGATGCGTTCTTATTGAGGGAATAAAGTAAGACTTGGTAAGAAACTTGTAATTACCTCCCACTACTTGTAGATCAAAACCCATGCTATCAAATATTTTAGGAGTAAACTCTTGTATTGCTCCACAACGCTTTGATTGCACATCTTGTTGATAACACACAGGATCATTGATCTTTATTCTGATTTCATTGTTCTTACTTGGTTTTGGAGCATAGCTACGGTGGGTTATACCATTCTGTACATAACCAACAGATGTTAAGGGTGTTAAACCTAATGGATAACGTTTTTCTCCAAAATATGTATCGCCATCAATCTTGATCATCAAAGGTTTATGATGAGTAGCATAAATACCCTGTACAGCTTTTTGCAACATGAGATAACCTTCAGATAAACGAGCTTTTTTGACATAGTTTAAATACGCAGGAGTCGCAATAGCGATAAGACTTGCGCCAATAACAAATGTGACCATCAATTCAATTAAGGTAAAGGCTCTTAATTTATTTTGATTCAATGTTTTCATAATTTGATTTACATCAAACGTTTCTTAAAATGTATATTTACTATTCACAACTACCCGTGCGTTCTTTTAAATCATAGATACACTTGATATCTGTTCCTTTGGGAAAAGTCACCGTTACGGTCATGGGTTTGATATCAAATTGTTTGTTTTCAAAACGTATTTTATGCCGTCCAGGCTTAACTTTTAAACCCACAAACGGCGATACCCCAACTTTTTTATCATCTAAATAAACTTCTGCCCAAGGTGTTGTGGCAACACTTAAATTTATTCTAGCTACGGCTTGTCTTACTGGAGCTTTACCTCCCAATTTTGGTAAAGGATTGACTTTGGGTGGAGTTACTCTGTACTGATTACTATCATCACGACTTAAAATAATTGATTTTTCAATAACCTCAAGTTCTGCCATATTGACATAGGTTTGAGCCGTTTTATACCCGTCTTTTTCAATTGTTATTTTACTATCTTTTCCAATAGCCACTTTAACTTCTAAAGGTGTTGTACCCTCAATTTTTTCTCCATCCAAATAAACAGTAGCACCTTTTGGATCCGTTGATACGATGACTGTTCCACGCGTTCCAACAGAACTGCCTTCCTCTAAAGTAACATTCAGTGACTGGGTGTCTTCTGTTGGATTGAGAACTTTAATTAAATTTTTGTAGCCCTGCTTTTTAAATAAAATAGTTACTTCTTTTTTCTCCAAAAGGGTTATTTTGGTTGGAGTTTTATCTGGCCAGCGAATATTATCAATATATATTTCTGCACCTTCTGGACTTGAGAAAACAGGCATTTCAACACTAGAAATGTTTTTGTTTTTATTTTTTTTCATCATAAAACCAGCCACAATAATTCCAGTAAAAACAAAAATCATAACTGGCAACATCAGTTTTTTTATCCATAAATAAGTTGAAGAGTACCCCAATTCTTTAGCCTTGGTGTATGTCCCCGAATGTATACTGCTAGAAGAAGCTCCTGTAATAACACTGCTTTCTAGCTGATCAACATTCATAGCACCTGAAGAAAGAGCTTCACCATCAAAGTTAGGATTGGCAACTAAGACTTTGGGCTCTGTTAATGTTTTTTCAATATTTTTTGATGCCGTCATCTGTCTTGAAATGGTTTCTTCAATATTTTCATATTGCTGCATAAATGCTCTGGTCTCTTCAATAGAATGGGCAAAATAGTTATGAACATACTTTTGTAAGTCATTGTGAGTGACTCGCATAAAGTTTTTTGCCGCTGAGTACTTGGTTAAAAATTCATTTAATGCATCACAAAACTCTTCTCCACTCTGGTAGCGCTCATTAGGATCTCTTTGTAAAGCCCTATAGACTATATTTTCTAAACTGGCAGGCAAGCCTGGCCTTAACTCACTGATGGGAGGAATATGTCCTTCTCTAACCATCTTTAATGCTTTTGGAACTGAGTCTGCTTTAAATAGGCGTCTTCCTGTTAAGAGTTCATACATGATGACTCCTAAAGAAAACAAGTCACTGCGGCCATCAATTTCCATACCGGCTCTGGTTTGTTCAGGAGACATGTAACCTGTTTTACCGCGGATAATACCCACTTGTGTATGGTGATTTTGATTGGCTGCTTTAGATATACCAAAGTCAGTAATTTTTACGTCACCCGTATAAGAAATAAGAATATTGGCTGGACTGATGTCTCTATGTACAATGCTCATGGCATTGCCATCATTATCTAGTTTTCTATGCGCATAGCCCAAGCCTTGTGCTATTTCACGCACAATAAATAAAGCAATAGGAACCGGTAACAACTCATTTTTAGCTCTTACTTTTTTAAATAATTTTTGTAAGGTTGGGCCTTCAACATATTCCATGGCAATGTAATAGGTTTCATCCACTTTACCAAACTCAATAATAGAAACAATATTGGGATGGTTCATATAAACCATAACCTTTGCTTCATCCAATAACAAAGCAACAAACTCTTCATCTCTGGCAAACTGCGGTAAAATTCGTTTAATGGCAATAGAGTACATTTTCCGATCAGCACTTTTGGCAAAACCTTTATAGATCTCAGCCATGCCGCCAGAAGCAATCATATCCACTAACATGTATTTCCCAAATTTTACTGGTTGCATTGCCTCTTAAATCCTAAGTTCAGTTTAAAACTCTTTTCATTTCTTCTATTGCTTCTATTGATCTTGGTCCTGGCCAGGTAAAATTTTCTCCATTTAAAATAGAGACTGGCATATCTATTCCCTGTTCATTAAAGTAAACTTTTAATTCTTGTCTATGTGTATCGTTAAAGCAAAAGGGTTCGGTTAGCAAAAAAATATGGTCAACCGAGTTTTTTTTAATTTCTGAAAGCTCTATATGGGGGTATCTTTCAACATGTCCAAAAGCATTACTACAATAACTTTCAATTAAGCTAGATATATATGTTTTACCGGCTGCAACCATCCAAGGTTTTTTCCAGATAAAACAGGCAATTTTGTTTTTATCTTTTTTTTGTAAAACAGTAAAATACTGCCTAACATTTTTGATATCTTGATCAGTTTTATTTTTGTTCTCAACTATTTTAGCAAGATCTTCTAAGTAATACAGCATTGATTTTATATCTTCTGGATAGGTTATCCATACCGGACAATGTCTTTTTAAATGCTCAATATCTTGTTGTCTATTCTCTTCTTTATTGGCAATAATTAAATCAGGAGAAAGTTGAATTATTTTTTCTATATCAGGATTTTTTGTTCCTTTAACATGCGGAATATCTTTCACTTTTTCTTTGGGATAAATACAAAACTGCGTTCTAGCAACTGGAGACTTACCCCACTCTATAAGTGTTTCAGTTACACTGGGTACCAAAGACACTATTTTTTTGGGTATCTCTAACAAAAGTAGGGTTTCTCCATTGTATTGCTGTAATTCAACCATTAAAACTTACGTCTATCTAAATTGTACTTTGATATTTTTTTATTTAAACCTTGCCTGGTAATTCCACATAATTTTGCAACCTGGGTTTTATTCCATTTATGCTTACGTAAATACTTTAACAACAAGTTACGTTCAAAGTCATCAACCAGCTTTTTAATAAACCCTTCTTCATTTTCATTGCTGACCAACATACTTTCTGGATGACTTTCATAAAAAAACTTTTTAGATAAATCTTTGGTTTTAATCATACTGTTGCTAGCGTTTAAAGCAACTAGACGTTCAATTTCATTGCGCATTTCTCTAACATTTCCTGGCCAGTAGTATTCTTCTAAAACTTTTAAGGCTTCACTTGATAAAGTGATTTCACTTTTTTGGGTTTTTTTCTGAAACTCTTGTAAAAAATGATTGACCAAAATGGGGATATCTTTTTGTCTATCCCTTAAAGGTGGCAATGACAGCTCTACTACAGCTAAACGATAATATAAATCTTCTCTAAACTTTCCCAACTCTATCATTTGTCTCAGATCTCTATGAGTAGCAGAAACCACTTTTACATCTACTTTACGCATTTCAGTATCCCCTACACGCATAAATGTACCTTCTTGAATCAGACGTAAAATCTTTACTTGCAAAGACAAACTCATTTCTCCAACTTCATCCAAAAAGATGGTTCCTTTATCTGCCACTTCAAACAAACCTTTTTTATCTGCTGTGGCTCCAGTGAAGGCCCCTTTTTTATAGCCAAAAAGCTCTGCTTCCAAAATAGTCTCAGTAAGCGCAGCACAGTTAATGGTTACAAACGGTTTGCCTTTTCGGGTAGAGTTTTTATGAATCAAATTGGCAATCAACTCTTTACCTGTTCCTGACTCACCATAAATAATCACAGAACTATCTGAAGAACCTATAAGCTGTATTTGCCTAATAATTTCTAAAATCATAGGATTACGCGTGATCAAACCACTATGATTGTATTGACCCGAGTCTTCTGTGGACTCATTACTTTTAACTGACTCTTCCAAAAATGAGCCAATCTCTTCACTCAACATGGTTAAAACATTACTGACCACGGCAACTTTTTCACTGGTAAAAAACGGTAAAGTTTTGACCAGTGTTTTAAACTCTTTTTGGTCTAATTTAAGATGGGATAATTGCTCATAAATTTTTGCATTGGTTAAATCATTGGGTTTACCCGGAACAATCCCTTCACACCTTAAAACACCCACAACTTCATCTTTGATACGTACAGCACAGGCCATTTGAAGAAATGCCAATGAGTCTTCTCTTACAATGGTGTCTTCTGCAAGCAAAGCCTCAGACAAAGTTTCAATACAATCATCTTTATAATTGCTCCATACATTGGCATCAGATTTTATTTTTTCCAGCAGCTTTGACTTTTCATCCAAGACAAATGTAACTTCAGCTTCAAACATCATCTTTTTTGTGCCGTAACCAAGGTATTTTTTCCTAGCATCTTTCCTGCGGTTGGCAGGAACCAAATACAAAGATTTAATTTCTAAGTTTTCTAGGGCATTGACCAACTTACGTGTAACCCGTAAATTTTCTACCCTTTGCCAATTTAAGCTCATATTCTCTAAGTTTTTTTGCTGGTCTACTGCATCATATTTAGCGTTTTCAGACATGTGAGGAACCTTTTCTATAGAAGTATTTGAATTCATATCATTTTATGGTAGCGTAACTTTTATTACATAGCAATAAAAAAGTTTACATTTTAAAAAAACATTAACAAGCTTAAACGTAAAGTAAACTTTCCAAAGAGGCTGCCTATACCATAGCTTTTTAGACTTACTTTCTTTGCCTCTGGCCTTTGCCTTCTCACAACAAAACCATAAAAACATTGCGCATTACTTAAAAAAAGCATTAGAGTGCTCAGAAAATTATGTTTGAAACGTCCCTAGATCTCATGGCGAACACAAACACTTATCTATGGCTTTGTATTATATATTTAGGTCTCATGGTGAGCGGTGTTGGCATCCCCATCCCTGAAGAAATACCTCTTTTATTTCTGTCTGTTCTTTACTATCAAGAACGCCTTTCTAGCCCCCTATGGATAGCCCTTGCGATTATAGCTATTTCGGTTGCAGACTTTGGCCTGTACAGCATTGGCAAATATTTAGGTTTTAAAATCTTTAAACATCCTTTTTTAAAACGCAACTTCAATGAAAACACCATGCATAAAGTGAGTCATTATATTCATCGCTATGGCTATAAAGTTATTATTCTAGGCAGACTGCTTTTGGGCGTGAGATCAGCTATTTTTTTAAGCTCTGGCATTTTAAGAATGCCCAGAAATAAATTTATTATGTATGACCTTATTGCTTCATTGATCAGCGTTAGCATTTTTATGCTACTTTCAACCTTATTGTTAAAAAGATTTGATGGTGAACTTGATCAAGTGCAACAGTTTATCCAACAATACCAAAGTTCACTCACTCTGGTAGCTTTAACATGCATTGGCTGTATAATTTTGCTTGCACTATTTTTTAGGTTTTTTAAAAAAAACCGTTCTTCTAGCTAAAATTAATGTTCTGGCTTAGCAGATAGACTTTTCCACCAGGGATTGAGCTTCTCATGAATGCTCATAATCACATCTCCATACCATGACACTTTGTTGTACTTTAATAATGCCTTGCGTGGATCATGATGCCAATGGTGTTTGGACAGCTTCTTAGCGGTAAATTCAATGGAGTCTGGCCAGCTCCAAAAATCAAAATTTTTTGATTTTACATATTGCATTGCCGTTGCTGGCATAAATTGACTGTAGCCAATTGCGCCCGCCCAAGACCCTTTTATCTGATAAACAAACTGCTGGTTCCATGACAGCTGATTGGCTAAAAACAATAAAGCCGCCAACTCATCCAACCACTGCTGACCAATCTTTTCTGCTCTTTCTTCCCAAGCATTGCGTTCTTGCCATTTTTTAACTGGAGAATAGGCTTTAGACAATTGCATGGTTTGATCAATAACAGTTTTTCTATACTTCTCATCAACCAAAGCCGCCAAAGTCAACAGACTCCCCAAAGCTGGATAATACTGAATATAAGACGCATTGTAGGCTGTTTCTATATATAATACGCCAGCAATGCCGGTTGCATCCACCTTATGTTTTTTTTCACTGGCCAAGAATGCTGCTTGATGTTTTTGTAGAAAGTCTTTGATTCTTTTTTGTGAAACATCATTCACATACGATTTTAAAATATCCCCTTTAGGTGCTCCCATGATGTGGTTCATCAACTTAAATTTTAAAGCCACTTTCTGAAAAGCAACTTGACTTGAAGTCAACGCATCAATCTGAGCATCTTGAATATGTCCCTTATACGGGCGTTTTTTTTGTTTTTTCTTAAGCTCAAGCTGCACGGTTTTAACGGCATTCTGCCAGAGCGTTTGATCAACATCATGATACTCGGTTTTAGCCAGGCTTAATGGTAAATATCCAGCCCAGATTGTAAACAGTATCAGTTTACGCATTATTAATGTTTTGCAAAGTTTGTATTTTGGGCACAAGTCTAATCAATTCCATTGGATTCATTTCTGTTAGATCAGGCCGTTGGTAAAGCTCATCTAAAGCATCTCTGAGCTTTTTTAAGGCAATATCATTATGCTCATCACCATATTTTATGATCATATCTCTTGCTCTGGAATAAATTTTTGCGGCTCCTCTGGGGTTATCTTGGGTAAGGTGATACAGAGAAACGGCAATTTGAATTAAGCCGCCATAAAAATCTTTGTCTTTTGATTGATCTTTTAGCCACAACTCATCTAATGTTGTTTGCGCAGACATAAATTTACTTTGATTAAAGTATTCAATAAACAACAAATACCGATCTTGATAAACCACGTACAATCATTATGCCTTAAAACTCATTATATTCAAAAAAAAAAGTATTGTATTTTAAGCACACATGGCTAACTCAAAGCTTAAGCTATTGCTTTAGGCACCATAAAAGCAAACAATTCAAACAAAACTTAAGCGGCAATACTTTGAATCACTTCTTCTAAAGACTTTTCATCAATCAGTTTTTCTTCTTTAAGTACATCAAATAGCGCATCAACAACACTGCCTTTGAATTGCGTGCCTTTATTTTTTGCAATTTCAGCCACAATATCTTTAATGGCCCAGGGTTCTTTGTAAGGACGCTTTGCACTGAGCGCCTCAAAAAAATCTGCTAAGGCTACAATAGAGGTTAATAAATCAATTTCATCTTCCACCAAACCTCTTGGATACCCCTTGCCATCTGGACGCTCATGGTGATCCCGTGCCATTGGTGCAAGGTCTTTGAGCTGAGGAATACTTTCTAATATATCACCGCCACGACCCGGGTGGGTTTGAATAATTTTTCTTTCTAAAGCACTGATGCGACCAGGTTTTTTTAAAATATCATCCGGGATACTAATCTTACCAATATCATGAACCATTGCACCTTCTTGCAAACGCATTAATTCAGTTTTGCTTAATTCCATTTTTTTACCAATTTTCACAGACCATTCACATACGCGCTTTGAATGTCTATGTGTATGACCATCTTTATCATCAATGAGCATGGCCAATAACTCAAAGGTTCCTTCTCTATAGTCAACCTTGGTTTTTTCCAAA
The DNA here is from genome assembly GCA_035326705.1 of Oligoflexia bacterium. NCBI lineage: Bacteria > Pseudomonadati > Bdellovibrionota > Oligoflexia > Oligoflexia bacterium. Next base: position 41,737 of record DAOLES010000003.1, read on the forward strand.
ACATATTTTTCTAAGCCTCTCACCAATTTTTGGCTCATTTCAAATGAACCAAAGTCCACAGGCTTTTCAATAAAATCCCAAAATGTATTGTCTTTAACTGCCTCTATGGCCAACTGCTTGGTGGCATTACCTGTGATCATCATACAAATCATTAATGAATTTTTTTCTTTGGCTTGCCTTGCCAACTCCAAACCACTTAATCTTGGCATAACTTGGTCAACGATCAAAATAGCCACTTTGGGCTCGTTTTGAACATAATTCAAGGCCTCAACAGGATCTGCAAAGGTTTTGATAACAAAATCCATCTCTAGATGCATTTCAAAACTGGTTAAATTATCCGGCTCATCGTCTACATAGACGACTATATTATCCGTAAATTTTGATGCCGTTAAATGAGCGTCTTTCATGATTCTGGACCTCCATGTACCTAATGCACATTCTATACCCATTATACATAATTTTTACATTTAACGTAACTTTTATTAAAAATAATAAATTTAATAAATTAATAAAATCAATAACTTAAAAATATTAAATTATTTTTTTACAAAAAAATATGTTTTTGTAAACTTTATTTGCTAATAACACCGTTCTTTACCCTTACTTTTATTTGCACTGCATCCGAACTAGATGAAGAAACAAAGTCATCCATTTTTCCATGATTGACCTGCAAATCATAGTGATACTTCACACCATGCTCTGGATCAATCTCACATTTACCATTATGCAAGGCTAAATCTGCATCTTGCTTTGGCTCTATCAATTCTATTTTGCCATTTTTTCCCTCAACTTTTAATTTTAAGTCTTGTGGCATGCGTATGCTACACTTGGCTTTGTCTAAGTTTTTAAAGTCAATCAACAAAATATCTCCTTGCTCTTGGACAACATCTCCAATATCATTGCCTCTGAGCTTACATTTCCATGCCAACTGAGACTGATCATGGTTACTCAACTCCATCATCCCATTGTTAAACTTAATGTGTAACTGTTTAAATTTTTGACCATCAACTTCTTTGGCATCTTTTACCCACCGATAATCATCATCTGAACTTAAGTTGAATTTAAAATCTACGTCTTCACCATCAAAGGAAAACGTATCTTCATCCACATTAATTTTTAACATCCCTCCTAACAATTCTACTTTTTCTCTACCATCAACTTCATCAACTTTTATTAAGGGCGTAAACTTCCACACCAAAACAAGAACAAACATAAGTACCATTGCTACGGTTCCTAAAAAACCAATGGTCAACCACTTGACCGCTTGTCGCTTTGCTGGCGTTGCGGGCTTTAAACCTCTCTCTGTTAAATACCGGGTTGCGACGGCCTCAGGCTCACCAAATGATTGTAGAATAGAGGACATGCTTTTTTCAGGATTTTTCTCCTGTGTATCTAAAACATGGCTTTTTATTTCAGAAATAATTTCTGCCTTTTCACTGACCGATATTGGACCCAAAGCTTTATCCAACTGGGTTAAATAAACTTCTAATTTTGGATTGATTGACATAGCTTTCTACCCTCTTTTTTTTGTTAATTGTTACTGCTTATTCCTAAAGGGGGAAACTCTCCCCCCTTCTTTGACCAAGACGCGGTCTTGGTCAAATTCAACCCACCCGGGTCAGAGTCGCTACAGTGAGCTCTCTTCCACTCCACTTTAGCTCTCTCTACATTATTCATGATCTTTGCTTAACTGCTCAAATACCTTGGCCATCCTGCCAAACTCCTCTTGCATCATCTGCAAAAACGCTTCACCCTCTGCGGTTAAAGCATAAAACTTTCTTGGGTGACCTTTGTTGCCTTCTGTTTGCCAATGGGTCTTAAGTATACCTTCACTGCTCATTCTATTGAGTAAAGGGTACAAGGTTCCTTCTTTGACATTTAAATCCAAGGTATGCAGCTTTTCAATCAAGTCAAATCCATACAGGCTCTTATGGGTTTGTATGACCAACAAGATACACATCTCCAAGTAACCTTTTCTAACTTGCGTTTTCCAATTGTCTATACCACTTGGCATAAAAATATACCTAGCATTACAAAGTATATGGTGTCAAAAGGTTTTTTGTATTTTTTTGATTTTTTTATTGTTAGAAAATTACAAGACTATGGCTTTAAGTAAAGTGCAACAAAAAAAGGGTCTTGTGTAGCCGCAACACCAAAGTAATGGGTGATTTCCAAAGGCAAAAAGTTTACATCTATCTCTTTGCTTTTATCATACTTATCAAGGTAATTTTTAAAGTTTTCTAATGTTTCATCATATACCTGCTTAGGCCGTTGCATATTAATAAAACTATTGTCTTCTCTCACTAAACTGACTTGTGCATAATAAACACCCGATTGAACGGCACTGTAGAATTGATATGCATTTCTTCCATTTTCATCTTCCAACCATTGGCCTATTTTTTTTGCTCTTCTGATGAGACACGTGGATGCACCCAGCTTAACCAAGCTCAACATATGTGACATATCCATCAACACACTGACTCGGCTAAAGCCAAGAGCATTCAAATCATCTTCTGCTAAAAAGTTTTCAGGCTCATCTTCTAACCAAAAGTACAGGTTAACGTCTGCTACCGGAATAGATTTACTTGCAGATATGGGTTTAAACGCATCTGGATCTGGTCTTAAATTTAAACAAATATTGCCTTGATCAAGAGGAAAGTAAAACATACACGGCAAGCCTTGGGCTAAGACCTGTGTTACTAAACCAACTAAAACCAAAAAAACAATTTTAAGCCCATTCAATTTTAACATTATGCTTTACTCCTTTGCAGTCTGATTCTAAGCGTCTTCTTTGACTTGGTAGGTAAACAATTTGCTATCTATACACTGATCATTTTTATACAGAAAAACACCGTATACCCAATGGCCAGGCATAATCATCTGCAAGGTAGCCTGCATTTGTGAAACATTATCCTCCGCACGCTTAATATAAAAATCCAAAATTTTATGCTCCATCTCTGGCATAAAAGCCAACCATACAATCTTGTATTCTTCTGAAAACTGATCATTGGCTTCAAGGTCAATTTTATAGACTTGCTCAGACAGCAAGCTGTTAGTTTTAATGGCTTCTGGCCAATTGATGCTTAGCTCAATACCTTCTTGAGAAAACTTAATGTTATCCGGCAAGCCTTGCTCAACCGTTTTATACCCTTCACTGTCTTTACTGACATTAATATTAACTTCACCTGCAAGTTCTATGGCTTCATCATCAGAGATGAATATTGTTATTTTTGCATCTCCGGTCTGATCAAAAATAAAACGACTAGCATATGTTTTAGAAGCGTCTTCAGGCTTAGAAAATAAAAATGTTTGTTCCACCCCTGCAATAGCTACTTTTGCATTGATTGCATTATCCAGTGTAACTTCATCCCCTCTATCTAAGCTTTTAAATTGAAGTGAAACTGGATAAACTTGACCAAGATACACTGTTGAAGGAAGTTCCATTGTTGCACATAGGTTTAAATCTGGATTGGTGAATACACATACAGGTTGTTCTTGTGCTTGATCTTTTATGAGACTTGTATCCTCAGAGTTAGCTTGGGTAACACCGGTAGACTGGGTAAAGGTTTTGTAAGACTGTACTGGAGATAGCTTTATTTCTTTTTTGGGCGCTTGCGTGTTGCACGATGCATTGAACAGAAGCACTAACAGGCTAAAAGATAAAAACAAAATTTTGCTATTGTTTTTCATCATGCCTGCCCCATTTTCATAGTTTTTAACTCTAGTCAACCGACTAAATGCCGCGCAGTATAATTTTTTTATAAACATATTAAACTAAGTCTTGTGCAGAACAGGCTTATATCTTATAAGAATTTTTATGCTTAATTACCAAACGGGATGGATAGAAGTTATTTGTGGCAGCATGTTCTCTGGCAAAACAGAGGAACTGATCAGACGTATACGCAGGGCCAACATTGCCCGACAAAGAGTTATATTATTCAAACCTGAAATTGATAATCGTTATGCAGAAAGTTTGGTGATCAGTCACAGTCAACAAAAAATAGAAGCCATCGTAGCTCGCAACACACAAGATATCATTGAAAAATCACGCGGCTATGAGGTTGTAGGCATTGATGAAGCACAGTTTTTTGGCTTGTCTTTGGTGGAGACCTGTCAGACCTTAGCCGATGAAGGAAAACGCGTGATTGTGTCTGGTCTTGATCAAGACTATAAAGGCAAACCTTTTGAACCCATTCCTCAGCTTTTAGCCATTGCTGAATACATCACCAAGAACCTTGCCATTTGTATGCGCTGTGGCAATCCTGCCAACCGCAATCAACGTTTAAGCAATCATAAACAAAGGGTTATGCTAGGTGGCCATGACAGCTATGAAGCACGCTGCCGGCGCTGTCACAGTGTAAGTCCAAACTCAAAAACCAATACGCCTGAAGCGCAAACTGAGAAACACGATACCTTAAAAGCATAAAAAAAATAAAGTGGCTCTTGGCCACTTTATGATTCAACACAAGTATGAAAATTTATTAAGCCTCTGGCTTGTTATAGGCACAGTAAAGCTTTAGTTTCATTGAACAGCCAGGAAGCGAAGAAAAATTAGCCTCACTGTTATAATCTTCCATTGCTTCAAAAGAAAGTCTTACATAACTGTCTAACGCAAAACCTAAACTAACTTCAGCATCTTCCTCAGATGACGTCCAAGAATCGCACGTTGCATCTTCTAAAATTTCACCTGCAGTGTTACTGCCGGTAAACACTAAATTGTGATATATCTCACGCTCAACTTCTTCAAGAATATCATCGTAATCATCATCTTCTTCAGAAAGATGTTTATTTTGCAAAGCTACATATGCTCCTTGTTCTGTTACTGTCACAGGGGCAAAAAGTCCGGTTTGTGGATCAAAAAAGTTTTTCAACTCATCCACCAACTTCACACCATTAGGCAAGTGATATGCACCCGCAGCATAAGCCGCAGCCGCAAATCTATCTTTAGCATTCTTATCTTCATCATCTTCTTGGCCAGATAAAACAGCAATGTAATGCATGTGGTTTTTCTTAAAGCTGGCTCTTGCAGAGCTAGATAACTTATTGGTGGTATCTTCTGCCGCTTTTTTTACCAAATTAGAACAAATGGCATCCGCTGCTTTTAAGCCTGAAACGCTGGCATCTAAACCTTGTTCGGACAAAGACTGTTCCATGTTTGCACCAACATTAATTGAGCTTACAAACATATAATTATCTCCAGCATAGCTTTGGCCATCTTCTCCTGCACTCCAAACGAGTGAATCGCTTTCAACAGCTGAGGCAGACTGAAGACATATGATTCTTGCTTTCTCTTCACAATTTGCAGTTTCAAATGCACCAAACACAAACAGAGGAACTTTACTTCTTAAGATTGATCCAGTAACGCTATATTCATTCGGCGTATTCCATATTTCATCATCCCCACACATGTCGTCTTCAAGATCAGGATAAGAAGAATTAAAACCCGTGAATGCAATAAAGCTTTCTTGCGTTCCTTCTTCACCATCAAAAACATAAGGAACCAATTGACCATTGGCCATCACATCAATAGGCAAAGAAAATGAAGAATGTACTTCAGAATTAACCATACCAATGTTGGCTTGACCAGCTCCATCCGCCCTAACATAGTCAGTCATGGCATTAAGAAATTGATAGTCATCCGCATGCTCTTCTTTTAATTTAGGGTGTAAAAACAGGGCGGTATACTTACCCAACAAACCATGTTTATCAGCTTCAGCTTGGCACAGTACATTTGGGACTTCATAGCCTTGTAAGGTGGATGGAGGTGACATTAAATTTCTCAAATTGCCGTCTGCTACAGCTTCACTGACAAAAACCATACGTGAGCCACTGGGGATGATTTCTTGACTTCCTTGTTCTAGGATGGCCGTATCGCTTTCTAAATTGGTGATTGTCAGGGTATATTTCATAGACAATAGGCGCTTGCTTAATGTTAACTCTAATTTTTTAGGTGCACTGACTTTAACAGCAATAACCTTAAGATCTTTTACACCTGGATTATCATTTTTTTCTGCTTGAATTTTATACGCCGCAAAGTTAGCTGCTTGTTCCTGCGTGAGCTCATGACTCAATTCAATTTCTATAGTTCTATAACCCGTGGCTTTTGCACTGACCAAGGTCATTGCTTCTTTTGGTGCAGCGACGACTTTATTGATTTTGGGAATAATAGCCTTACCCCCACCTTCTTTTTTAGGGGCCGGCTTGGTATTTGCACATTGCGCCATAAACAAACAACACATTAGCATCACAGTATAATGCTTTAAACTACTGAATATTAACTGTTTTCCAAAAGATTTTGAGCTATTCATTTTCACTGTATCACCTCATTAAACTAAAAATATTCAGATTCCATAACAAAATAGTTTTAATAATGCAAGGCATTATTTGTCATTTTGCATCATAAATATCAAAAAAAGATCGCATGCCTTATAAATTATTAGCATAACCAAGATTCACTTTTCTTTTTTAATAACTTAGGTAATAAGAGGGCATGATGAAGAACCTAGGATTATTACATTGTCGCTTATGGAAATTTTATCAATCATCTGTTGGTAAAAAATGGGTGGTTGCTATTACGGGTATTGTTATGGTGCTTTGGCTGGTGGGGCATATGCTGGGTAACCTACAAATTTTTGCAGGCCCAGGTTCAAGCCCTGAAGAAACCATGATTAATCAATATGCTGCACTGCTAAAGCAAAACATTGTTCTTTTATGGCTTGTTCGTATAGTAATGTTAAAAATGGTTATTCTTCACATTATAACAACCATTGCTTTAACCAAACAAAACAAAGCGGCTCGTCCTGTGGGCTACTTAAAAAATACTCCAACCAAAGCCAGCTTTGCTTCACGAACCATGATTTATGGCGGTGTTTTTTTACTCTTCTATATTATATACCACCTTGGACACTTTACCTTGGGTATGGTGCACAGCAGCCTTTTGGACCACCATGATTTGTATGGCAGCATGATTAGAAGTTTTCAACAACCTTTAATTGTAGCTCTATACTTGGCAGCAGTTTTCTTTTTAGGTTTGCATTTACACCACGGCATTCAAAGTACGGTTAAGACTTTGGGTTTAAGTCATCCTTTTTATTTAAATTTTGCTAAAGCGGGCGGCATTCTTCTTGCCTTCATTGTATCTATCGGCTTTGCCTCTATTCCCATTGCCGTTATTTTAGGCTGTATTTCATGAACGATTTATTTTTAGTTAAAGGAGCATAAACAATGGCATTACAATCAAACTGTCCACAAGGCCCAATTGAAAAACAGTGGGAAACCCATAAGTTTAATATGAAGTTGGTTAACCCTGCCAACAAACGCAAATATGAAGTCATCATTGTTGGAACCGGCTTGGCCGGTGCTTCTGCTGCGGCCAGTATGGCTGAGATGGGTTACAATGTAAAAGCTTTTTGTTATCAAGATTCTGCCAGAAGGGCCCATTCTATTGCCGCTCAAGGAGGTATCAACGCTGCCAAAAACTATCCCAACGATGGTGACAGCATATACCGCTTATTTTATGACACTGTTAAAGGCGGTGATTACCGAGCTCGTGAATCCAATGTTTACCGCCTTGCAGAAAACAGCGTTAAAATCATTGACCAATGTGTTGCGCAAGGCGTTCCATTTGCCAGAGATTACAGCGGCTATTTAGACAACCGGTCTTTTGGAGGTGCTCAAGTTTCTAGGACTTTTTATGCCCGCGGGCAAACTGGCCAACAATTGTTATTAGGCGCTTACCAAGCTTTATCCAAAGAGGTCGCAACTGGCAAAGTGCGTATGTTTCCTCGTACAGAAATGCTAGATATCATTATCAAAGACGGCCAAGCCAAAGGGATTGTGGTTAGAGATATGGTATCGGGTAAAATCTCTTCGCACACGGCAGATGCTGTTGTATTAGCCACGGGTGGTTACAGCAATGTCTATTATTTAAGCACCAATGCCATGGGCTGTAACGTGACCGCTACTTGGCGAGCACACAAAAAAGGTGCCTTTTTTGCTAACCCTTGTTTTACACAAATTCACCCAACCTGTATTCCAGTTGCCGGTGAACACCAATCCAAATTAACCTTGATGAGTGAGTCTTTGCGCAATGATGGTAGAATATGGGTACCCAAGCAAAAAGGCGATACCCGACCCGCCAATGAAATTCCAGAAAGTGAAAGAGATTATTATTTAGAACGCAGATACCCGGCTTTTGGTAACTTGGTCCCTAGAGATGTGGCTTCTCGTGCTGCCAAAGAGCGTTGTGATGCTGGTTATGGTGTGGGTAAAAGCGGCTTAGGCGTTTACCTTGATTTCTCTGATGCCATTAAACGCTTGGGCAAAGATGCTATCTCTGCTCGTTACGGCAACCTTTTTGACATGTACCAACAAATTACCGGTGAAAACCCTTATGAAAGACCCATGCGGATTTTTCCAGCCCCCCACTACACCATGGGCGGCTTGTGGGTGGATTACAACCTGATGAGCAATATTCCAGGTTTGTTTGTCATTGGAGAAGCAAACTTCTCTGACCATGGTGCCAATAGACTTGGAGCCAGTGCTTTGATGCAAGGCCTATCAGATGGCTATTTTGTTCTGCCGTATACCATTGGTAATTATTTAGCCAAGGTAGACCCCAAACAACGTTTGGCTGAAGATGCACCAGAAGCCAAGGCTGTAGAAAAAGAGTTGAATGATAAAATCAATAAACTCCTCAATATCAAAGGCTCTACTTCTGTTGATAGCTTCCACAGAGAACTTGGCCGGGTCATGTGGGATTATTGTGGAATGAGCAGAAATGAAGACGGTCTTAAAGGTGCCTTAAAGAAAATTGTAGATATACGCGAGCGTTTTTGGAAAGAAGCTGCTGTGACCGGTACTGGTGAAGAACTCAATCAAAACCTTGAAAAAGCCGGACGGGTAGCTGACTTTTTAGAATTTGCTGAACTGATGGTTCATGATGCCTTAGATAGACGAGAATCTTGCGGCGGTCATTTCAGAGAAGAAAGTCAAACCGAAGATGGAGAAGCAAAAAGAGATGATGATAATTATGCTTACTCTTCTGTTTGGGAATTTAAAGGTGTTGGTCAACAGCCAACCTTGCATAAAGAAAATTTAACATTTGATTACGTTAAACCAACCCAAAGGAGCTACAAATAATGAAACTCTTACTTAAAGTTTGGCGCCAAAAAAATGCCCAAAGCAAAGGCTATTTTCAAGAGATTGAAGCTAAGGATATCAGTGAAGATAGCTCATTTTTGGAAATGCTGGATGTAATTAATGAAGGTTTAGAAGAACAAGGGAAAGAACCCATTGTTTTTGATCATGACTGCCGAGAAGGTATTTGTGGGTCATGCTCACTTATGATTAATGGCATTGCCCATGGTCCTAAAAAAGCAACCACCGCATGTCAACTGCATATGCGTTCATTTAATGATGGCGACACCATTGTTATTGAACCTTGGCGAGCACGAGCCTTTCCTGTGGTTAAAGACTTAATGGTTGATCGCAGTGCTTTTGACAGAATTATCCAAGCGGGTGGTTACATTGGTGTTTCAACTGGGGGTACCCCCGATGGCAATGCCATTCCTATTAAAAAAAGTGTTGCTGATGATGCTTTTAATACAGCTGCTTGCATTGGTTGTGGTGCTTGTGTGGCCGCCTGTAAAAATGCCAGTGCTCAACTGTTTGTATCTGCAAAAATCAACCATTTAAACAGCTTGCCACAAGGTAAAATAGAAGCTAATACCAGAACCTTGAACATGATTGCGCAGATGGATAAAGAAGGCTTTGGTGCCTGCACCAATACACAAGAGTGTGAAGCGGTCTGCCCTAAAGAAATTGAGATGCGTAATATTGTTAAAAACAACCGCTGGTTTAGCAAGGCTTTCTTTAGCCAAGAATAAACCCATGATTATAGGGATTACTTTGGGTATCCCTATAGACAAAACCTGTAAGGTGCCTAAGATGTACCTACTAAGAAATAAAAATATTATGAATACTTTAAATATAGAATTTACCGACAAAGCAACAGAAAAAATTTTGGCCTTTATTGAAAAAAGAGCTGAGCCAGAAAATACTTTGTTGCGCGTAACCATCCCCAGCGCCAATGCATCAGGTTACAATTATCAGTTTTTTTTAGATGAACAATCTAAACTCAGTGATCATGATGTTACGCTTGAATTAGAAAAATTTAAAGTTGTTCTTGAAAAGAAGCTTGTTGAAAAACTTAATGGAGCCACTGTTGACTGGGTAGAAAGCGTTTCTGGTTCAGGTTTTAAAGTTGATAATCCCAACAGACCACATATTGATCCCGATCAAAGCAGTGAAACAAAAATTCAACAGGTTTTTGAGCATGAAATTAATCCGGCTTTGGCATCGCATGGTGGAAAAGTAGAGTTAATAGAAATTAAAGACCTAAAAGCATTTGTTAAACTCAGTGGCGGTTGCCAAGGCTGCTCAAGCTCTACAGCTACACTCAAGCATGGCATAGAAAAACGTATCAGAGAAATAGCTCCTGAAATTTTAGAAGTAGTTGACGTCACTGATCATGCCTCAGGTGAAAACCCTTATTTTCAATAAAAATACTTGCTGTGGCCTAAGCCAAACAAAAAACTTACTTTTCCAGGGTTTAAAACCAACTTTAGCTGCACTATTTTTTAAATGAGTCGATCTATTTTTGCAGCAATGACAAAATCATTCATACTCAAACCACCTCTATCATGAGTGGACAGCATGAGCAGGACTTTCCCCCAAGAAAGATAAATATCAGGGTGGTGGTTCTCTTCTTCAGCTATAGCTGCTACTTGATTGACAAAATTTAATGCTTGGCGAAAATTAGCAAAACTAAATTCTTTTTCAATACAGGAGTGATCAAAGGATATTGCCCATGAATCAAGCTCTAAAAAGTATTGATCAATATCTTGTTTATTTAATCTTGGTGCAGCAGGTGTACATTTGCCATTATTAAGCATTTTTATCTCCTCATTCCTATCACACTTCATAAAAAAAGGGGGCTTTTACTTGCCCCCCTTTTTTTTAAAAACCTATTCAGTTTGGTTTATGAATAAATAGATTCTTTATTAAAATGTTTGGTTAACATATAATAAACCACTGGACGATATTTATTTTTATTAGACTGTCCATACGTGTTCATAACGGTTTCAATTGCTTGGTCTAATTCTGGACCATCTGTTAGACCTAATTTATTGATAAGAAAGTTGCTTTTTACAGTTTGAATCTCAGTAGTATCAGAAGAAGATACGGTTGCTGCATCAGCATTATAAATAGAAGGACCGCAGCCAATAGTAACTTTTTCAAGTAAATCCATATCTGGGGTAATGCCACATTTTTCTTTTAGATCTACTGCAAACTTTTGAATCATTGCGTCTCTTTTTTCACTCATTTTCCTTCTCCTTGATAATACATTAAATTAGGGCATAACACTTGATTGTTATTATTATAGCTATATTAACTGAATCTTATTCTGTCAAATGCTAGCTTGATTTGTTTTATCGGTAAATCTCTGGTCTTAAAAGATAGTTATATAAAAATATTTAATCATTTAAAGGTTTAAGCTATTGTTTTTTTTAGAAAAAAAACTTTTAAAATTATTGCTTTAGACTTTATCTTTTTTTTCACTTCCATTATGTAGCACACGTGTTTACCTTTTTAACATTGTTTGGTTTTTGGCTGACGCTCTCACAAAAATTTGACTTATTGCATGTATCTGAAGGTTTTATTCTTTCTGCTATTGTTAGCTTTATAACCCTTAAATACATCTTTCCAAAATCACAGCGAGTACCTTTCTCTCTGATTAAAAGCTTTGCTTTTGTCCGTTATTGTCTATGGTTAATTTGGCAAGTGGTAGACTCTAACCTTAAAATGATCCCCGTTATTTTAAAGCCAATCATGCCTATCAATCCGCGTGTTATAAAATTTGATCAGTCGCTTCCTCATGTCTTTGCGCAATTAACCTTAGCCAACTCTATTACACTTACCCCAGGAACCATTACCCTTGACATTGAGAATGATACATTTGTTATTCATGCACTGACCAACGATGCTGTCAATAGCCTTTTACCCCAAGGCTTACAAGGTGAAATGCAAGAAAGAGTAGAACAACTTTTTGCTGTCTCTGGTTCAGAAAAGAGGCTGGCATGAGTTTTTTTCAAATTATGCTTTATGTTTTATGCGCTGTTATGGCTCTTTCTCTTTATAGAGTTTTCACAGGCCCTACTTTATTTGACCGATTAACCGGAATAGGACTCATAGCCACTAAAACTCTGGTTATTCTTTTATTGATTGGGCTTATAACCCAGCAATTAACTTATTATATTGATATTGCTTTAAGCTATGCCATTTTAGGTTTTATTGGGCCTCTGGTTTTAGCTAAGTTTATGCAAGATAAGCAAGAAACAGATACTGCAAAAGAAAAGGAAGATGTAAAATGATTGCTATCCTAGGTAAAATACTTTTTTTCATAGGGTTTCTTTTTGCGCTTTTGGGTATCATTGGTGTTTTACGCTTCCCAGATTTTTATTCCCGCTTACATGCCGTTGGTAAATCAGATACTTTAGGGATTGCCTTAATGCTGATAGGGATTGCCTTACAAAACAGATTAAGTCTAGATACATTAAAAATTTTATTTATTCTTGTATTTATCTTTTTTGCCAATCCATTACTTACTCATGCGCTCTCCAGGGCTGCTTTAAAATTTGGTTTGAAACCCTGGGAATTAACCGATGAAGAGAAACTCAGATGAATATTGATATTATACTCGATTTATTTTTAATTTTTTTATTTTTGTGTGGAGCTTTTGCTTTGTATGGCTCAAGTTTACTTAATGCCGTTATCGTTTTTGGTGCGTTTAGCTTTTTCTCTGCCCTCATCTTTACCTTAATGGGTGCTTTAGATGTAGCCTTTACAGAAGCATGTATAGGTGCTGCCATCACAACCATTTATTTTGTCACTGGCATATTTAAAACCTCCAAAAAAGATGAGGTAAAATCATGAATCGTATACCTTACTCAGCTCAGATAAATAGAATAAGTAAAATGGTGCTTCTACTCACTTTCTTCTTGGTATTAAGTTATGCCGCCAACCAACTGCCAAAATTTGGTGATCCTCAGTCTCCAGCTTCAAACCATGTTTCACCGCATTATATTGAACATGGCTATGAACAGACCGGTGGACCTAACCTTGTGACAGACGTCTTAGCTGATTATAGATCTTTGGACACCTTATTTGAAACTGCTGTTATTTTTACATCGGCTTTGGCCTGTTTATTGATTTTGGGTTTTAGAAGGGATAACCAACAATGAAATCATTTGAAAGTAATATACTTCACCTAGGAGCAAAGATAGTCACTCCACCCATGATTGTATTTGCTTTTTATGTTTTTCTTCATGGTCATTATGGCCCTGGTGGCGGATTTCAAGCTGGAGCTATTTTAGCGGCTGCTTACATGCTCAATAGAATGTGTTTAAGATCAGATCAAAGCTTTACCATTCCCTTGCGTTTACTTTTACTAGGCGCTGCATTAGGAACTTTGATTTATTTTACCATAGGAGCGTTGAGCATGCCTTCTTCGTTCTTAGATTATAGTATTCCATTTGGTAGTGGGAAACACCGCGCGCTAGGAAGCTTACTTATTGAGTTAGGGGTTACACTCACTGTGCCCAGCGCTTTATGTTTAATTTTTGAATTATTAACCCGTGCAGCAATGGACACATCATCATGACTCAATACTTCCTGATTTTTGCAATTTTATGCTTAGGTTTAAGTGGTGTCTTATTTTGCAAAAACCTAATGAAAAAACTGATGGCTCTTAATATTATGCAAGTATCCATCATTTTATTTTTTATTGCCATGGCTTATAAAAACCGTGGCCTAGCTCCAATTGGTAACCATATTCATGATATTAGTCATATCATTAACCCTCTTCCACATGCTTTAATGCTTACCGCTATTGTAGTGGGCGTTGCTACTACAGGTCTTGCACTAAGCTTACTGATTAGAATTCATGGTGCTTACGGCACTTTGGATGAACATGAACTAATTGAAAAAGCACAAAAGGAATCTTAAGCTATATGGAATCACAACTACCCATTGTTATTTTATCAATACCTTTTATTGTTGCTCTTGGTTCAGCTGTTTTAGGTGTTTTAAAAAAATCAAATATTTTTCGTATTCTTTCTTGGGCTTATTTAGCAAACTTACTTCTATCTTTTAAGTTATTACAAACCTGTCTTGACTATGGTTTTGTGAGCAACCATTTTGCTGGCTGGGAAACACATCTAGGAATTAGTTTTAAAGTAAATCCTATTTTTGCTGCTTTGGCCATACTGATTAACTTTATTGCTTTTATTGTTGCGCTGTTTGCTTATCAACGCTGGTCAGAGTTAAGTTTTAGTTTATTTTCAATTTTATGCACCGCTTTTTTAGGTTTATTGTTTAGCAATGATTTGTTTAACATTTATGTATTCATTGAAGTCTCAGCTTTAAGTGCCTATGCCCTCATGGCCATTGGCGGAAATAAAGCAGCATTGGCAGTCTATAAATATTTAATCTTGGGTGTATGTGCTGCAACATTTTATCTCTTGGGTTTAGGTTTGTTGTACTCCCAAACGGGTTATCTTAATATTGATAGTACCGCACATTTTTTAAGAACAGAGAATGTAAACCTTAGCATCATTCATATTTCTATTATTTGTTTCTTTGTAGGTTTGGCCATTAAATCTGCTCTTTTTCCCATGCATACTTGGATGCCTTCTGTTTATACTTTTGCTCCAAGCTATATGGTTGCGTTTATCTCATCTCTGATGACCAAAATGAATATTATCATTTTCTTTAAATTATTTTTTATTGTTTTCCCACACAACCTTATTCCACATACTTTTTGGCCAACTGTTCAAGTACTTGCCTTATTGGGCGTATTTTATGGAGCGTACCATGCCTACAAAACATCTGACGCCAGACAAATGTTTGCTTATTCCAGCATTTCACAAATTGGCTTAATCTTTTTAGGCTTTTCTTTACAGTCTAGCCTGGCTCTTTTTGCGGCTTTTTTTCATATAATAATTCATGCATTGATGAAAACAGCATTTTTTCTCATCAGTGAGCAAACGATCAGTCAAGCAAGGGATCAAAACTTATCTGACTTTAAAGCCTTATCAAAACAATCAAGATGGCTTGCCGGCTTAACCGTTGTTAGTGGCGCCTCCATGGTGGGCTTACCTCCGTTTCCTGGTTTTTTTTCAAAATTTTATCTGGTTTTAACTGCTTTAGAACAGCACAACTATATTCTTCTTGTACTCTTGGTTTTTGCAAGCCTAGCAACTGCCAACTATATTTTTAAATTTATCCAGATTTGTTTTGAACCCAGTGAAAACCCCGAGCAAGAAAACCATAAAAAGTTAAGCTTTTCTAAGAAGCTAATTTTTTCTTGTTTACTTTTTATATTAGTTGGTATCAGCGCTTATACCCCAAGTTTAAAAAAACAATGGCTCAATTATTTTGAAAATCATAAACCTTTAATTGTTTATAAATCATTCGATCATTATGCGGAGCATAGACCATGATACATCTGTTGATCATTTTATTGTTGTTTTTTTCACTCATAGCCATCAGTACAATTCTTGAGCGTAAGCAGTTGAATAGTGTGCATACTGTTTTTGCTAGCATCATCACATCTTTACTGGCGTATCTTTTTTACCATTTTCACTTTTACCAAAATAGTGATGTTACTTTATTAACTTTTTCAAAAAATTTTTCACTGGGTTTTTTTGTTGATCGTTTGGGACTCAGCTTTGCAGTATTAGCAAGCCTTTTATGGACACTGACTTTACTTTATGCAAAGCCTTATTTTAAAAAATATATTGATGCTCCCTTAAAAACTTTTTACATTTGTTTTGCGCTATCTTTGATGAGCCTTTTTGGGATGTGCTTCTCAAAAAACTTGTTTAGCTTTTTTATTTTCTTTGAATTACTGAGCTTGGTCACTTATCCTTTGGTTATTCACAAACGCTCAGAAGATGCCTTTAAAGCAGGAAGAAAGTATTTAACTTACACCCTAATGGGTGGACAAGCAGCTTTACTGGGTATGCTTTTTTTATCACCATACATCGACTTAACCTTTAGCAACAGTCCTTCCGTTGATGCTTCTCTGGTTTTTAATAAAGTATTCGTTGCTGGCTATCTCTTACTTTTCTTAGGTTTTTCCGTTAAAACGGCTTTGATGCCATTTCATGGTTGGTTGCCTTCTGCCATGATTGCACCCACACCTGTATCTGCATTATTACATGCTGTTGCCGTTGTAAAAGCTGGCGCTCTAGGAATTTTTAGACTTAATATTAACTTACTATCACCAGATTTAATTTCACAATTACCGTATTACTATGTTCTTATTGGTCTTGCAGCCGTTACCATTGTTTTTGCTTCCCTTATTGCCATGACCCATCAACATATTAAAAAACGTTTGGCCTACTCAACCATTGGACAAATTTCTTATATCACTTTAGGCACATTGATTGGTTCACCTTTGGCAATCTTGGGTGCATTTTATCACTTTTTTGCACATGCCTTGCAAAAAATCACTTTGTTCTGGGTTGCGGGCATCTTCCAAAGTCAAGAAGGCAAAAACTACATTGATGAACTCAAAGGCTATGGTTATGCCTATCCAGTGATCAGTGTTTGTTTTTTTATATGTTCTTTAGGTTTGGCTGGTTTACCGGGAATGATTGGCTTTATCAGCAAAGAAAATTTATTACATGGGAGTATTGAAGCCCACCAGCCTTATTTACTAGCAGTTTTTTTGATCAGTGGTTTTTTAAATCTGCTTTATTTAATTCCTATCACTTTAAAATCATTTGAAACCAGCAGTGACCAGGAACGTCCAAAGCGAGTGAAGCTGGCTTTAGGTATGCTCATTCCCCCCATAATCACTACTTTGATTGCCATGGTCTTTGGGCTTCATCCAGAACTACTTGCAAAGGTTTTAATGCCATGAGCCCATTTACTATTATTTTGATTAAACAATTTATTCTAGGTTCAAGTGCTATGCTTGTTATTTTAATTCTAAACAACCTTTTAACATTTAAAAAACAATCTTCTAACTCTATGGAAGGGACTGACCATGAATAATTTGATTCACTATTTGCCGGTGCTTTTTGTTGTTTGTTTGTTTGTCAAAAAACCCTATTTTTCATGGCTATGGTTGGTCAATTGTTTATTACTTGTTGCAACGGTTGTTGCTAAACACGCTGATGGTCTTGAGCAACTCATTCTACTAAATTACACTGCTGTTGCTCCACACAGTTATTTTCAATTGGCTTTCCTTGTCGCATTATTTTTTTCCTCTCTTATAAGTTTTAAGCAGCTCAATAAACTTGCGGCATTAGCAGCTTACTTTGTTGCCTACTATGCTCTTGAATTACTCAACACATCAACCTGGACAGAGTTTATTTTACATTTTGAACTGGTGGCAATTTTTTCTGCTTTGCTTATTTTTTCACGCAATACCTATGCAGCACAAAAAGCTGCCTTTTCTTATATTCTGTTGCAAGTTTTGGCTGCTTCTTGCTTAATTGCTGGCAGTTTAATTGTTCATGATAACACTTTACTGCATTTTAAGTGGGGCTATGACTTGCCCAGTTATCTTATTTTACTTGGATTTTTGATCCAGGCGGCTGTTTTTCCGTTCCATTTTTGGTTTCTTAACTCCCAAGAAAAATCTTGTACAACCAGCAATTTACTCTCTCATATCTCTTTACCTTTGCTTAGTAGCTTTGCTTTACTACAGTTGTTTTCTGGTTACCCTTATCTTATTTATATTGGAATTGTTTCCAGTCTATATGCAGCAGTTTATTTAACCCTTCAAAATAGTTTACAGGCAATACTATCTTATCTAACGCTTGTTTTACTGGGTTTAATTGTATGCTCTATTGGACTTGGAACTGCTTTTTCTACACAAGCAGCACTTTTTTTAATTTTAACCGCATGCTTTTCATATTTAGGTTATTGCGCAATCATAAAAAATCAGAACTCTGATGAAAACAGTACCTGTTTATTTGAATTACAAAACAAACAACAAAAACTCTCTTCTCTTAATAGTATTTTATGGATTGTGTTTTCTATAGTAGTGATAGGTGTCCCTTTCATAGGCTATGCTTCAATGGCTATGAGCTGGTTTCATCATGGGCTAACAACAGAAAAAACCTTCACCTGGTTGAACTATGCCTTGGTGTTTACTTCCGTTGCTTCATTGTACGCTTTGGTTTTAAAACCCGTGCACTTATTTAAATTTAAAGAGCTATTAAAAAAGTGGCCTCTTTCACGATATACTGAGTGTTTATTTGCAGTGTTACTTTTGTCTCTTAGCATCCATACATCTGTCAACGCACCACAAGACTATAGAGCTATTTTTTCTGGCTATGCCCTGCACCACATTACAGTGCTTTTGGGTGCTCTGCCACTATTTTTTGGCTTTAAAAAAGTTCTTACTTATTACTCCAAGCAAAGCCCCATAGATATTTTTACAAAACTTAAAATCCCCACCATCACTAAAGACTCTACAAAAACTAGACGTTTATTCTATCCTCCTAAAATACCAACACCTCAAGTGAAATTATTTTACTTTGAATCAATTGAAAATAGCATGACTTATGTTTTAGTTGTTTTTATTATTTGTGTTGTAATGTTTTTATGGTTTTAAACTAACTCACATTTGCTTCTACTGTGAACTTTGCTGACTTTTAATTTGTTGCAAGTACTGCTGAGCAAACATATTTTGGGGGTTGATTTTTAGAACTTGTTTAAAAAATAAATCTGCTTTTTGGTAATCTTTTTGTGCGTAATAAAGCTTTCCAGCAGCATACACTAATCTTTCATTATTCTGAAAATCATGGATGACTTGACCCAATAGCCATTGTGCTCTTTTATAATCTTCCATCATTATAAATAAAGTTAAAAAATCACTAAACTCTTCAATATTGAGCTGTTTATAATCTAAAGGCTTAAGCACTTCATAAACATCTTGTTTATTGTTTTCTTTAAACCAAACAGATCTTGCAATTTTAACTCGGTAATAGGGTTTTGTACTGATTAACAAAGATTTTTGGTAATGTTCAATTGATTGCGCATATTGTTTTTGATTAAAATAAATATCTCCCAGCTCACTATGGGCAAAGTCACTCTGGTCATACTCTTCTACAATATCTGACCAAATGATTTGTGGACTGTAATATTTTATATTTTGCAAACTGGTTAATGCTATCAATACAATAATAAAGGGTACAAGCATATACTCTATAGATATTTTGCTTTTCCATTTTTTTAAAGCTACATCAATTGTTAATAAGCTTAAAACTGCTAAAGATGCTACAGCAAAATACATTCTAATTTGATCCTCTATGTTGTACATTGGGTAAAACGATGTGTGGGGAAGCATAGAAAGCCAAAAACCAATAATAAAAAATTTTGCCACAGGTAAAACATCTTTTTTTAATAATGCTAAAAAGCTGCTTAAGATAAGTGTGATATAAAACATTGTATAGCCATTGATCAGCTTGGTCACAGGTAAAGGATCATTCATCAAAAATGGTCTGGGCTTAAAAAACCAAACAACATAATGAAACACTGAACGCATTGAACTTAAAAAATAAATGTCTTTATTAAACACTCTATTTTGAGTCATTTTTCCTAAGCTCGGAGCTAACAAACCTTGAATATAGTCTAATCTAAACCACAGTAAGCCTGCTGCACATACAAATAGAAGAAAAAACAATACGCGTTGACGGGTTATATTTTTCTCTAAATTTTTTTGGTTTAACAGGGCATAGCTAAGCAACAATGCTGGATAGATGATGGCTATTTCTTTACAGAAAAATGCCAATAAAAATAAAGTCCCCTGCAAAAGGGCTGATATATACTTATGATACCGACAATAAGCATACTCACATAAACCTAAAAACATAAAAAAAACCGCAAAACTTGTACTTCTTTTCCAAACAAATTGTACTGCAATACTCTGTATAGGATGCAACAAAAAAATAAGCACCATATAAAATGCATGTTTGCGGTTCACTTTAAAAGAACAAATAAGATAATACAGCAAAATACCATTGCTTATATGTACAAAAAGATTAATCAGTCGCCAGGAAAAAAAATTAGCCCCTAAAAGTTGCGTATTCCATTGTGATATTTGCATTAAAACTGGCCTATAGCCGGCAAAACTTTGTTGACCATCTAAAAACAAAACATGAAACCATGATGGCTTTGGTCCAGACAATAACCAATGATTGTTTTGAAAAAGAGCAATATCATCAAAATAACCTGGAGCATTTAACAAAAAGATGTAACTAAAAAATGGAATTGCTAAAAGTAAGTATATATATTTATTTTCTTTTTTAAGCATTAAGCACCCAACCCATATAAAGCATAAAAATCAATCCTATTTAAGCCCGTCCTTAAGATAAAACAATAAATATTGATCAATTGCCTACTCTGAGCAATAATAACCCCCATGATTAGAGAAAAGCAATTTTTGATAAAACTAACAATTCTCGTATTGTCTCTTTGTTTGTACGCATGTGCAAGTAAAGCACCGCAAAAGCACACTATTTTTCAACGCCACTATGGCAATGATGCTATAAAAAGTGAACTCAATCAGTTGCTTGAAGACAACTATTCCCAAACCCAAGCTATTTCTGTCTACTATATGACCAATAGAAAGCAAGGCAATTTAAACAACAATTGTGGGCCCAACACTTTTGGTAACGACGCCGACAATACCGTTCACTATGGTCAGTGTCGCATTAGCGTACCTACCAATCACTTGGTAGGAGATATCACTTTTTCACAAAACCCAAGAGCAAGCTCACATCAGAACTATAAGTTTTTACAACAAAACTCAATGCAAGAAAGCGAGCTTAGCTCAATGCTCAGTAGTTTTCAAAATGATATTCTAGTCTTTATTCATGGCTTTAATGTTCCTTTTGAACAAGCTGTGTTAAGAGCCGCACAAATCAAATATGATCTAAAATTTAAAGGTGAAATTGTTCTTGTATCTTGGCCAGCTGGCGCTAATGGTAGTAGCTATATGATTCATAAAACTTACGCTGAGAATAAAAATAATACTCTAAAATCATATGCCTTGATTCATACTATGGTTGATGTTTTGGTACAATCCAAACACAAAGCCCATATTTTGGTTCACTCTATGGGACACCAAGTTTTCTTACCAGGCTTGGTCAGTTACTTACAAAAAAATCCTGATATTGCTCAACAAACCCCTATTTTTGCTGAAGGAGTTTTTCATGCGCCAGATATTGCTACTCAAAAAGCTGTTTTATACTTCAAAAACATTCAAAAATTTTTTGATAGAACCACCGTCTACTGTTCACATAAAGATTATGCCATCACAGCTTCTCAACTTTACAATGAGGATCAACGTCTAGGACATTGCTTTAATCTTGAAAACACAGACGTTATTAATGTTTCTTTATTGCATGAACAATTACAAAATTTAGACTATTTAGGCCATAGCTATTATGCTTCAAGAGCACTTTTAGGTGACCTGTTTCAAGTTCTTTTAAATCTAGACGCAAATAAAAGGCTATTTATAAGAAAAGCTGAACCCTATGCACCTGAAAATTATTTTTTAAGACCTTAATGATTATTTTTATATAGGCTCATAAGCATTTTGACCGTTTTAAGAAAAAGTAAGCGCTTTAACAGTTCAATTCCTGCATATTTTTATGCCTATGGAAAAAAACGACCTGGTGTCATAACAAATTTTTCTCAATCAGGTATTTTTTTAAATTCTGAGACTCTTTTAAAAAAAAATACAGACGTAACTGTATTTTTTAAACACAATGGCTACTTACACAAAACACATTATAAAGTTGTTCGTTCACAATCAGAAATTAACTTAAAAAGTGATAAAAGTTATCTGCGTGGAATGGGACTTGAACTCAATGACCACAAAAACCCATTTCCTATTTTTGCCAATTGTGCAGACATTTTTTCTAGCCAAGATAAAATTTCTAACGCTCAGTCTGATCAAGCGTCACACATCATCATTTTTGACCATATTTTTGACTTTATCAACCTCTACCATGCTCAAATTACAAATCTAAATTTTACATTTTTAAACAAACAAAAAATTCCAGAAAAAACCACAATCAATATTATCATAAGAACAAAAGATCAAAATTTTAACTGTAATTTCAATGTGTTGGTTAAAAAACATGTTAAGGATATTCATAGCAAGAACTATTTTATTTACTGTGAAGTCAATCAAAACACTCACCAACACTTACAATCTCTTGTTGATCAAACCTTAAGTCAATTAAACTTAAACAAAAACCTACCCATTGCCAACAAGGGAACCTTAATCCAACATCCTCTGCTTAAAATCATTTTAATTTCTATTGAAATGAAATACTCTGGCATGTTAAATCTGACAAACTTTAACAATCAAACTCTTGCATCTTTTTACTTTAAAGATGGAAGTTTACTACACGTACAAACCAACAGTAAACAACGTTTATTAAAAATCATACTCAATTCAAATAGTATTTCTGATAAATCCAAACAAATCATCTTAAAACAAAATCTAAACCTAGAAACGCCTATTGATCTACGGGATTTTTTAATTAGAAAAAACATTATCTCAGCTGAATTAATGTTTAATATATGGAAACAATATTTATTAAAAAATTTTCATCATTTGGCCAATATGTTTAATTTAAATTACTACTTTATTAAAAAACTACCTAAAGAGATGATAGCACTCAATGAAACCTTAGAAATTAAAAATAATATTTTTGCAATACTCAACGGCTATGATGATATGTTCTTAAAACACTTTAGTCATTTTTCCACAGAAAAGTACTTCAGCATTCATAAGCAAAAGCTCTACTTATGGCCACGCATTATTTTAAATCTGCATCACTTGGTTGATGAACAAACCATTTATAATCAAGATAAGCTGGCCAAAACGCTATCTATTTCTCAAAAAGAGAGTAGAGCTTTTATTTGTTATCTAAGCTTTATCAATGAGTTAATTGTTATTGATTGATTTTAATCAACCCATTTTAACTCAACTCTTCTATTTTGAGCTCTACCTTCAGCGCTGGTGTTGCTGGCCAAGGGTTGGCTTTCACCATAGCCTTTAGCAACCATTCTATCTTGTGGCACACCTTTTTTAACCAAGAATGCCATCACTGACTGGGCCCGAGAATAAGATATCTTTTGATTAAACTCTGCCGCACCCACACTATCTGTGTGACCTTGTATTTCTACCCGCACCCTTGGAAATTCTAAAAGTTCTTTGGCTATGTCCTCTAAAATTACCATTGAGTTTAAGGTAAGCTCTGAACTTCCTGACTTAAAGTTAACGCCTTTAAGCACTCCTCTAGATTTTACTACTTTTGGACAACCTTTAATATCAACTGATTCACCCTGAACTGTGTTAGGGCATAAATCTTCCACATCAGAGACACCATCTTTGTCAGAATCTCGTGGGCAACCCTTTTCGTTTACAGCAATACCTTGTGGAGTATCAGGACAGGCATCATTTTTATCTTCAACACCGTCTTCATCTGCATCAAAAAGACAGCCTTTTTCATTCACTTTACTGCCTGCAGGTGAATTTTCACATTTATCAATACCATCAAACACACCATCTTTATCACTATCAATACCACAACCTTTGGTATCAACTTTTACGCCCTCAGCTGTTTTTTGACATTGATCTATACCATCAAATACGCCATCTTTATCACTATCAATACCACAACCTTTTTTATCAACCTTTGCCCCTAAAGGTGTTTTTAAACATTGGTCAACGTTATCTCTTACCTTATCCTTATCAACATCTTTATGGCCACCAGTTAAATAAGAAATACCCCCGGTAAATTCATAATTTTGTTGATGCTTAGTGACGACTTCTGCGTAAACGTAGCGTGCATCTGCTCTGAATGCCCAATTTTCATTAAAGAAAATCTTAAAGCCTAAGCCGGTATTAATCGCTAAATCATTTGTTTGATTAATCGTTGGATCAATATCGGTTCTTAGCCAACCCATACCCAAAGTTAATGTAGGCGTAAAACGCATATTTCTAAAAAAATGATACATATAGTTGATGTTCAATGTATTTAACTTGGCTTTGGATGTTGTTAGAGCCTCCGTTGGTAACATCTGATAGGCCAGTTCAAAACTGGTTTTATCTGAAGCAAAAACTCCAAAACGAAGACCATACAAAGCCGCATCATTAGGTTCAGTTTGACTAAAAGAATCCAATACCGCATAACCTCCGTAAGCACCCAGTTCCATTTTTCCCTGAGTCAAATACTGGGCTTGGGCAACCACTGCTAGGAAGATAATCAAAGCAAACATATATTTTTTAAACATTTTAAAACCTTTCAATGTGTTTATACAAAGTGAGTCTACTATATTCACGCCAGAAATAAAAAATTTTATGCTATCTGTAAAAAATGCTTTCTTTTATTTCAGATAATCATACGTTCTTCTAATATTGTTTACCACCGTGCCGGTAAGCTCTAGAAGCATTGTAATCCATTTTAAGCTGCAAAACTTGTTCAAGATCCCAGCCCTTATAAGCAAAATAATCTGCAATACGAATCATTGCATCCATCAGCTCTACTGCTTCTCCTTCAGGTTTTAACCCTTGTCGTGCAATATCTTGGATATCTGTGACTGTTATTCCAGAATCTGTTTGAGCATATACAGGAGGGAGATCTTGACGAACACATTCAGTGGCTTCAGATAATTCTGTTACCATTAACATGTGCGCTTCTAAGGGTGATCTTTCCTTATCATACCAACCTTTTTCTTTGGCTGTATCATGGACTATCTTAGCAAATTCATTGATTTTCATGCCAGTAGACATACTGAAAAATGAGTCTTTGGTCCAATTTATTACCATGCGCACAATATGACATCCCTCTGTAATACCTTTTGACCAATAAAAAAAGGGTCTACCTCCTGATAGAGGTAAACCCTTCTATTGCTTGCTTAACTCAATTTTTATAAAAAGTTAACCGTTAAACCGGCTTGGGTTTGGGTGTCTAAGTTTTCTGCTCCGGTAACAGGATCATTGTCAAATCTCATGGCATAGCCCACTTGAAATCCAACTTTTTCAGTCACTTTGGTGGTTAGACCTGTTAATGTATTGAATCTAAAGTCATCGCTTTTTTCTAAGTTGTACAATAACTCAACGGTTTGTGAAAAATCTGCCCAATCTGAAATTTTACGTTTGTAAATACCAAACACACGTGCAGAATGAATGTCTGCTAGAACATCAGTAATACGATCTTCACGGGTGTAGTCATAACCTATTTCATAACGTAAGAAGTCTTTTTCTTTCTTTATTACTTCATGCGCAAAACCGGTACCACCACCAAAACGCCAATCAAATCCAGCAGGTCTATCTTGACCTAAGTGTCCGTATCCAAAAATGGCTATGGTGTCGTTCAAATAACGATCATATCTTAATTGTGTTCTCCAATTTTCTGTATTGGTACTGGTCACACCGGCATCATCTTGCGCGCGACCGTACGCACCTATACCTGATAACTCAACTTTGTTCATACCCGTTCTATTGACCACTGAGAACAAACCACTTACAGTTTGGTTAACTGCGTTACCTGTGTTGGAAACACCATTCAATCCAGCATTGGCTTTCCAACCCATATCATCTGTTTTAACTTCTGGTGCTACTTCAGTTTGTGTTGCAGCTTCAACGGCTGTTTTTTCTGAAGCATCTTCAGTAGCTTCATCATCTTGAGCAAAGGCTGATGCACCTAAAATCAAAATTAAACTTAATAGAATTTTTTTCATTTCTTTATTCCTTTCAAAAATTCACACTAATTATTTGTAAAGTGCCCTGGGAATATAACAGAGGCTAATAATTGTCCAATAGTTTTTAGAATTGATTTTATCTTTAAATTAAAATTTTATTTCCCCTAAACTACTGTATTTAAAAACAAATAAGCATAATTACATATAAAGTACCCAACATGAGAAATTATTGCTTTGCGTATGACTTATTATTAATATATGTGCTGAAATTATATAGGCAATTAATTTAAAATTAAGGATAGAGAATGAAAACAAAACAGTTTCTGAAGATAATACCCTACTTTTCCTTAATACATTCTATGGTATTGGCCAACCCATTCTGTATTGCCCATAGAGGTTATCACACAAGTCAGGAAAATTTACCAGAGAACTCTCTGGCCGCAGTTGTAGCTGCAGAAAAAATCGGGGCAGACGGCGTAGAAGTTGATATCCATCATACAAAAGATGGATTTGCTGTTTTAAATCATGATAAAAAACTTGGAAAGTACGCTAAAACTAAACCAAACTCTACAAAACCTTGTCCTGTTGATATCCCTATAGCTGAGCTTAATTTAAGTCAGTTAAGTTCTTGCATTTTATTAAATAACGAATCTGTTCCTACGCTTGAACAACTTTTTAATCAAATGAAAGTATTGAATAAAATTAGACCCTTTAAACTTTCTCTTGAATTCAAAGATTCAGGAAATGAAAAAACTTTTGATCATTTAAATGGTTTTATAGAGGAAGTTCCTTGTGAAATGTTAAGTTTTAAAAGTTCTATTTTACATGAAATGCAAGAAAGTAGCTGTCATTTATCTTTGCTAAACTCTGAAATTGTTGATCTTGCTTTATTTCCAACTTCAGGTCGAGGCAAGGGTTTTGGCATGGGTTTGGGTTTTGATCATGATATTTCTAAAGTCTACTTTAATTATACTGTTACTGGAACAGAGTTTATTAAAGAACGTTTAGAAAAGGGACTCCCTACAGGAGTATGGACAGTTAACGATGCCTCTAGCATTGAATTGCTAATTGAAGTAGCTTTTCAATATTCCGACACTCACCTTAGCATTGTAACCAACTATCCAAATATTTGTGTTGAAAAACGCAATAAATATCTACAAGAATAATACTCTGTTGCAGGTTTAAATTTTTTAAAGATGAGTTTTTGTTTGCGTAAGTTATTTATACTTTTTCAAGCATCTCTTGCGTCATTTTTTCTAAATTGTATTTTGGGTTCCATCCCCACTCTTCTCTGGCCGCAGAATCATCCATACTATTTGGCCAAGAGTCAGCAATGGCTTGTCTAATTGGATCTATATCATATTTGATTTCAAAGTCTGGAATGTACTTTTGAATCTCTTTGGCCAACTGATCTGGCGTAAAATGCATGGCCGTGATGTTAAATGCATTGCGGTGTTTTAAACGACTTGCATCTGCTTCCATCAACTGCACCATGGCATCAATGGCATCTGGCATGTACATCATATCCAAGGATGTATCTTGCTTTAAATAACAGGTGTATGTTCCGTATTTTTTAGCTTTTCTAAAAATCTCAACGGCATAGTCTGTGGTTCCACCACCAGGTCTGGTTTGATAAGAAATTAAGCCAGGAAAACGAACCCCGCGCGTATCCACCTCAAATTTATTGTAATAATAATCACACAACAACTCACCACTGACTTTGGTAATGCCATACATGGTTTTTGGACGCATCACTGTAGTTTGTGGGGTGTGATCCAGTGGCGTTTCCGGACCAAAGGCGCCAATAGAGCTAGGAAAAAACAAAGCACATTTGTATTGACGTGCGCTTTCTAACATATTGTACAAACCATTCATGTTTAAATCCCAGGCTAGGTTGGGCCTGGTTTCACCAATAGCGGATAACAGTGCTGCCATGTGATAAATGGTTCCAATTTCATGAATTTGCATAACGCGTGTAATTTGATTGGGATTTAAAACATCTAAAAACTCAAAAGGACCACTATCAAGCAACTCTTTGGATTCTGGCATACGAATATCCGTGGCTATAACCTGGTCTGCACCATAAATATTGCGTAAACGATAAATCAACTCAGTTCCTATTTGACCCAAAGCACCTGTGACTAAAATTTTTGTTTTCATAGATTTTTCTCCAATCCAATATAAACTGCCACATCATCAATATTTTCTTGTGTATGATATGGCAATTGTTCAATACCATCTTTTTTGAACAGCAGGGTTGATAAAGTTTCTTGTTCAATTTTCTGTACATGGTTTGAAAATGCATCAATGACTTTTTTATCTTCAGCATGTACTGCTAAATTAATTCTATCTTCAACATTTAACCCAGATTCTTTTCTGAAGTTTTGTACTCTATTGATTAACTCTCTGGCTTGTCCTTCTTGAATCAATTCTTGACTTAGATGCTCGTCAAAAGCAATTACAAATTGGTCCGCCACTGAACATTCATGTTTAAAGTGACTCTCTTGTGCTAACTCTAGAATAAAGTAATCATTGGGATACATCTCTCCATCAAGTTCAAGTCCCTCCCCTAAAGTGATTTTTTCTATCTGCTCTGCAGATAAGTTTTTGCATGCCTGCGCAAAAACTTTCATTTTTGCACCCAAGGCTTTACCTACTTTTTTAAAGTTGGGTTTGATGGCTTTGGATACCATATTGGAAAAAATTTCAAACTGAATTGTTTTGACATTCAGTTCTTCTTTAATGGTATCCAACATGCCTTCAATTAATGTTACATCTTTCTCATTGAGAAAACCTACATACAAAGTGGACAAAGGCTGTCTCACTTTTATTTTTAGCTTTTCTCGTAACTCTCTACCAAGAGCACTCAGTTGTCGGGTTAAATCTATTTTTCTTTCAATGTTTTTTTCTTCTGCACTTAAGGCTTGAGGACTGGTAAAATCTTCTAAATGCACAGATATTTTTTCTGCCAACGCATGCCCTAAAGACAAATGTTGATAAAGATAATCTGAGAAAAATGGAGCGGATGGCGCCAAACATTTACTGAGTTCCACCAAGACCGTGTACAAACAAGAAAAAGCCTGTTGCTTATCACTGTCATTTTCACTTTTCCAAAAACGTCTGCGACTTCTACGAATATACCAATTGTTTAAACAATCCAAAAAGGTATGAATGGCTGGCATCACAGCTTGCAATTTAAATTCAGATAAATTGTCATTGATCTCATGCTGCATGTTTTTCAACTTAAGCAAAATCCACTGATCCAATTCATGATCAAAGTTTTTTGTATAATTTTTTTCTGGATCCCATTCATCTACCGCAGCATAAGTTGCAAAAAAACTATACGCATTCCACATGGGAAGCAATACTTTACGTACCACTTCTTGCATGCCTTCTTTAGAAAATTTCATGTCTTCTGCTGCTACAGCTCCACTTTGCATCAAGTACAAACGCAAAGCATCGGCACCTATTTCATCTAAAACTACGCTAGGCTCAGGATAGTTTTTAAGACGCTTGGACATTTTACGCCCATCTTCGGCCAAAACAATTCCGTTCACAACAACATTTTTATAGGCAGGTTTATCAAACAAAGCCGTTGATAAAACCATTAAGGTGTAAAACCAACCCCGCGTTTGATCTAAACCTTCCGCAATAAAATCTGCAGGGAAAACCTGGGAAAGCTGTTCATCATTCATTTCAAATGGATAATGATTTTGAGCGTAAGGCATAGCTCCTGATTCAAACCAACAATCTAAAACATGGGGAACACGTCTTAAAACATCTCCAGTCTTTGGTGAAACAATCTCCAAATCATCAATAAAATGTTTGTGGATATCTTCTACTTTTTTGCCAGTTAACTGCTCAAGCTCAGCAATACTGCCTACACACAATTGTTCACCGCTGTCTTCATTAAGCCAAATGGGAATAGGATTACCCCAAAAGCGATTGCGTGAGATGGCCCAATCTTTAACGTTCTCTAACCATTTTCCAAAGCGACCATCTTTAACATGCTCAGGCACCCAATGCACCTGTTGATTGTTGGCAATCAACTTGTCTTTAATACTGGTCACATTAACAAACCAGGTAGAAATAGCTCTGTAAATTAATGGTGTATCAGAACGGTAACAAAATGGATAACTGTGCTGTATGGTTTCTTGCAATAACAATTGATCTTGGTTTTTTAAGTGAGCAATGATTGTTTTATTGGCATCTTTAAAATACTCGCCGGCAGCCAATGTGTTTTCTGCAACAAAGTTACCTTGATTATCCAAATGGTCTAAAACTTCTAAGCCCTGGGTTTTACCTACAGCAAAATCTTCCTCACCAAAGGCAGGCGCAATATGAACCAGTCCTGTACCAGAATCTGCTGTCACATAATCCGCAGGATACACTGTAAAACTGTGCTCATTACTTAAATACTTAAAGCCAGGAATCAATTGTTCATACTTTAAACCGAGTAAATCTTTACCCTTTAAAGTCTCAATGATCTCAGCATTTTTTTGCCCAGCTTTTTTCTTCACCACAGACTCAAAAAGATCCGCATGCACATACCAATACTCATTGTCAGTTTTTACTTTAACGTAATCCATTTCTGGATGAACCGCTATGGCCAAGTTGGCTGGCAAGGTCCACGGTGTGGTGGTCCACACCAAAAAGAAACTATTTTTTTGATCTTTGAGTTTAAACTTTACATAAACTGATGGATCTTGCACATCCTGATAATTTAAATTGGCTTCAAAGTTAGATAAAGGAGAAGCAATGGGCGTAGAGTACGGTAAAACTTTTTTATCTTCGTATATTAAACCTTTTTCCCATAATTGTTTGAACACAGCCCAAACAGACTCCATATAGCTGGGATCCATGGTTTTGTAGTCATTGTCAAAGTCAATCCAACGCCCCATGCGTTCAACGGTTTCTCTCCACTCTTTGGTGTAACGCAAAACGATACTTCTACAGGTTTCATTAAACTCGGCCACACCATGCTCAACAATATCCTGCCGACCTTTAAGGCCTAATTGTTTTTCTACCTCAAACTCAACGGGCAAGCCGTGACAATCCCAACCAAAACGACGCTCAATTTTTTTGCCTTTCATGGCCCAAAACCTTGGAATGACATCTTTTATCATCCCAGCCAAAAGATGCCCATAGTGTGGTAAGCCTGTAGCAAAGGGCGGCCCGTCATAAAATGACCAAGGTTCTGCATCTTGGCGTTGCTCAATACTTTTTTGAAAAACTTGATTCTCTTTCCAAAAATTTAAAATGCTTTTTTCAAGCTCTGGAAAGCTGATTTTTGATTGTGGCTTTTGTACTTTCACATGCTCTAAATCGCTTAAAATAGCGTTTTGGTC
Source organism: Oligoflexia bacterium (assembly GCA_035326705.1). Lineage (NCBI taxonomy): Bacteria > Pseudomonadati > Bdellovibrionota > Oligoflexia > Oligoflexia bacterium. The sequence goes on from DAOLES010000003.1 coordinate 72,891, forward strand.
AAGCTTGAACCGAGATCATGCTATTTTCATGCTTATTTTTTACAGAAGCTTTGTCCACAAAAAAATTTCTATGCTATCAAAGTCATATCCGTTATTTATGTATATTAAGAACCGTATAACTACAGGAAACAACGCATGAAACAAAGCCCCACGCCGTCTGATTTACAAATTGCGCAAGACTGCCAAATGCATCCCATTGATAAAATTGCTGAAAAACTAGGGGTGCACAGTGATCTGTTGGAACATTATGGCAAATACAAAGCAAAGCTTCCCCTTGAACTGATTAATGAAGAAAAAATTAAACACTCTAATCTCATTTTGGTCACGGCTATTACACCAACCCCAGCTGGAGAAGGCAAAACCACGCTATCAATTGGCCTAAATGAAGGTCTAAATAAAATTGGCTGTCAATCTACAGTTGTTTTAAGGGAACCTTCTTTAGGCCCAGTTTTTGGTATCAAGGGTGGCGCAGCTGGCGGCGGCTATTCTCAGGTGGTGCCCATGGAAGATATTAATTTACATTTCACTGGTGATTTTGCTGCCATAGAAAAAGCCAACAACCTACTTTCAGCACTGATTGACAATAACCTACAAAGTAAAAAGCGCAGTGTAAACTTAGACCCAAGACAAATTTATTGGAAACGCGTGATGGATATGAATGACCGTGCCTTGCGTGAAATAACCATAGGCCTTGGTGGAAGCAGCAATGGTATGCCAAGACAAGAAGGCTTTAACATCACCCCAGCCTCTGAAATTATGGCTATTTTATGTTTGGCAAAAGATAGAAATGATCTGAAGAAAAAATTAGGCAATATCTTTGTTGGTTTTACTTTTGCTGGCAAGCCAATCTTTGCCAGAGATCTCAATGCCCATGGCGCCATGGCCATATTGTTAAAAGATGCTATTTTGCCCAACTTGGTCCAAAGTTTAGAAGGCAATCCTGCTATTTTACATGGTGGCCCTTTTGCAAACATTGCCCAAGGAACCAACAGTATTTTGGCCACCAAAATGGGCATGTCTCTGTCTAAATATGTGGTGACCGAAGCGGGATTTGGTGCAGATCTTGGCGCAGAAAAATTTCTCAATATTAAATGCCCTTATGCTGGCATCACCCCCAAAGGGATTGTGATTGTAGCTACAATCAGAGCCTTAAGACACCATGGCGGGGCTAAAAAAGAAAAGCTAAACACCCCCAATTTAAGTTTAGTCCAACAAGGATTTTGTAACCTAAAAAAACATATTGAGAATATTCAACAATTTGGGATTACACCCGTGGTTGCCATCAATCATTTTATGACTGATAGTCCAGAAGAAATCCAGTATGTCATTGACCAATGTGCTCAATTCAAAATTAAGGCAGTTTTATCTAAAGGCTGGGAACTTGGCGGGGCTGGCACCCAAGAATTAGCGCAAGCTGTGGTTGATATGTGTCAATCCAACAACACTTTTCAAGTCTTGTATGATTGGCAATTGCCCATTGAAGAAAAAATAAAAACCATTTCACAAAAAATATACGGTGCTTCCAGCGTTCATTATGAAAAAAAAGCTCAGTCTGATTTAAAAAAAATCAAAACACTTGGTTTTGACAAACTCCCAGTCTGTATGGCCAAAACACAAAAATCATTTTCGGATGATGAAAGCTTGATTGGACAACCCACAGACTTTAGCATTACCGTTAGAGAATTTGAGTTTGCTGCCGGCGCTGGCTTTGTCATCCCAATTTTAGGAAAAATGATGCGCATGCCAGGTTTGCCGGACATTCCTGCCGCTGAGCACATGGACATTGATGCCACTGGAAAAATCTCAGGTTTATCTTAGTTTGTTTTTTGCTTATGGCTTAAACGCAGTATAAGCAAAGCCCCTAAGCTAAGAATTAAACCAGGATACATGGGCTCTAGGCCAAGTGGATAATGCTCATATGATCCAAACTCCTGCCACCAACCTATGCTTAAACTAAGAAATGATACTATGGGTGCTGCCAACATGACATAAACTGCTGTTTGTTGTGGGTAACGTAATTTTGGATAATAACAACCTAAAACAGGAATCAGCAAACCTGGAACCATAACACTGGCAATGCTATACCAAAGCTGAATCACAGAAGGTACATAAAGCGCTAGGCTTGCTGCAAAAAGCAAAGAAATAATAAGCCCCAATTTGGTCAATTGAGTTTCTGAATACCTTTTAAAGTATGTTAATCTCCCTAAAATATCTTTACCCAAAGACATACCTGAAATAAAACCTGTTGTGTTTAATGTAGACATCACCACCGCAAACATGGCCACCCAAAAAACACCAACTAAACCTGCGGGTAAAATATTTTTAGCTAAAATTGGATAGGTCCATAAAGCATTTTTTAAATCTGGAAAAGCAGCTTTGGCATACAGTGCTGTAGAAATACTCATACAATCAAAGATAAACCAAAAAACAATAGAACTTAAAATACCTTTAAAAGCAGTCTTTTCATTTTTTGCAGCTGCACAACGCTGATAAAAAGACGGCTCAACCAAAGTCCATAAAGCGATAAAAAACCAAACCACGATAAACTGAATAGAGTTACCACCATGCCAAGTTTGGTGAAGATGAGGCAAGTTGCTTTTTAAAAAACCAAGCCCACCAAAGCTTTTAACACTAAAAAAAAGCAGTACTGCAAACCCAAGATACATCAAAACAAACTCAAAAATATCGGTGTACAAGTCTGATAAAAACCCGCCTTTAAATAAATAGACTGTTGAGAAAACCAACCCTATCAACATACAAAACCATGGCGACCAACCACTTAAGGTTTGCAATAAAACTGAAAACATTAAAATATAGGGTGCAGGACTACTTAAAAAAAAGACCCAAGTACTGGCAAGCATTGCAGCTTTTTTACCGTAAACAGCTTCAACTTGATCCGGTAAGCTAATGTGTTGATTGCTTCTTATTTTCCTAGCCAATAAAAAAGCAAACACCACAGCAAAGACATAATATGGTAAGCCTTGAATTACCCAATTTGAAAAGCCATAAAGATAGGTAAACTCACCTACACCTAAAATCCCACCATACCAAGATGAGGTTAAAGTCATCACAAACAAGGGGAGCGTTAATTTGCGCCCACCCAATAAGTAACCTTCACTGGAATTGGTTTTTAATTTAGCAAAGAACCCAACAACCATCAGTAAAAGAAAATAAATTCCTATAACACCATAATCTATACCGCTTAATTGAATACTCATCTCATTCCTTTAGGTTAAAATTGATATCCTAATTTCAAATTCCAAACAAAATCATGCTGATTGTCTTGAAATAATTTTTTATAATTTGGAACCCATAGATATTGTCCACTCAAAGATATGAACCAAGGTTTCAACAAATAGTTTATGGGTAATATTAAGGCAAGTTGAGAAAAAATAAGCTGATCAAGATATTGACTTGAAGCTGTCATTTTTACTGCTGGCTCAATATTAATTCGTTCGCTTAGTTTTTTTTGTATTGTATAGACTGTTTCAAAAACATTACCCTCAATGCCTTGATCCAAACCTCTCTTATAAACCAGACTGATTTTAGATAAGGGTGACAATTGAAGATGATGATAAGACGCCAGTTCAAAATCATGTTTATTTGAACCAACATTAGAAAAAAAATTGGATGTCCAATAAAACCAACCCAGTTCTATATAGGAACTGATTTTTTGATTCCAGGCAATGAAATATCCTAATAGGGTATCAAACTCATCCAAAGTAAAACTTTGATCATCTCCTGCCACGCTATCTTTATTTAAACCATAGCTGGTCCAAAAACTGAGGCTGATATTTTTTAGTATTTTATTAAAATGAATCGACAAAGCTTGCGTTAGCACTGGATCATCATGATTAAGATCTGCTCCGTTCCACACATAGGCACTGTGTATTCCTGTTTCTAAACGGACACTGGCAGTGTTGTTGGATTGAGCAAAAACAATTGTTATAAAAATTAAATAAACAAAAACAAATGACTGTAAATATTTCATGATCTCTCCTTACGCCGGTATCACCCGGATCAAGTTAAACGGTCAATGCATTGGATTTGCAATTTCTCAGACTCAAAGCAGAGTCTCCCGTGGAATAATTTGTATCTTCTTCCTACCCTTAATTAAATTCACTTGCTATGTAAAGTAAAAAGGTAGCCGGTACCTTTTGCTAGCATTGCTCGATTATTTTTTATTAAATAGAAAAACACAGGCATAGCCTGACTTTATACTGATTCTTACATCTTCTTGAGTCACTTCATTGCTGACACCTATATCCCCAAGTTTCATGCTTGTATTTTCAAGCGCATACTTTAAACCTTTTAAATTAATCCCTTCACAGTGCCCAAAAGGAATAAAGCTTAATATCTGTCCCGCTTCACATTTTTTTTGCCAATGATCTATGACTGGAAAAGCCAAGTAATCTTTGCCTATGACTTTAAGGTTCAATTGTTCACAGTAATGTTTAAGAACAATAAAATTGGCAATGGCATAATCTGCTCTTCCCCCCTCTAAGCCAATTAGATTGACGTTTTTATAGCCCTTGTCTACACAATAATCTAAAGCTTTTTCTAAATCACATTGGTATTGTGAAGGTTTATGGATAATCTCAACCTTATCCTGAAAAAAATCTCGGCTTTCAGAGCTTAATGAATCCAAATCACCAATAATCAAAGTAGGTATAAAATTGATTTTTTTCATATCATTTGCAGCCCCATCACAACAAATAACCGTATTGAACTTTTGCAGCTGTTGTTGCAAAAACTCTAAATCATCAAAAACATGATTGGCTATAATAAGAACGGACTGTTGCATGTACACTTCCAAAGCTAATGTTCATCTTTTGATACAAAGATGTCCCAACAAAGTCCATTATTAAATATCTGAGCATAAAATCACCGAAATCAAAAATACATAAATATTTGATTTTATTGCATTATTTATGGCACGCCGTTTGCTTTTTTATGTCAGTATGAATAAAAACAAACCCAGCCTTAGTGAAACCATAGACGCAATTTTTTACGATTTGCAACTGGATCTCCACCAGGCTTTACGTAATTATGAACAAGACTTACAAATTATTGTTCAGGATACAAAAAAGCAGCTTAAAAAATAACCCTAGTCTTGTTTTACCTCTTGCCAAAGCTGATCCAGTTCATCAAAGCTGCTTGAAGAAAAGTCTTTCTCCTCAGCTTTCAAGCGTTCTTCTACAGCATAAAAACGTTTTTGAAATTTTTTAATGGCGTCTTGCAGTGCACTTTCAGCATCTAGACCTTCATGTCTAGCCAAACTACACAATGCAAATAACATATCACCTAATTCTTCATTCTTTTCTGCTACTGTTTGCGCTTGCGTAAGTTCTAACAACTCTTCTTCAACTTTTGCATAAACATCTTGTTTTGTTTGCCAGTCAAATCCAAACTTAGCAGCTTTTTTAGATACTTTTTGCGCTTTACTCAATGCTGGTAAAGTTTGACACACATCCAATAACTTTTTTTCACTTGTTTTAGCTTCTTGTTCTTTGATTTGTTCCCATTGAACTTCTACATCTTGTCCAGTATAAACACCTTCTACTTGTTCAAAAACATGCGGATGGCGTCTAATCATTTTTTCACAGATGCCTTGAGCAACTTCTTCTATATCAAAGCAATTTCTTTCACTGGCCAATTGGGCATGAAAATAAACTTGCAATAACAAGTCCCCCAATTCGTCTTTAATGGCAAAGTCATCTTCACTGTCAATAGCCTCACATACTTCATAGGCTTCTTCTAAACAATATTGTTTTAAACTAGCATGCGTTTGCTCTTTGTCCCATGGACAACCCTCATCACTTCTAAGTTTTTGCATGATTGTTTCTAATTTTTTTAACCAACCACTGGTTTTATTCTCTTCTGTACTCATAATTGCATTGCATCCCATCTAAAACTCTGACTTTTGGGCTCGTGCCCAAGGGTATACACCATAAACCTATGCATCAGCTGACCCAGTAAACGTATATCTTGCTCACTATAAATCACATGGTTGTCATTGTTCATCATCTGCGCTTGTGCTGGATTAATCCACATTCCTTGTCCAGCCACAAAACACTGTTTGCATAAAGTTCCACCTTTTTCAAATGAAAAGTAAAATCGTTCTTGCTGCTGTTCTTTTGCACAATGTACACAGTTGTATATATGCGGCCTGTAACCCAACATGGACAATAGTTCAAAATCCATTTTAAGATAATCTATATTATTTTTGCAATCACCATTGGCTACTTGGTTTAGAGTTTGCTCCCACCATAAAAAAATAGTTTCTTGTTTTTGTTCATCTGCCAAAAGTTTTTTTAAACACTCAGACAAATAACTCATACTTGCCAAAGCTTTTAAGTCAGACCGTAAAGGGTAAAAAGCATTGAGCAATTGCGTTTTTTCTAAACGCCACAAAAAACTGCTTTTAGATTTAGGTGGTTTAAGCTGCACATGCAAGTAAGAAAAAAGATCTATACCTCCTGAAAATCTTTTTTTACTTTTTTTTGCTGACATGGCAAATGCAGAAATTTTACCAAAGTCCTTGGTTAGCAGTGAAATAATCATATCATTTTCACCATAAACGCTGCTGGATAAAACAATGGCTTGGGTTTTTTCTTCAGTCATTAGCCCGTCTTTTTAAACTTGTTTCAAGATCAAATTGATGGCGTCTATCACTATCATATGCAAAAACTTTTAATTTTTTTGGATGCATTTGGATGGTTAACTCATGACCATTTTTAAAAGGAATTTTTATATGTGCTCCATCAAAAAAAATAACTCCTTGTCGCATTTTTGAGATAACTTTTAAGGATTCTTTTTTACCTAGGACCGCTCTTGATGGTTTTCGTTTTTCTAAAGGTGCATGGTAGTTTTCACGCACATAAAACATGAACTTCTCATCTTCAAGTGGTAGGACTTCCCCCCCGGTACTCCGCATAGCTCCAGTTGAGCCTGCTGCTGAGGAAACCCATAGTCCTGAAGATTTATAACTGTATTTTTTTTTACCAAACTCTAAATCAAAGCGGGACGTTTCAGCTGGGTTAAGACTTGTGATCAAACAATCATTGAGCACTGGTGGCATATAGTTATCGTTATTAAGGCACATTTGAAGACGAGAAATGTGGTACTGAGGAATACTTTTTTGCATGATTCCTTTTAATGTTTTTTTTAATCGTTTCACATCAATGGCACAATACATTCCTACACTTCTCTTTGGATCTGAATTGACACCTAACATTGGTTTTTTAATGGTGTGCCTTGCGGCATCCAAAAATGTACCATCTCCACCAATGGTTAAAATGAGGTCTGCCCAAGCTTCATTGAATTTTTTTGCTCTATGGATAAATTTGGATTGAATATTTAATTGACTTAGCACTTGGCGTGCTTGCTCTATGCTTTTATAATGGGCTTCATGACTTGGAATAAACTGCGCCACCGAAGGGTGTTTTTGTTCTAACAAATTTAAAAAATGCGGGTCTTTTTTTTCTAAAGCATACAACTCATAGCTGCTCTTTTTATAAACCACAATAACTCGCTTAATATCCATATATGTTTATCCAATGGCAATATTATGTCTACGACCAATTCCAAATGCTTTTTGAGAAACTTTTATAATGGGCGGAGCTTGTCTACGTTTAAACTCACTGCCATTAACCAAACCAACTATTTTTTTAACCACTTCAATATCATAGCCTTGATCAACAATGTCTTTTACTGACTGCAACTGTTCTAAATACAAATACAACACTTTGTCTAAAATATCATAATGTGGCAAGCTGTCAGAGTCTTTTTGATCCTGCCTTAACTCTGCTGATGGGGCTCTTTCAATAATAACTTGTGGAATTATTTCTTGCTGTTTGTTACACCACCGGGCCAAATCATAAACCTGATGTTTGTATAAATCACCAATTACAGACAATCCGCCAATCAAATCACCATATAAAGTAGAATAGCCTACAGCCAACTCGGATTTATTGCTGGTGTTTAAAACCATTCCTCCAAATTTATTGCTGTATGCCATCAACAAGGTTCCTCTTATTCTTGCTTGAATATTTTCTTCGGTGACATTGACTTGTTGGCCTAAAAAAATCTGTTCTAAACTCTGCTCAAAACTTGTTCTTAAGCCATCAATGGCAATTGTGTTTAACGCTATGCCAAGGTTTTTACACAAGTCCTCAGCCCCTTCTTGTGAAATCTGAGCTGAGTATTGCGATGGCATGTAGATTGGCGTCACATTTTCTTTGCCCAAAGCTTCACATGCAATAGCCAAAACTAAGGCTGAATCAATCCCACCAGATAAACCAATAATTGCTTTGGATTGATGGGTTTTAGTAAAAAAATCTTTTACGCCCATACACAATGCTTGCCATAATATTTGCACGGGTTCTGAATAAGTTGTTTGAATAGGACTTAAACTCTTTTTTTCCAGGTCAAAACTAGAAAACCCTTCCGTAAATTTAGAAGACTGTTGCACTATCTCACCTTGGGCAGAAACAACCGTACTTTCTCCATCAAATAATATTTCATCATTGCCTCCAACCAAGTTAACATAAACCATGGGGCAATTCAGTTTTTTTACGGCTCTTTGAAGTACTTGTTGCCTAATCTTTTCTTTACCAACGTAATACGGTGAAGCTGAAATATTCACCAACAGATCAACTTTTTCTTCTTCTAATTGATCTAAAGGATCACTCTCATATTTAAAATGCTTCTCTTCTACAAAATCTTCCCAGATATCTTCACAAATCAAAACGGCAATTTTTTTATCTTTATAATTAAACACCAATGGCTGGCTATGATCTGGTGAAAAGTAGCGCCGCTCATCAAACACATCATAATTGGGTAATAAGCTCTTATGCGCAATATGCTGAATTTTTCCTTCTCCCATAACATACGCAGCGTTATAAATTGCAGAAGATGTTTTGTGTGGAGCCCCAACAATAAACCACATGTTTCCACTGTTTTGAGCCAAGCTTTCTAAATGCACTTGAACCACATTTAAAAAGCCAGATGAAAAACTTGCGTCTGTTAGAGGGTAGCCCGTCAAACTTAACTCTGGAAAAACACATAAATCAATATTTTCATTGCCTGCTTTTTCCAGCATTGAGATTATTTTGTCTTTGTTGAAAACCACGTTGTTAACACATGTATTGATTTGGGCAATGCCTATACGCATGATAAGACCTTATACTCCAAGTCCACAGTTATATCAAACAAGCAATGTGGTTAATCACGCTTCTTACTTAACTTTAATCATCGTTTTAAGTTTATTAAATTTTTTTTCCCCTATCCCCTCAACATATTTTAAGTCATCAATATGATTAAATTGTTTTATTTTACGGCGCTCGACAATGCGTATAGCAAGCGTTCTACCAATTCCAGGTAGGTATTCCAAATCTTTTAAACTGGCCGTATTAAGGTTAACCAAATAAGCTTTTTGATGAACCCCTTTATCTTGTTTTATAGGCGTGGAATTCTGCCCATAAACAATAGGCTCTTGCACCATATGTGTTAATGCCAATAATGCCAACAGTGATGTATTGTATACTTTCATTTGATCCTCCTTAGATTATTTAATGCGCTCTAGGAGTGTTCAATTTTTATACCAAAAAAAATTATGATTTTTCAATAGCTTCTATGGCTTTTTCTCCATACAAGTGACTGATTGTAGGACGGGTATCCTATACCTGGTCACCCCTTCTATTTCTAGGTAATGGGTTTAGACTGTTCCCCTGGCAGCGAGAACAATTAACCTCTTGGATCATTGTATTTTGCTGGCACAGCCTTAGGCATAGGCTCTGCTTCTGGTTCAAAACAATCTAAAACTTCATCAGGTAAATCTTCTTCTTTTAAATTGTTTTCACGTTGTAGTGCGTGGTATTTAAAATATCCCATAGTGTGCAACTGTAAAATAGTGCTAAAACTATACAATATATCTTTATATGCATACTGGATATAAACATCCCGCGAGTTCTTGATTCTTGCAAACAGTATTTCAATAACCAGCTCTTCATTGTTAACCAATTCCTGAGCAACAGTATTGAGGTCCCACTCTCCAGATGCGTTTTGAAAAGCTCTTGCAATATTTGAGTTTTGAACATGTCCATCCATCACAAAACTTAAGGCGGTAAAGATACCGAACTCCGCTATCCCCACTGTTGAAAATATCCAATGATCTCTGCCGTTGCGTGGAGCATTATCTGGTTGTTGCCCCTCTTCTTCCAAAATTCTATTTTCTTCTAAAATTTTAAAAAAATAAGTCAGATCATTTCTAGCAATGGCTTCTGATCGCGCATATTTATCTGTGGCAACAAATGTGGGTGTCTGTATATACCCATCGGGCCCAACATCATTTTCACCCAGATCAGGAAAAAAACCATTTACCCCTAAAGGCAACAACCTGCGCTTGGCCAGCCAGTCTTGAGCCATGTCTTTGCTTTGATCATCATGGTATTCATAACATAGGATATAGCGACCCGAGTCAGCAAGAACACCATATTTACGAGCCATCGCTTCAATATGACGTTGATGACGATTAATAACATCAAGATTACAATGACGCCGCCAATTTTTATCCGTTCCTTCTAAAAATGATTGTAGAAGCAGTTTTTTTTGATGTGCTTTAGCTCTAGCAATACCGTGAATCGCTGGCGCTTGAGAAAAGCTTACAAACGAAAACAATAAACAAGAACACAAGCCTAATTTAAAAATGTTTTGTTTTAATGTGTAAGGTCCCCTCACGCTAAATATTAAGTTACACAGTTATGATTTTGATGCAAATAAATCGCACGCCCTCACACACTTTTTTAGACTCTTTTTATGCTTCATTCAGGGAGCTTGCTCAAATTGACTGACTGTTGTATATAGCGCAAACAAAAAAATATTAGGAGAGGTGTCCGAGTGGCCGAAGGAGCTCGCTTGGAAAGCGAGTAAACGGAGAGAACCTCCGTTTCGGGGGTTCGAATCCCCCTCTCTCCGCCATTTTTTGACTATTCCTACTCATTGTTAAATCAAACCATTTAGCTTACCCTTTAATCCGTTTTAGAGGGATTCGAACCTCGCGCCTTTGGCGCGGTTCGTTTGTCTATTTGGCTCGCTACGCGAGCATGGCCCTCTCTCCGCCATTTTTTTCACTAACCCTACTCAGCATTAAATCAAATTATTTAGCTTACCCTTTAATCTTTTTTAACGATTAAATGTATTCAATAGCTTTATTCAAAATATGCTGCAATCGTTTCATTCATCGTTTCAACATCACACCTAGATACCAATTGTTCTCTTTCACAATAGGTATTCAATACTTTTATTATGAACTTAATTAAATGATCTTGATCAAGCTCTTTGCTTTTTAATGCAGTTTTAAACTTTCTATGCTTTAAAAAACTAGCTTGGATTGCTTCTTGTAAGGCCGTCCTTTTCTCTTCAAAGTCTACAAACCATAATTGACTAGAATTGTAGACTCCATTTAGCTGTTCATGTGATAATTGTTGTGGATAATTGATTGCAAATTGTTTTTCATAGTTTCTAAGATAGCTTTTTTCATCCTCTAAATACAATTCAAGATCTGGCTTAATCCCTTTAGGAGAAGTGCCTTTAGGACCAAAAAACTTGTATTGGGTCAACCAAAACGCCAAAGGACCCACCAAGTAGGACTCTGCCGCTGTTGTCTTACCACTGCTTCTTTGTCCTACAACTACACCTAATCCTAAATCCTGCACCGCCATGGCTACAATTTCTGCACCCGATGATGAAACTGGACTGGTATACACCAGCAAAGTTTTATTGATTGCTGGCTCTTGCCATGAACGCTGAATACTTCCTTGTTTTCTTATTAGCATTCGTTCAGGTAAACTTTCATAGCCTTGTCTATCAAAAAAGCTGGCCATAAGAATATCTTGCTCTTCTAAAGCAATAAAGGGTTCAAGAATGTGTTCAAATTCTGCTCTTATTCCACCCAGCGTATTACGAAAATCATAAACAACACTATCATAGCTGTTTTGATATTCACTGAGTATGCTTAATAAACTATCAGAAGCATCCATACCTAATTCATGACTAAACCTGACCCATAAAACCCTATCTTGTAAGCTAACTTTACCAAAACGATGGGGTCTACTAAAAACACTCTTATTTTCTTGTTGTGAAACTGTTTGTGAAGATGGGCTATTTTGTCCATCAATAAGATTAGAAGCTCGAGCATAACTCGCGCTATCAAAAGTAAACCATGAGTTTGGATCAAGAACTTGTGCTATGCCATGCAAAAGAGCGGCATATTTATAAGCGTCTACTTCATGTTGAAAAATTTCTTTTGCCCTACTTTGCCGAAAAACATGTTCTTCCAGCCAGCTAAAATAGTTCTCATCAACTTCTATTTTTCCTGTTTCTTCATCTCTGTTTACAGGAAGGTACTGGTCAGGCTGTGGATGGTTTTGATTTATGTATTGAATGACATTAGGAAAACTTTCACGATCAAAAAATGCTCTAAACCTAGACTCTAGATAGGTTTTCTCTTCTTGATTGATGCTTGCATACAAGTCAAAACTATTGAGTGTGCCGTTAATAAGAACTTGATTAAGCTCTTCTAGTGAACGCAGTTTAAAATGATGCTTATCAATTGCATCCATTATTACATTGATCTCTTTTTTCCATGGAATAACTTTAATGCTATGATCCATAGAGTTATACGAATACTCAGAGCTGACTGCGTTTAAATGAGAAGATGTTGTACTTGTTTCATTTGCAACCCTAACCCCAGCAATAGGCTCTGACTGACCAAATACGACTTGGACCATAAACAAAATCATTAAACACGTATATTTCCCCCTACACATGTCATTTTCTATTGCATAAATATTATTGTTAATCAATAGGATTAATATTAATTTTTTTAATAGCTTTATATTGGTTAAATTGAAACCAAAAAGTACCTGTGTTTCATACAAAACATGACCGACCTTTTATTTTTTGCTATTTTACTCCAATGCTAAACAATCAATATAGTATTAAAAAAATAAGCCTGTTTTTGTTTTTAAGTCTGTTTGTATCTGCATGTGTTGAAATCCCTGAAACTGGACAAAAAACATTGATGCTCACCACCCCTGCTGAAGAAAAGCAAATGGGTGAACAAGCCTATGCCGAAGTCATGAAAAAAGAAAAAATCAGCAAAGACCCTCGTCTCAATGGCATTCTAAAACGTGTAGGCAATGAAATTGCCCAAGAAGCCGCCCAACCTGACTTTAATTGGGAATTTAATATTATTGTCTCCGAGCAAGTGAATGCTTGGTGCATGCCCGGAGGTAAAGTTGCGTTTTATACGGGTATTTTCCCTTATCTTAAAAATGAAGCCGGCATGGCCACAGTCATGGGGCATGAAGTTGCGCATGCTGTTTTAAGACATGCTGGACAACGCATTTCTCAGCAGATGAAACAACAACTTGGCTTGGGTCTCCTCAGTGGAGCAACCTCAGGCCTGTTTAAAAACCCTGCTGCCCATGATCAAATCATGAATATCTTTGGTGCTGGATCAAATGTCGCTTTTGCTCTTCCGCACAGTAGAGAAAGTGAAACTGAAGCCGATGTGATTGGCTTAAAATATATGGCCAAAGCGGGTTATGACCCAGAAGAAGCTTTACGTTTTTGGCAAAGGTTCTCTCAAGCAGGGGGGCAGGCTCCTCCAGAGTTTTTATCAACACACCCTGCAGGTGCAACAAGAATAAATACCATTAAAAGACTATTACCTGACGCAAAAAAGTACTATCAACAGGCCGAAAAAAAATATGGCCTAGGCCAAACGCTATAAAAAACAGTCTACTCCATGGTCATCATTAAAAAACCGGTAAATGCTGCGTTACTGGGTGAGAGCCTTGCGTCTACCTGTTTTTTCATTTGGTCTAGGTGGCTGCGTATATTTTTATAAAATGACCAGCTGGGTAAAGGTTTATAAACCAGATCCAACTCAAAGTTATGAATAATTTTTTTGACGGTTGTCGGTTTAATAAAATATTCTTTTTTGGGTTTATAATACACTGGTAATGCCGTTAATATTGTCCATTTGGCTAATTTCACTTTTTCTAATTGATCTATAATAATTTCAAAGCCTAATTGCATTTTACCATGTAAAAGTTGATACAAGCCTTGGCATAAAATCTGTTTGTCTTCATGATACATGCTTTTTAAATGGTCTCTCAACTTTGCTTTCTCAAAAACAGAAACCATACTGGATTGACCTACAAGCTTTGTAAAATTTGCAATAAGTAGTTCTACATCATCAAAATTCTGTTTAGCAAAAGTAGATTTTACAAAATCCATCATTTTGGGCATTTTATGTTTTTTAGCAATCTCTTGCATTTCCGGGTTTTCAAACCCGCCAGGGTAACGCATAAAAAACTGCTTTTCATAAGATTTTAATTTTTTAAGGTTCATTTTTTTACTTTAACCAAGACAAGGTATCATAAAATTTTTCATAAACCTTGTACCATTGATTGATATCGTAACCTTTAAGCTTAAGCCAGTCTGGATTGTAATAAGTCTGCAAGTAACGATCACCATTATCACACATTAAACCCACTATAGACCCTTGCTGTTTATTTTTATACATTTGATGCGCAAGATTTATCATGCCAAAAAGATTGGTACCTGTAGAGCCACCATATTTTTTACCCAGCAGTTTCTCTAAAAAGTGAACCCCAGCAATGGATGCTGCGTTGGGTACACGTATCATCTCATCAATCACACTGGCAATAAATGAAGGTTCTACTCTTGGCCGACCTATACCTTCAATGCCGGAAGCTTGCTCTGAACAAAGTGTCTTATCTGCTGTTTTATAATAATCAAAAAAAACGCTGTTCTCTGGATCTACCACGCACAGTTTAGTCGTTTTAGACAAATAGCGAATATAGCGGCCTATGGTGGCTGAGGTTCCTCCGGTACCCGCACCTACAACAATCCAACTTGGATCAGGAAAATCTTCTTTTGCCATTTGTTCAAAAATGGAGTCCGCAATATTATTGTTGCCTCGCCAATCGGTTGCTTGCTCAGCAAAGGTAAATTGATCCATATAATGACCATTCAGTTTTTTTGCTAAAGACTCGGCTTGAGAATAAATTTCTCTATGATCGTCCACCATAAAACATTCGCCACCATAAAATTTGATTTGT
Source organism: Oligoflexia bacterium (assembly GCA_035326705.1). Lineage (NCBI taxonomy): Bacteria > Pseudomonadati > Bdellovibrionota > Oligoflexia > Oligoflexia bacterium. The sequence goes on from DAOLES010000003.1 coordinate 88,046, forward strand.
TCAATTTTTTCTACGGATGTGCTTTTTGGCATCACAGCAATAAATTTTAAGTTAAGTAGCCTAGCAAAATAGGCTTCAGAAACGGCCGTGCTACCTGAAGAAGCCTCTATAACCGTTGTATTGGCCGTGATCTTTCCATTACAAATTCCATGTAAAAACAAAGATCTTGCTAACCGATGCTTTAAACTTCCGGTTGGGTGAATGGATTCATCTTTAAAATACAAGTGAATATTTTTTAATTTTGGAATATTTAATTTTAAAAGATGTGTATCTGCCGAACGTTGAAAATCCTGCTCAATTGTCTTAATGGCGTCACAAACCCAAGTTCTACACTGCATAAAGTTTTCCTATATGATTTTTTTTAATTTAAAAAGACAAAAATTAAAATTCAGTTTTTACAGCAAAAATTTTTATTTAAGCTTTGATTCAGATAGAACACCTGCATCATGATTCAAACCAACTGGCACATTATCACAGGAGCTCCCAGCTCTGGCATCACCAGTTTAGGAAATTACTTGCGGTTCATGGGCTTTAAAGTGATTCCAGAAGTTGCTCGTGGATTGATTGATATAGGTAACAGTCAAAATATTAGCACACATACCTTGCGTGAAGATCAGGTTGAGTTTGAACGCGATATTGTTAAATTTCAGACACATATAGAAAATCAACTAGATCCAAAAGAATTTATTTTCATTGAACGTGGTCTTCTTGATTGTGCCGCCTATGGCCTGCCTCTTGATGAAATCAACACCTTATCTCAATACCGTTATAAGCATATTTTCTTTTTACAATCTCTCAATTTCCAACAAGACTACGCTAGAATTGAAAATTTTGAACAAGCCAAAATCATTGGTGAGCGTATCCAACAATTGTACCTAGAAGCAAATTACGCCTTAACAAAAATTAAAAAAACTCCTTTGGCAAAAAGAGCTCAAGCTATTTTAGAGCACTGCAAACAAAGCTCTTCCATCTCACTGCTTGATATTTATCAATAAAACCATGCTTCCTCTGACAAATCATCATTTATCTTAAAAATACCTTTATCAAGCAAAATTTATTATCAATTGCTCTGTTTTGCGTTATAAAGCCAGCATGAATAGACGCGATTTTATTGAAAAAAGTTTTTTTGCCAGTTTGAGTACCTTGGTTTTGGGTGCATGCACAAGTTCTGAGAAAAAAGAAGCTCCAAAACAAGCAACTGAACCTCCTCAAGAAAGTATACAGCAAGAAGCTACCCCGGTTGGAACCCCGGAAGCCACTGCCACAGAATCTCCTACGCCTGCTCCAGCTAAAAAAGAATCTGTTAAATATGTAGATCCACAGAATAAAATGGCTGTTAACCTCAAATATGTTGAAGATGCTAAAAATGCTGACCCAGCCCTTAGAATTAAACGCGGTGACGTTGAAGGCAAAGATCAGTTGTGCTCAAATTGTAGCTTTTATACACCAGAAGCTGGTAAAACTTATGGCAAATGCACGCTTTTACCTGATGGTTATGTGCCGGCAAAAGGCTGGTGCAGCACATGGGCTAAAAAAGTATAATTACTTTAAAGTCTTACCGGATTTAGGCCCTTGTAGCATGTGACTTCTACTTTGCATACCAAGCGTCAATGTATTGCTCTTGAGCGCTTTCATACATAGCTCCATACTGGCGCAATTTATGACCAATCTCATACCCAGGACAACCTTGCCTTGGGGGAGCTATATAAATATCTCTTCCATCATCTCCCATTAACATGAGTCTGCTGCTTGAACTATTATTATAGTTTCTTGTACAAGCCATTTGATAATCAACCCCTAAAAGTACAGAAGCATTGCTAAGCTGATTTAAAGCCTTACTGATTTTTGCAATTGGGCACATTTCTAATTTCCAAAACAAAACAGGCACATCCACTAATTGATGTTCTCTTTGGCATTCATCAATATCAGTGTTCGCTTTCTCTTTAAGTAACAGTGATAATTGTAAAACTGATTTACTTAAAAAGACCAAAGGTGTGGCATGATTGTATTCATAACCTTCATAAGTATTACTGGCTTCATTGAATTTGATATCTTCAGAAAACGCTAAATATTGATTGTACATACTGGAAAACAAACTATCCAACTCTTTACAATTATTGATTGCCGGCAAGACCTCTTCTAAAGTTTTATCCGTAACATCGCTGTATAGCGCTATATTGCTTAGCATGGGCTCAGCTTTATCTGAAAACATAATATCAAACAATAGTCTGTTATCTTGATCTTTGATTTTAAAGTGCAAAGAACATTTTTCCGTTTCATCGGAGCATTTGATAGTAAAAGAATAGTTTTGCCGAGCTGTTTTTGTATAACCAACATTGTATTCCATGCTCACTTGATATACTTTCATATCAGCAGTTACACTTTGCATGGTTGCTTCTTGTGCATAAAGATTAAACCCACAACAAACAACAATAATCAAAACAATACGGCGCATTAAGTTTAGATTTTTCATATTTCCCCCCAGAAAAAATCTTAAATTAAAAATTTTATGCGTTGTATTATTTTTTTGTTATGCACTCAAGGCCCTTTTTGTCGCATACAAACTAAAAATACCTTAATGTATGTGCTATTTGCGCGTATTGATTACGGTTATTAACTTTGAGCAAGTACTTCAAATTCTTTTATGCTGGCTTCAGAAAGCATAAATTGGCCTTCATTATGGCGATTCAGCATATGTTGTGCAATCGTTTTACCCGTACTTAAACATTGATAGGGAACACCCAAAGCAGCCAGTTCTTTTTCAACATTAATATTGGGGTCATCCATTCTGTTGGTTAAAGCAATGGCAGCCACAACATCAACTTGTGCTTCTTTAAGCTTTTTGATGGCTAAAACCAAAGACATGCCTGTTGTGGTTACATCTTCAATCACCAGAGTTCTACCTTTGGGAACACCCAAGAAAAATTGATCTTTGGGATTGCCATGCGCTTTCACTTTTCCTCTACCCATAGATAAAACATGCGAGCCTAAAGCAAAATTTTCTGATTGTTTAGCAAACTTGTACTGACATAAAAACCCTAGCTTACTCGCACCTTCAGGAACACCATAAAATGTATCTACCTGTAAATTTAGACTGCTGGTAAAAGCCAAAACTTGATCACATAACAAGTCTAGTGCATAGGCATCTTGGGCTACATCTCTCCAATTAACATACCAGTTAGAGTACCTACCTGAGTTAAGCTGAATTGCTTGTTCAAAGGTCCCAACCACCTTATGCTTTAACATAAAATCAATAAATGTATGTTGATCAAACATGCGCTTGCTCTCCTATAATCGTTTTTTGACAAGTTTCTCCACAGCACCCAGAAAACTTTTCTGCGCATTGTGGGCATTGAATCATTAAAGTATGACATTTAACATTGGCGCAGTCACTATGAACATCATAAGCTGCACCACATTGATGGCATCGGCTTAAAACCTGATCCACAGTGGGTTCTGCCATTCTTCCATCAAACACAAACAAACTCCCTTTAAATTTGGAGTCTTTGCCTTCACGCTTTATAGTATTAAGATAATTGATAATTCCACCTTTAAGTTGATAAACCTTATTAAAACCTTCTTTTTTCATATAGGCACTGGCCTTTTCACAGCGGATACCGCCTGTGCAATACATTAAAATGGTTTTATCTTTTTCTTGCGCAAACTTGGTTTTTATTTCTGGTAAAACTTCACTGAAGGTTTTTGATTGTGGACAGTATGCTCCTTCAAAATGTCCCGTTTCACACTCATAATCATTGCGTGTATCAATAAGAAGAACATCTTTGCTTGCTAATTTTTCATGAAAATCTTGGGGAGACAAGTGTTCTCCGGGCTCAACTTCATCAAATAAATTGCCCTCGATCCCATCCGCTACAATTTTTTGACGTAGCTTAATATCTAACTTTAAAAAGGCTGCTCGTCCTTGATCTGTAGAACGATTAATCATGATTTTTTTTAGTAAAGGAAAGTAATGAACCGTCTCAACAAATTCATTCCACAAAAACTCAGGAACACTGACTTGAGCATTAATCCCTTCATTGGAAACATAAACTCGACCAAAAACACGCATTGGGTACCAAAATTTATACAGTTCGTTGCGAAAATCTTGTGGGCTCTCTATCTTGCCATACTTATAAAAAGATGCTGGAATCCTAGCAAAATTTTCTGCAGCCAAAGCTTGTTCAAGATCCTCTCTTTCTTTCATGTTATGCATGTACTTAAGCATTTTTTTTCTCCATTGTTTTTTCAAAAGCAGGTCTTGCCAAAAGTTTGTTCAACCATTGAAGTGTGGCTGGACACTCATCTAAACTGGCCAACCTTGGATTGACTTTATTCAATTGCCGTAAAAAAGGAAAGACATGAATATCTGCTAAACTGATTGTATCTCCTAATAAATAGGCTTGTTTAACAAGCGTTTGCTCAAGTTTTTCCAAGTCCTTGCGTAAATTATCCGGTGCTTTCTCAACATCTTCTGCTTTTGATCGTGCTGTACCGTACTTATAATGATCAACATGTGGTTTAAAGACGTGATTGCACCAATACGTCCATAGTCGCATTTTTGCTCTTTGTTTAGGGTCTTGACTCAGTAAAGCAGGTTCTGGGAAAGCATCCTCTATGTACTCCGTTATAATAGCTGACTCATATATAACGGTGTCCCCATGTACTAAAACTGGGACTTTAGCCTCAGGATGTTTTTCTTTAAGCTCTTGAGAAAAGGCGCCCCATTTTTCTTCCCTGGTTTCAAAAATAATGTTTTTTTCATGCAAAGTCATGCGCACCCGCATGGCAAAAGGACAGCGCCGATAGGAAAAAACTGTTATTTTTTTTGTTGCATCCATAAGGCATACCCCTTATAAGCTGTGCAAAAACAACTTGCAAGCATGAATTGCAAACTTTAACAATCATGAGCTACATACAAAAATTTGACCATGTTGATATCCTGTATCAAAACCACAACATCTTGGTTGTTGATAAGCCTTCAGGCATGTTGGTTCATCCAGCTGGCAAACCCGGGCAAGATAATTTGGTTGAGTTTTTTCAAAAGCAACTGAATGATCCTGAAATACGGCCTGTTCATCGTTTAGACCGGCTTACTTCTGGTTTGGTGATTCTGGCTAAAAATATTGAAACCGCACGCTTTTATGGCAGGGTTTTTTCAAGTGCAAATTTAGAAAAAGTTTATCTAGCCCAACTCAATGGACCGTTACTCAAAGATGAAGGTGTTTTAGATAACTTTTTGGCTGATGATGATACAAGTGTTGTTAAAATCAAACGTAAAGTTGCTCAAGAAGGTCAAAATGCTTACACCCGCTTTGAAACCATTAAAACTGACGCTAAACATAGCTATGTAAAACTGTTCCCCAAAACGGGGCGTCGGCATCAGTTGCGCGTGCATATGGCACATTTAGGTTGTCCAATAGTAGGAGATCCTATTTATGATTTAGGAGATGATTTTTACTTAAGTCTTATCAACAGCACTGAGCCTTCTCCACCTATGCACCTGCATGCTTGGCAAATAACAACCCCAGTACCTGGCCAAGAAAAAAACATGACCTTTGAAAGCCCCTATCCATCCTTTTGGAAAATTTGATTTGATCTAAGCATTTTGCTCAATGTCAGTATTTTGCTATACTCGACAAGTATGAAACGTCTTTTAATAGCCTTGGGTTTTCTGATTTGTATTACTCTACATAGCAATTGTTCTGAATCAGGAAACGATGGTTTCCCCAATATCCCCGTTCCCAGTGATCTCAGTTTTGACTGTGGAGGGGTAGCCACTTGCAATATTTTCCTCCCTATTTGTGAAGCCAGTACTGGCGGCGCTAATCCTTCTTCTACCAACTATGCTTGCCAAGGCATGCCTGAATTATGTGTAGAAAGTTACAGCTGTGAATGTTTGGAACAAAGCCAACAGTTTTCCAGTCATAGTTGTCAAAGCAATGAAGATGGTGAAATTACCGTTAGCATTAAATACCCATAAATAGTTTAAATAAAGTCTTAATTTTGTGGCCAAAGTATTTTTGAAGACATCGGTGACAGACGCAAATATTCACTGTAATTATTTTGATTTAAATCTTGGTAAGCTTGATTTAAGGGGACTACAATTTCAAAATCATTTTCATTGTAAAACATTTTTGGTGCTAGATTACTGCTTGTGGTATCGACTTCTATCAACTCTATGTTATTGATAGTGGCAGATCCAAAATCAGGTCCAGCATCAAAATAAATCATTGGGTTTGACTCACTCAGTTTCATCTTGATGATAAATTCATAGTTTTGTACTTGCTCAGTTACTTCGGCATACAGCAACTCTGAAAGATACAAGTAGTTTGACACTTTACTGATTGAAAAACGAATCACATCATCTGCTGATCCAGTTATACTGAAACTTAATCTATAGTCTTTTTCTTCTATTGGATCAATTGTGATAGAGCTATCATAAGAGAACAAGTTAATGGAACTTGTACTTGCCAAGTTTGAACTTAAACTATTGTTTACTATATAAGGATTTGAATTGGCCACAATTGTTTGTGACTGTTCTCCATAACCATAACTTTGAAACCATGTTGAAGTGTTATAGCCGGTTCTATGTGTGCCATCGCCAGATTTTCCCCAGGCAATAGCTGTTCCACTTTGATCTGAAAGAACATAGTGATTGTTATTAAATATACCCATTTGTCCTACATCTTCATTGAGCGTGTAAATACTTAAAGCAGCTTGGCCACTTTTTACATTAATAAACGTATTGTTTGTCATTTCTATTTCACGGATTGGATTAGACGGATGTAAATTATCGTGTTTCATCAAGGCACCAGCACGATGTCCATCAAAAAATGTATTGTTTAACACATCAACTCTTTGTGCATTATGAATGTACAATGGCGCATATCCCATCATACCCACTGAATTATTTTCAATGCTTACGTTTTCCGTTAGGTCATCCATATAAATTCCAAAAGCATCACCCTCTCCATTGGGAGTTCCTTCTGAGTTTCCAAAACCATTAACAACAATATTGTTGCGAACCATAGATTGCGCTCTCACCGCTTCACCTTGATAAGAGTAAATGCCAGCGCCATCATCTTTTACAAGACAAAAATCACGAACGACGTTGTTTTCTACTAACATACCTCCACCATAAAAATGAACCCCAGTATAACCTATGCGCTCAATTGTATTATTGGTTATCGTTCCATTATTTGCATGCGAAATAAAAGCACCCCCTTGATTGTCACTGTTTCCACTCATACCTGGGAAAATAGCTATGTCTTGAATATGATTTTGATCAATTAAAGCATTAGGAAATTGAATACCAAGCTTAATCCCTCGATTGGCAATACTTGAAATTGTATTTTTATAAATAATAAGATTGTCAGAGTTTATAGAGTTGTTCTCACCTAAAACAGCGGTATCTCCTATGAGTTGGATACGACTGTTTTGTAGAGTCACGTGTGGAGCATTTGCTAAATATAGCCCACTTCTATCCCCCCCTTCTATCTGTAAATCACTGATCACAATATAACCATGTCCAAGATTATAAATAACATCTCTATGCACACTAACTTCCACCTTATGATGACTTGGTCCTGATTGACCAAAGTAAACATAAAGTCTGTTACTATTCATCGCTGCTGTTTCTTCAACATACCATTCACCAAAAACATCCAAGGTTTTTCGGTCACGTTGAAAAAAATATCCATAGCCCGGTGTTGCATTGTACCCACCACCTGAAAGACTTAAAGTTTGCCCGCTATGTGATGTCACTTGCATACGATCAAAAATCCAACGATTTTTACGAACCAATGCTTGTGCACCGGTCCAATTTGGTGAAGAAGTTAGCTCATTGTCTGTTATTGAACTTGATCCAGAAACAGCTTCAGCTGTCAACCAAGTATCATTGGGGTAACGCCCTACGGCTTTCAAACTACCATTCATTGCAACGGTATTCACATCACTTGTTAAGTCTTGAATATCTGCATAGTAAACGCCTCCCCCATCATTTTGCCATTGGGTCACTTGTGTAAAGCCGGTTAAAACTGGACGTTTGCCTTCACCATAGGCTCCTACAAGAATAGGTGATGAAGAATTTCCAGATTTATTAATTTGTAAACTCCCCCTAAATTGATCTCCTCTTCTAAATAAAACAGCATCTCCAGCAGATAGATTACTAAACATTGTATTAACTTTATTCAGGGTTTTCCAGGGAGCTGAGCGTGTTCCAGGGTTAGAATCATTTCCATCTGAGCTCACATAATATTGTGTTCCCCCTAAAGTGGTCATGGCTTGGCAGACTTGATTCTTTTCAAAATAACCATCCTCACATGTCTCTAAACTACACTCTTTTGCTTTTTTCCAACCCTCTAAATCACAAAGAAAACTTTCTTGACCTTGCCCATGCGGTAAACTGCATGTGCGCAACTCAATATCCCCTAAAGAACATACACCCTTGCCTTCAATGGATGAGTCACAGGCAAGCATAAACAGTGAAAGTGTTATACCGCTAACCAATATTAAACAAATTCTAAACAATCATAATATTTTATCATAATGCTTTACTTAATCACAGGGCTAAGACTTAGCTCAAAACATTTAAAACAAACCCCTACTTATCCTAATATATGGTTTTTATGTTCACTTTTTATTGGAGATTATTGAAGAAAAAATTTATTCAATCACAAAATCAAAATAGGTATCAGGATGTGGTTCATTGATTAATGAAAAGTGCCACCACTCTCTATGGTAATTTTCAAAACCATGTTTTTCCATGGCTTGTTTTAAAATTAACCGGTTGTTTTGGGCCTGTTCAGATACATTTTGACTATGCGTATGCGATAACTCATCTAGGTAATCAAACTCAGTGCCCATATCCAACTCTTGACCTTGACTGTTGATTAAGGTCAAATCAATGCTACTGCCACGACTATGCCCAGATTTACAGGAAAGGTAGCCATTAAAAAGATCTTTTTTTTCTAAGTTGGGATAAAAGCGTTGTTTCATGGCGTTTTTATTATCTTGTTCTGACCATGCTATGAAATGATTAACCGCTGTTTGCGGACGATAGGCATCAAAAATTTTCAGACCCAATCCTAGTTTTTTTAAATCTTTTTCTACTTTTAATAAAGCTTGCGCTGCCGGCTTACTTAAAAAACAACGTGAGGCTTGATAGCCTGGTACTTTTTCACCGGTAAAATTTTCTGTACTATAATAACGCAGCTCGCACTGAATATCTGTATCCAGTGTATCCAAAGCCACAAAGTTTTCTTTACCATCGCTCATAATTTTACTGCCCCGTGCTACCAAAGCCCCCTTGAGCACGCTCAGAAGTGCTTAACTCAGATACTTCTTCAAGTTGTATTGATGGGTAAGGCATAATTAAAAGCTGCCCTACCTTATCCCCAATAGCATACAGTGCGTCGCTATTTTGCGCATAGTAACGCAAACGCAATTCACCCCTGTAACCTGAGTCAACCAAGCCAATGGAATTACACAAAGACTGCCCGGTTTTTGAAACACTGCTGCGTGGAAACAAAAGGCCACAATAACCTTGAGGAATCTCCAGTGCCAACCCAGTACCATATTCTACATACATTTCTGTTTGATCCACAGACACGCAGGTTAAATCCATGCCCGCATCACCCTCTTTGGCATACGCTGGAATCACAGCTTCACTTACTAACTTCTTAATCTTAACGTTCATCCGCCTTCAATAACGCATGCGTTTTTTCTGTCAATGATTATATTGATTAATTACTGTTGACTTGCAGTATTAAATTTTTCTATATTGTTGTTGATATTAAAACGTCATAATTGTAGAAAAGCCGTAAAATCATTAGTCATCTTATTGATAACTCTTCAGAATGCTAGATCAATTTAATCAAACAACTCTATTTAGATTAACAGTCAAGCCCTATTTATACTGTGCAAAATTTCGCCAGTAAAGTGCGATTAGAATAACTTTTTTTGCTCTTTGGACTCTGCTAAGAATATAAAATTCTATGATTTTAGATACTTAAATTATAGTTTTTTAGGAATGAAAATTGCATTTATAATTATAGTCATGATTTATACGACCTGTTATTTTCGTCACTGTTTGTATGCAGGTATTATTAATATGCTACTACTATTTTCTAGCTGTAGTTTGCTTGATCAAAGTATTCAAGTAGAGGATAATGGTTTAAACCCTATAATTGGTGCCGCATGCCAAGAAACGCCTGTGCCTACTACAATTACTCCAACAAAGATTTACTATGTAAGTACAAGTGGCAACGACCAAAACACCGGCTTATCCCCGAGCCAAGCTTGGAAAACGCCACATCATGCTGCTCAAACAGTCACTCAACCTGGAAGCCTTATTGCACTAAAACGTGGAGATATTTTTATTGAAACACAAGCCTTGAGAATATTTAGAAGTGGCACCCAAGAATCTCCTATTATTTGGGATGGTAACTACTGGGGAGATGGTGAAAAAGCTGTTCTTAGAGCTGCTGCTGACCGGACCGCTCCAAATTTAGCTATTGTCAATATTAGTGGTGCTAGCCATGTCATTTTTCAAAATACAACCATAGATGGTTCAGGATACAATGTTTTTGGACTAGTTGTAGGAGGAACTGATAGCTATTATTCACCTGATGCCATTCAATCTATGGAAAATAATATTATTGTACAAAATAACCATATTTTAAACTGTGGTGATCAAAATGATGACTATGTTATAGCTGCATTGATTCAGACATGGAACACGGATATGTCTGATATCCATTTTATCAACAACCATGTTGATGGGGCTTCCAACCATGGTATTACAGCTTATTGTGGTAGAGCTGTTCATGGTGCCACGCCCTCAACACTTACTGACTTATACATCGGGCATAACTATGTAACAAATTTTGGAGTAAATGGCCAAGATCGAGCCACAGGAATATCAATGTCACAAAGCGTTCATAATGCTGTTGTTGAGTGTAATAGAGTTCAGCAGGGCGACAGAGGGAATCAAACTGCTATGGGGTTGGCTGGAAATGAAGACGGTACACCTCAAAACGCTCATATTAGATACAATGAAGTTCACATGAAAAACTACCCAGCTTTTAGTATACAGAACGGCTATGCCCCAAGTGCAAAAGTTTATGGCAATTTTTTCTATACTGAGAACGCGAACTCAAAAGCCGTGATTTGGTTGATGATTGCTGGTAATGGTTACTCGCACAATGGAAGTAAAGCTTCTTTTCAATTTTTTCATAACACCCTTATGGCTGGGCAAGGTAATGTTTATATGGATGACACCACTACACCGGGCGTAAATACATTTAAAAATAATCTTCTTATAAATTTAGGTACTCAGACAAATGGTGATAGTTGCATGGTTGTTAATTTGGGAACATCAACAAACCACAGCAACAACGCTTGTTTTAGACCTACCACAGGGAACGTACTTTACGCCATTGATGCCGATAGTGGTTATATATATAGAGATAACATCCATTCATGGGAACCTTCTATGGTTATTGAGAACCCAGACATTGTTGATATAGATCAATTTGATATGAACCTAAACCCTACATCCCCCTTGATTGGCATGGGAGCGATTGTAGATATTCAAAGAGATATCAATGGTACCTTATTCAATAATCCTCCCAGTATTGGGGCCTATGAATACCCTACGCAATAATCAAACCCTAAATAAAACCAGCTTTTTCGCAGTTCAAAATATAAACTTATAGGAAAAACCATGCAAAAAATACAGTGCATGGAAAGTTCGGTACAAATTCTAGCATAACTACAATAAACACCTGCTGCCATTCACTCCCGTAAATTCTAAAATGAAAAAATACCGATCGTAAATATATCTTCTTTCTTGTTATTTTCTTGAAATATTAGTTTATTTCATACTATATAAACGCTATGCGTTATTTACATGTTTTTTTAATTTTGTTTCTTTTTGCTAATTTTGCTTACAGTGAAATACATAGAGATAATCACACTTCTGACACCATTGAAAGCCTAGTACAATTTGCTTCACTTAGCTGGACGTTTAGCTTTGAAAACTGTCATGAATCAGCCAATCTTTATAAAGAAAGTTTTATCCAATCCATTAAAAGAGGCTTAACCAGGCTCAATGTTATTAATCCACAGTTAACGGGTGCAATCTTGCAAAGCATGTTGAATCGTCCACTTGAAGTGAGTTGTGAACATCAAGTTAGCCAGAAAGCCGATGTATCAACACACCTATATAAAAATAGAATTGATGTTCTTAAGATACTCGAAAAAGTAAAGAATCTACGTTTGGCTGAAATTGGGTTTTTTCATGAGTTCCTACATATCCATAGGGTTGATAATCTTTCTAAGAAAAAACACAATGCTTTGGGACAAAATGTACAAAATAGACTTGAAGATGCTGTGTACGCTTGTCAAACAGCCACTTATCCATTTCTTGACATCTATTTAAACAGCAAGCCCGTAGAGGAAATAGAAAAAACTTACAATTTAATGTGTCAGGCCTGCGCCTTGGTCAGAAAAAACAAACACCATGGCAAAACCTATTTCTCCCGCAACCAAGACGAAATCGCCCTTGCTGTAGAAACATGCAACAACATTGATACCGAATATTTTAGAGACAATTTTTAGTTTACGATCATCACAATCTTTGAGGATGAGCGCCGTGGGCGGAGCCCACACAAAAAACAGACGAACCGCGACCGCAGGGAGCGTGGGTTTGAATCCCAGCACGATACAAAAAAATACTGCAAAATTGAAAAAATGATGAAGATTTTACTAACAAAGAAGTGGCGGAGCATGAGCCATGTGGGCAGAGCCCACACAAAAAACAAACGAACCGCGACCGCAGGGAGCTGGGTTCGAATCCATGCACGATATGAAAAATACTGCAAAATTGAAAAAATGATGGAGATTATACTAAGAAAGAAATGGCGGAGGATGAGCCATGTGAGCAAAGCTCACACAAAAAACAAACGAACCGCGACCGCAGGGAGCTGGGTTCGAATCCTAGCACAATTGACTAAGAACATCTGAACTAACTGTTAATACGATTTAGAGATGAAAGAAGTGGCGGAGGATGAGGGATTCGAACCCCCGAAACAGTTGCCCGTTTAACGGTTTTCAAGACCGCCGCCTTCAACCACTCGGCCAATCCTCCTTGAAAAATCTATAAGAAACCAGGTCCTTATTTTTGAAGTTGTATCTTTAACATATCTTGCATGTAAGGGGAAAGAATTTTTGGTAATTCTATGCTCCCGTCCTCATTTTGGTAATTCTCCAATAAAGCCAGTAAAGTTCTGCCCACGGCTAAACCAGAGCCATTGAGGGTATGTACATAATCCGGTTTACCACCATTTTCCGGTCTAAACCTGATATTGGCCCGTCTGGCTTGAAAATCCTTAAAATTGGAGCACGATGAGATTTCCCGGTATTTTTTTTGACTGGGCAACCATACCTCTAAATCATAGGTTTTGGCCGCGCCAAAGCCAGTATCGCCAGCACATAAGAGCATTTTTCTATAAGGAAGCTCTAAAGCTTGTAGAACTTTTTCTGCTTGTTCGGTTAAGGCTTCGTGCAAATCTGCCGACTCTTCTGGGTGAACAAAACGCATCAACTCCACCTTATGAAACTGATGCTGACGAATCAGACCTTTGGTATCTTGACCGTATGAACCTGCTTCTCGCCTAAAACATGGGCTGTACGCAACATAAGATAAAGGCAATTGACTGGCTTCTAAAATTTCATTAGCATAAATGTTGGTGACTGGGACTTCTGCTGTAGGAATAAGGTAGTACTGCGGGTCTACAATACTAAAAGCATCTTCGCTGAACTTGGGTAATTGACTGGTTCCCGTCATGGCTTGCGCATTGACCAGATAAGGTACAGAAATCTCGCTGTAGCCTGCTTTGCGGTGCATATCCAGCATGAAGTTAACCAATGCCCGCTCCAATTGAGCAGCCCAACCATGCAACACCGTAAATCTTGATCCTGCAACCTTTGCCCCTTGTTCAAAGTTTATAATACCTAAGGCTTCACCTAAGTCTTCATGCGGACGCACATCAAAATCAAATTGCTTGGGCTCACCCCAGCTCATCATACAAACATTATCATTTTCATCTTTCCCTTCAGGAACAGATTCATCCAAAATATTGGGCATACCTAATAAAATTTCAATGATATCTTTGTTTAAGGTTTCATAATCATTTTTAATATTTTGTAATGCTTCCTTTAACTGAGCAGCTTTTTCTTTGGTCTTTGCAATCGTCTCTTGGCTGGCTTTTTCTTGAAAAAGATTTCCTACTTGTAAAGAAACTTCTTTTGCCAGCGCGGCAGTTTCATCATGCTGTTTTTGCAATAGATTGCGTTGATTAATTTTTTCTTTTAATTGTGAAGCATTAAAGTCACTGTTTCTTTTTTCTAAAGAACGTTCTATCGCTTCTAACTTATCTAAAAAATATTTATGATCTATGGCCATATAAAACTTATTAAACGTTTGCGTTAAAATTGGTCAAACTAATTTATATTTTTTCTCAGAAAAGTAATCTGATCTTCAATTGCATCTTTATCTTTAGCATTGGGATTCAAATCCAAATATTTTTGAAAATGTTGTAAAGCTATGCGATAACGACCGGATTGTCTATAAGACAAACCCAGAAGATAATATGGCTCTGGATTTCTTGGGTCAACCTGTTTAGCTTTTTCAAACAAGCTCTGAGCAGTTGTAACATTTCTGCCCTCTTCTTCCAAAATACCTAAAGCTATGTAGGCTTGACTGTTGTTTTTATCCAGCTGAATAACTTTTTTAAAGTAAGCCTTTGCTTTATCTGTATTACGATTAAATTTTTCAATAACTGCTAAGTTATAATAGACCTCTTTCTCTGCGGGTGCCATTTGAATAATTTTAACATAAAGTGGTTTGGCTTTACTGTATAAGTTTGATCTAAAATAATAGTTTGCCATGCTAATATAAGCCGGTAAAAACTGCGGATTTCTATCCGTCGTTTGTTGAAAATAAAAAGCCACCTTTTCTTGATTATCTTTTGCTATATGTGCTTGTTGTAATTCAAACCAGACATTAGGCACCTTACTTTGAGTTTCACTGGCTAAAATCAATTTCTCTATTCCAGCATCCAACTGTCCCGCTTTAACCAGCGCAACACCCAATAAAAATAAAGTTCTAAAATCTGTTCGTTTAATTTTAATTGATTCCTCTAAAACAGTTATTGCTAGCTTAGGTTTATCACTTGCTAAATAAGTTTGAGCAATGAGCGCATTCAACGCAAGATCTTTTTCATTCTTCTGTTGATGGCTTTTTAAACGTTCAAGTGCCTCATCAAACTTTCCGTTAATTAATAAGTTTTTGGCTAACAGCATGTCTTTTTCATAACCATTAAGATCAGACTTTTCTACCTCACTCATTAATTGCGCTAAGCTAGATTTTTTTTCCGTGGCAAAATAGTAGTCAGCATACGCTTGATAAATTTGGTAAACACGTTGATACGGTTTTTTAATAGAACCTAAGCTTTTCTCCGCTAAACCAAAAACATGATAAGCAGTTAAAATTTTACTCTTATAAATAAGTGCAATTTCATTTTGGGGATCTTTTTCTAAAATCTCTCCCACAACTTTATAAGCTTGTTCATAATCATCGTTTTCCATATAAATGGTTGCAATTGCAACATCGTATTCAATTTTATTATCTTTTTCTTTAGCTTGATTTAAATGATCTAGCGCTTCTTCTGTTCTCAATAAACCTCTTTTGATTTGTGAATATTCATATAAAAAATTCCCTGAATCTTTGTATTTATCACTTTTTTCATCTGCCAAAACAATGGCCTTTTTATATTCATTTGCTTTACGCAAGGCTTGCAAATAGGCAACTAAATACTCTTCATTATCTGGCATTAACTCATAGGCCTTTTGATATGATTCCAGTGATTTTTTAAAATCACCCATTTTTTTCTGTAAAAGTGCCATCTTAAAAAACACTTTATGATCTGTTGAGTTTTTTACGGCATTTTGTAGAGAAATAACTGCTTTTTCTGTGTCTTTACTCTCCAAGTAAATTTCAGATAAAATAACATAGACGGCACTTAATAAACGCGGTGGATATTTTAAAATATTTTTTCTTAATGCCGCATCAAACTTATCAACATAGTCTAAACCTAAAACTTGATTACTATGCCCCACTTTCAATTTTAAATACTCAAGCTTAGGGTGGTAAGCACTTATATTTTCTATTGATTTTATATAGATTTCATATGCTCGTTTTGAATCAAGCTGACTTAAGCTAAATGCTTTTAAAAAATGAACTCTTCTATGCCCTGTGTTTATTCGTGCAAGCACTTGATAAGCTGCATCATATTGACCTTGCTCTACAAAAGCTTCTGCTAGCCCCATACTGACATCAATATTTTCAGGATATTTTTCATTCAATTGTTCAAACATGACCAAACTCTTTTTATCTTGTTCTGATGCCAGTAATGAATAAGCTTCAGCAATCAAGAGTTCTTGGCTATCTGAGTAAAACTCATCTAAAACAACCAGCGCATCTTGATTTTTGACGGTTTTTTTTGTAGTAGCTTCATCAATAACCATTTGAGATTGCAACAACGCTTTTAAATACAATGATTCTTTATGCCTAGGATCAATAAGTAAACTTTCATTAAGGTATGCAATTGCTTTTTTTTGTGACAAGGCATGATCATACAAATACTCTTGTTTTGCTTTGCTTAAAATAACTGAAATTTGTTGTAATTCAATCTCTGAAGGTGGAGTGTAAGGTACCCGATTAAAAACCATTTGCTCAATTGTTTTTTTATAGAAAAAAGCAAACCCCAAAGAAACGCATAAAACACCTATAACAATATAACGTATAGGTACCTTAGGAAACGATAATTTACTTAGCCATGGAGGGAGGACAACAGCTTTTGATTTCTTTTCAATTATCTCTTGAGAGATTTCTTCAACAGAATCTTCCTCATCAATTTTTTTTTCGCCTTGTTTAAGAAAACTTTCAAAAGCATCAAAGTCCTCTGCCTTACCTCTAATACTCTTATCTTTATTGGAATTCACTGTTGGAATATCAACTTCTATGTCTGTCACATGATGCTTAGATTCAATATTTTTTTCAGTTGTATTTTCAATATCACTTCCAAAATCTATACCTTCATCATTAACTTGAGGTGTCTCTTGTTCTTGAAGCAATTCAATATCATTGAACAGTTCATTCTCATCTAAATTAATAAAAAGATCTTCTTTGATATTATTGTTTTCTATATTTGGTGTTTTTATTTGATTTTGACCTAAAATAGATTGGGTTGATTTTGATAGCACTGTACTGATTTTTTTTTGTTTTTCATCTTCAGAAAGTTCTAAAGCTTGCTTAACCACATTTGACTTCTGATCAAGTTGTTCATTTTTTGGAACTTGATGAATATCAATTTGCTCTTCATCATGATCCATATGATTAAATGTTTTTGTAGCTTGCTCTTCTTCTTTGAGTTGACTTTGAGACAGCTGATCAGAAGGTAACTCAGCACTGGTCATTGTTGCGGTTTCTTCTATTTTAGCATTGGTCTTTGTTTGTTTAACAACTGGAGCTGATGGTTGAGGTTCGTCTTCGTCATCATCTTCATCATCTTCATCAAAAGAATATCCACCCGTCCCCTCAATGGCTTCAAGATCTATCATACCTGGAGCTAAATCATCATCTTCATTCTTATTTACTGGCTTAACTTGCTGCTGCGTTGAGTCTATTTTTTTGACGGGGTTTTCTTTTTCAACTTTGACATTTTTTTTATCTTCTTCGTCAAAGAGTTCATCATCCTCAAAAAAATCTTCAAAATCACCCATGCTTACACCTAAAAAAGAACATCAACACTAACACCAAAGGTTTTATCCACCGGCTCAACTGTTTGTGAATAGACTCCAACCATATTTATCTTGGGTCCTTGCAACACCAATCCAGCACTAAAAAAATCAGCATCCCTGACATTATCTATGCCAAAACCTCCCCTTAGAAAAAAACCGTCCATTAAAAAAACTTCCCCACCAAAGTAAGCATTAAAACTATCTCCATTTGTCTTTGAAAGATCATTCTCTAAATCAACCAATAACTTTCCAGTACCTTCCAATTCCAACGCAACCCCACCAGCAATCAAAAGAGGGAATTCTTCAAAATTTTTACCTTGAAATATATGGTTCATTGTAAAGCCTAAACTCAGATAGTCCGATGGTTTAAATTGAATTCCAAGATCGGCATCTACACCATCTGGACCACCCGTTTGCATACCAGAATATTTTGTTTTATAGGCTTTAATGTTTGTGCCAATGAAAAAATTCTTAGTAACATCTTTGGCCAATGCAATGGCTGCGTAATTAATTTTTGCTTCAGTACCTTCTATGGTTGCTTTATCATAACCATAAAAAGCACCAAAAGATAATGCCTGTGATGCTCGATAATCTGTTGCAAACAGTGACCATGGTGAAGAGCTTGTTGCTCCAGCAGACATATAAGACCCGCCAAAACTGACTTTATTTTTATGTCTAGCAATTGCGGCAGGGTTTAAAATCATATTTTGGCCTGAAGAGTATGTTGCTCTTCCAGCGCCACCAAATGAAAGGGTGTCCGCATTGTAAAAAAAGTTTTTGACTAAAGAAGTCTCGTCTATCCCTTGAGTAAACCCAAGGGATACAGAAGCTCCAAAAAATAAAACGTAACAGATCTTCAGCAATGAAGGTTTCATGCTAACGAAAGAGTCTTACTCATCTCCAAATAAATCTTCTTCAGAAAATAAGTCTTCTTCTCCTGATCCTCCTGATCCTTCTGATCCTTCTGATGCTGCCCCACCATCATCAAAACTGCCACCTTCGTCAGAAAAGTCATCAAAACCACTTTCTTGGCCAGTGTCAAAGCCATCATCAAGGCCACCATCTGAAAATTCATCTGCTGGGGGAGGAGCTTGCCCTGCATCAAAGCCAGATTCTTCAATAGGCGGCGCATCAGAAAAACCCTCATTTGCCGGTAAAGACGCTCCTGCACCTGCTTGAGTATAATTGGTTAATATACGTATATTTTTACGCTCTACCCAGCCAAAACCTTCTGTATCAGAAGGACTTCTACTAATTTTTACCCAACCTTTTCGGTTCCCACCTCTAGGATTGGTAATGACATAGACCACATCTTGTAAACCAAGTCTGTCTGGTAACAATGAGTTATCATCCCCGGTTACATCAACTTCCCTAGCACTAATTAAAGCTTTAACCACCGGTCTATCTGTTGGAATACCGTCTAAGCCGTCAACTGCACCGCCACCTTTACTCCCTGAACAAGAAGTCGACAGCATAGCTGTAGTAAAACAAACACCTATAATTAAAAAAAACTTTTTTATTCCCATTCTAATGAATCTCCTGGCTGACGTTTATGCGAAACTACAACATCACGTATAAACTCTGAACTGTAAGGCACGTCTCTACCCAACACTTTTTGGTGGCAATTGTTACATGTTTGATCAATGTTTTCTGGAGCCTGAGGATTACGAATCAAGCCATCATGTGCATCATCTTTTTCTTCAGCCCAAGGGTTACCCAAGTGACAAGTGTCACAGCGGTAACTATGGCGTCTAGCAATAGGCTGTTGAAAAGCATGACACGGCAAACAAACCCTTTCGTTCCCCCAAAGCTTTTCTGCTTGCGATCTAGATCCACCATCAATGCCGCCACCTGACTTAGAAGAACATGCATTAACAAGAACCGTCAACAAGCATAATACAAAAGCAAAACATAATTGTGTAAAAAGTCTCATAGCTTTAAGTGTAACAAATAATTGAGAAAAACCACAAAAAAAACTATTTTATTTAATTATTTTATAATCAATACCTTCAATAAAAAAGGCACGCTCAAATTTGGCATGCCTTGGTCTAAACAGTTTTCTATTTTAATTTGTAAGGGTTTTAAAACTCTTCAGAAGAGCTTTCTGATTTTAAGCTATCAACATAAGCCTCATTCACAGCCTCTCTGAGCTCTTTTCCAACCTTAAAAAATGGGCGTTTCTTAGGCTTAACAGATACTTTCTCACCTGTTTTTGGATTGCGGCCCATGTAAGCCTTGTAGTCTTTTATTTTAAAACTACCAAAGCCTCTAATTTCAATACGATCACCACTTTGCAAGGCCTCTATCATTGAATCAAAAATCAACTCAACAATCATTTCTGCTTGACGTTTGGGAAGATTGATTCGCTCAGATAGATTTTCTATTAAATCAGATTTTGTCATATGTCCTTCTTTCGCAATCTTCGTTACTCTTCCTATAATGGCACAATAAACACCTGATATCAAAAGAAAAATTATTTATTGATTCATTGATTCAAGAAACTCTTCATTGGATTTACTTTTTTTAACTTTGTCCAAAATAAATTCCATTGCATCAACCCCATTAAGAGGTTGTAAAAGTTTTCTTAAAACCCATACCCTATTTAGGGTAGCTTCTTCTAATAAAAGCTCCTCTTTTCTGGTTCCAGAACGATTGATATCAATAGCAGGATAAATTCTACGGTCAGCAATTTTGCGATCTAAAACAATTTCCATGTTACCGGTACCTTTAAACTCTTCAAAAATAACTTCATCCATTCTTGATCCAGTATCAATCAATGCTGTAGCCACAATAGTTAAGCTACCACCATCCTCTACATTTCTTGCCGCACCAAAAAAACGCTTGGGTCTGTGTAATGCATTTGAATCAACACCACCTGAAAGAATTTTCCCTGACGCTGGAACCACTGAGTTATAAGCTCTGGCTAAACGCGTGATTGAATCAAGTAAAATTACAACATCTTTTTTATGTTCAACCAATCTTTTTGCTTTTTCAATAACCATCTCTGCAACTTGCACGTGACGTTGAGCCGGTTCATCAAAAGTTGAACTCACAACTTCTCCTTTTACTGTGCGTTTCATATCCGTTACTTCTTCAGGACGCTCATCAATCAACAAAACCAACAGTTCAATTTCAGGATGATTCTTGCTGATCGACTTTGCTATATCTTGCAAAATTGTTGTTTTACCTGATCGAGGAGGAGAAACAATTAGGCCGCGTTGCCCTTTACCAATGGGGCACATCATATCCATGATACGCGTTGAATATGTTTTTGGGTTTGATTCTAGCTGGATTCTTTCTTGTGGATATAATGGGGTAAGGTTATCAAAGTGAACTTTATTCCTAAATTTTTCTGGTTTATCCCCATTGATTGTTTCTAACTTATGTAAGGCAAAATAACGTTCGGAATCTTTTGGAGGGCGAATGGTGCCAGTAATGGTATCCCCTGTTTTAATATGGTAACGGCGAATTTGCGCTGGTGAAACATAAATATCATCTGGACCAGGAATGTAGTTGCAATCTGCTGAACGCAAGAACCCAAAGCCATCTGGTAAAATTTCTAAAACACCTTCTGCTTCTATCGCTTCCTTATTTGTAGATGCTGCTTGTAAAATAGCAAAAATAAGCTCTTGTTTTCTTAAAGCTCCTGCATCTTCAACTTTTAATTCTTCTGCCAATTCGTTCAACTGACTTACTTTTTTCTCTTTTAATTCACGTAAATTCACAATAACCCCATATCAATTATTTATATTTAATTAACTACTACAATCAAAATTTAATGATTAAACCATTTACCTCATTGCCACAAAGGGCTTTCTACACTATGTATTGGAATACTTTATAGAGGCGAGACTGGCGTTTAAAAAAGCTTAACGAAGTCTACAAAACATCTTTAATCAAAAAAGCCTTATAAAAGCAACTGTTTTTACATTTATTATTTTTCTAGACCTTATAAGCAAAATAAATTCTAAACCTCCTCATAGTTCAAATTTCTTTACTAAATAAAATTAAATAACTTCAATTGTGTTTTACAAACCCAACAACTTAGGAATAAGTTTAGTCGTAGAAAAAATTATGCTAAACTGTGTTTCTATGCGTCAAATTTGCTTATTATTTTTGTTAACCACTTTATTTAATTCATTCATTGTTTTTGCTTATGACGACACCACCGCCTACAGTAACTTAATCATTGGTTTGCGCGACTTAAGTTTAGAACAACACTTAGCGGCAATAGAGGATTATTTAGAAAAAAATCCAAACAGCTTGTACAAAACTGAAATTGAGCACAACATTGCTGCCTTACAAAAACTAGTTGAAAAAGAAACCTTGCCTGAACAAGAAAGCCAAAAAGCAAAAGATACCGAGTTGTTTTTTAAAGCACAAGGTTTGGCCAAGACACTACCATTGGCAGAAAAAATACAACTTTGGCAACAGTTCATTCATGAAAACCCGCATTCAATTTACCTCAAAGATGCCAAATACAATCTAAATAAATTACAAGAGAGAAAGAACGCTTTAGACCCACAAAACTCTATAAACACAAGTATTGCTCAGAGCCAAGAAACGCTTGTCGCTAAAAAACTCCCCTACAAAGACCCAAAAAAAGCCATGACACTAGCAACAACTGCTGGCTTGGTAGTTCCAGGTATGGGCCACTGGTATACTGAAGACTATATACCGGCCGGTATTTTTGCAGGACTTCGTGTTGTTGGGATTGGTTTATTTACCAAGGGCTATTATGATAATTCAAGATCAACGCAAGTCACCGGCTTTTTAATTGGCTTGTTCTCATACATTGCTGACATTGCTGATGCCCCATTTTCAGTTGAACGTTATAACGACAGAGTGGATAAAGAAATGCAGAATCAAGTATTAAACTTTAATCAAAGCCAAGACTACCCTACACATAACTTTGTTTTTTCTTTTAAATTCTAAAAGTTCTTAAACTTAATCTAGACCTTCTAACAATTTATCTAAGGATTGATTGGCAAGCTCAGACTGAACATGTTCAGTAACTTTTTTTTCTACAGTTTTCTTGTTTTTAGCAATTTTTTCTTCAATTGATTTTTTTTGATTTTCAGAAAGACTGGGTTTTGCAAAATTATTTTTTAGTGGTGAATATTCTATCCATGTCATGATTTGAGTGTTGGCATAAATACTTTTTGCCTCTGGGTGCCATGAAATAAGAATATATAATAAATAAACAATACATAGCCCTTTGGCAATTCCAACAAAAAAACCTAAAAATCGATTGGTGTATTTGGTGATGGCTAAAGAATTAATCACATGATTGTGAATCAATTTACTTAAAAGCTGTAAGGCTAAAAAAATACCAAGTCCAGCAATAATCCATGCCGCTCGTGAGGCAATCATCTCTGGTAACTTTATAAAACCCGCTATAAAATGCTCTACTCCAGGCGCAAACCAAGGAGCCCCAATATACGCAAGCAGCAAAGCCAACAAGCTCATAACCTGAGTAAAAAATCCTTTAAAAAAGCCATACACAGCAAACAAGCCAAGAATGGTCAAGCACAGAGCATCCAGTTGTGCCATCAAAGCTTTTCCTCTTCAAAGCGAAAGGCAATAAACAAAGCTCTTTCCTGTTTTTGAACCCGCAACAATATATAATCTCCTGAACGCATATCTTTGACTAATTTTGCATATTTTTCAACACTGGTCATGTTTTGTTGATTCAACTGCAAAATAATATCTCCAACGCGTAAGCCCTCTTTAAAAGCTTGACTATTGGGTTTAATTTTTACAATTTTAAGTCCTTGTTCTTTGGATCCTTTTGCCAAAGGTTTCACAACCAAACCCAAAGCATCATAATCTGTCTTAACTTGTTGTTCTGTGGCTTGAACTTGTGTTTCTTCTTGACGCTTTTCAAGCTTCACCTTTGGAAATAACACTTGACCATCACGAATAATTTTTACAGTGATTTTTTTATCTGTATTGGATGTAGCCACCACTGCACTTAACTGTGTCCACTTTTCAATGGTTTTATCACCAAACTTAAGCACTACATCTCCAGCTTTTAAACCTGCTTTTTCTGCTGGACTGTCTTTGAGGACTTGCGCGATAAGAGCCCCTTGCTTACTTTTAAGTCGCATAGCCTTAACATGATCTTGGGTTAATTGTTGAATCTGCACACCCAGCCAGGCCCTTTCTACTTTACCTGTTTCCTTTAAACTTAAAAGAATGGTTTTTGCCATATTGATGGGGATAGCAAAACCCAAGCCCTGCCCTGAAGCAATAATTGCGGTATTGATTCCTACAACTTCTCCATGAATATTTAATAAAGGACCGCCAGAATTTCCTGGGTTAATTGATGCATCGGTTTGTATTAAGTCATCATATTCACTGATACCAATAGAACGCTCTTTGGCACTAACAATCCCTTGGGTGGTTGTGTGTGACAACCCAAAAGGGTTACCAATGGCAACAACAACATCCCCCACTTCTAATTGATCTGAATCACCTAAGACCACAGAAGGAA
The DNA here is from genome assembly GCA_035326705.1 of Oligoflexia bacterium. Taxonomy (NCBI): domain Bacteria; kingdom Pseudomonadati; phylum Bdellovibrionota; class Oligoflexia; species Oligoflexia bacterium. Next base: position 112,407 of record DAOLES010000003.1, read on the forward strand.
ACTTTATTTTTTGATCTGAGATTTTCAAAAGTGCTAAATCTGTTTTTGCATCTTGACCAATGACTTTTGCTTCATACTCTTTTTCATCAGAGAAAATCACTACAACTCGGCTAGCACCATCGACAACATGGTTGTTGGTTACCACATACCCTTGCTCACTAAGCACAAACCCTGAGCCCAGTCCTCTTTGTTCTTGTTTTGGCATTTCTTGTTGATTTTTAAAGCCAAAAAAACGTTCAAAAAACTCTTGATTAAGGTTAGGACCAAAAGGTGCCATTTTACCTTGATGATCTGCAACCAACTTTTCTACCCTTATATTAACCACAGCTTCAGCATTGGCTTTGGCAACATTAACATAAGCTTTAGGAGATAAGTTTTTTAAATCCTTGTTGACCAGCTTATCTTTGTTATCTTGACCATTACGCCAAAACGCCGCTTGTGAGCTTGGTAAAGCTATAAAAATAAATGTTATTGCCATCCACAAAAGTTTTTTCATCGTCTTCTCCTTAATAAACACCAGCATATAAACTAGGTGTCATGATAAACACTTCTTTGGCTTCGTCAATGATCGTAGTTAACGTGACAACTTGACAAATAATGCAATGTGTTATATTTATTGTGCGGATATTGATTGTTATTATTTTTTTAAACGTGAAAATCTCATTTAAAAAAATAGCCGCAGTTAATTTTATCTTGTATTTTTAACCATTTAATAATAGGAAAAGCATATGGCATCATTTAAAGAACAACTGTCTGCAGATAAATTTGAAAAACGCCGCATCCCAAGATTTCCAGTTCAACTTCCTGCTCAAATTGGAAAAGAAGCAGATTTGTCCTCTATTTGTACTGATTTAAGCTCGCAAGGTCTTGCAATGGAAACTTCTTTAGACATCTATGTGGGACAACGTGTTTCTGTTAAAGTCTTTATTGCCCATAACCAACTCCCTCTACAAATGCTGGGTCAAGTGGTTTGGAAACATGATAGTGATGCTATTGACACATCTTCAAAGCCTGTTTATGAAATAGGTATTAGATTTGTTAAGCCAATGCCCAATCCATGGAAACTTCCACATGATCCCGGCTCTTTTGCCGATTCACCTGAAGATTTCTTTGGCGAAGAAATTTCCTTTTAATTAAGTTATTTTTTTTTTGGAGGCTTTATGGCTCTAACAGTTCAAAACAATGCGCGTCAAAACTTAAGGCTAAAGTACAGCTCTGCTTTACATTTCACCAAACATCCAGACATTACTGCTCAGGAACAGGGTGGGCAGCTTTTCCAAGCACAAACTAAAAACTTTTCTGCACACGGCCTACAAATTGTATGCGCCAATAGCTTGGTCCCTGGCCAAAAATTAAAAATTTATCTCAATTTAGAACCCTATGGCATTATTCCAGTAGATGTCGTAGTTAAGTGGACCCGCATTGAAACATCTCCAGATGCAAGTCCTTATTGGTTGCGCTGCGGTTTATATATTGATTATAGCCGTGGTTTTGAATCAAAAAAGACCATTTTTTCTTACTTAAAAGAGCGCTTCTTACAAGCTAAAATTATGCTGCATGCCTATGCCTAATTACTTACAATGATATAAATAATATAAAAGAGGAATTACTTCCTCTTTATATATTATTATTGGTTGCTATTTAATGATGATATTTTTGATTTCAATTTTTTCTAAGGGGTTATCACGCGCGTCGCGCTCGGCTGCTACAATTTTATCTACTACATCCATACCACTGGTTACTCTACCAAATGCAGTGTATTGCCCATCTAAATGAGGAGCATTGTCCGTCATGATAAAAAACTGACTGCCCGCGCTATCGGGGTCAGAGCTTCTGGCCATTGAAAGAATACCTCTAAGATGCTTGGTATCATTGAATTCAGCATCAATGCTGTAGCCTGGACCACCTGTACCATGCTTACTCCTATCATCGGATTTACTATTTGGGTCACCGCCTTGAATCATAAAACCAGGGATCACTCGATGAAAACGGGTTCCATCATAAAAATCATCCTGAGCCAGCTTAATAAAATTTTTAACATGTTTAGGGGCTTTATCAGGGAAAAACTCCAACTCTATATTTCCCATACTTGTTTCCATGATCGCTTTTGAATGTTCAGACACCGCTTTACCCTTTCCTTTTTTTTCACATCCAATCAATAGCAGCAAGCTGAATATCAAACTGAATGTCCATAGTTGTTTCAATCTCATGCATGACAACTTAGCCAAAGCCAGAGCATTTGCCAAGCAAAAGCTACTTTATGAGCTGAGTAATAATATTGATCGACATCTTTTTACCTTTGCATTAAAGAGTCTGTATGGACAAAGCTATAGATATTGATCAATTGTGTGTGAATACCATTAAATGTTTAAGCATTGATGCTGTTGAAAAAGCTCAATCTGGTCACCCTGGCATGCCTATGGGAATGGCAGACTCTGCCTATGTTTTATGGAACAACTTTTTAAACTTTGATTCTTCTCAACCCAATTGGGAAGGCCGAGATCGTTTTATTCTATCTGCTGGTCATGGTTCCATGCTGCAATATGCTCTTTTACACTTATACGGTTACAAGCTTTCTATAGATGATATAAAGGAATTTAGGCAACTTGGAAGCCTCACCCCAGGACACCCTGAGTACAAACACACTGATGGCGTAGAAGTAACAACAGGCCCTTTAGGGCAAGGTTTTGCCAATGGTGTGGGTATGGCTCTTGCGGCCAAAATGCAAGCCAGTCAATTTAAACAAAGTCATTTAGAAAGCACCATCTATGGTATTGTCAGTGATGGCGATTTAATGGAAGGCATATCTTCTGAAGCCGCTTCATTGGCTGGGCACCTAGGTCTGGGTAATTTAAATTATATTTACGATAGCAACAGCATCAGTATTGATGGCTCTACCGACATTACCTTTAATGAAAACATTCGCATGCGTTTTGAAGCTCAAGGCTGGCATGTCCAAGAGATTGATGGGCACAATCACTCTGAAATTACTCTAGCCCTGGAACGAGCAAAGAAAGAGTCTCACAAACCTTCCTTGATTATTGCTAAAACCATCATTGCACATGGCGCCCCAACCAAACAAGGAACCAGTGGCTCACATGGTGCTCCTTTAGGTAAAGAAGAAATAACTGCGTTTAAACAACTGATTAACTGGGATTACCCAGAATTTACCGTACCTGATGCAGTTTATAAGCACTGTCAAGATGCTGTTAAACAAAAACAAAATGCAAAAAACAAATGGCTTGAACAGCATGCAGCATTCAAAGCTTCTGATCCTATGGGTTATGAAAACTATCAAAACTTTAATCAAAAGAAATTTAAAGCTATTCATGATGAAATTAAAAAAGACACTGATGCTACCCGTAGCATCAATGGCCAAATTCTCCAATACTTAGGAAAAACTGTTCCTAATCTATGTGCTGGCTCAGCTGACCTTGCTGGTTCTACCAAAGCTATTTTTAAAGATAGTGATTATGTTAATAAAGAAGACTTTAGTGCTAGAAATATTGCCTTTGGTATTCGTGAGCATGCAATGGCGGCCATTGCCAATGGCATGGTTTTATACGGTGGTCATATCCCTGTCATTTCTACATTTCTGGTTTTTTCAGACTATCTTAAACCGTCTTTAAGACTCTCTGCCTTAAGTGGCCTACAAGTCATTTATGCCTTGACCCATGACAGTCTTCATGTGGGTGAAGATGGCCCAACTCACCAACCCATTGAACACATCAATGCCATGCGCTGTATTCCCAATGTCAATGTATACCGACCGGCCAACATTGAAGAATCGCAATGGGCCTGGGACAAAGCCTTGGCTGATAAAAACACACCCAGTGTGTTTTGTCTAAGCCGACAAAACTTACCCATGCAAGCTTCTTTGGCTGACTCAATTTCAGATCATGGGGCTTATATTTTTGCCCAACATAACAATCAAGCACTAGCAGAAGATAAACAGCTTATTATAGCCTCTAGCGGCTCAGAGTTACACTTGGCGCATGAAGTCTTTGAGGCCATTAAACAAGACTATAAAACCATTAAGCTCATATCCGTTCCATGTTTGGATCGTTTGCAAGCCTTAGAAAAGTCTGAACAAGAAAAACTGTTTGTACAAAATTGTCCAACCGTTGTGATTGAAGCGGCCAACGCTGACGCTTGGCACAAAACCATTGGCAGACCTAACTTGGTCATTGACATGCAAAGTTTTGGTGCCAGTGGTCCTGGGGAAGCCGTGGCCAAACATTTTGGTTTTGATAAACAGACTATTATTCAAAAAATTAAAGCTTGGAAAAACTAAAGCTTAATCAAACATGGCATCAATAAAGCTTTTGCTATCAAAGGCCTTAAGATCTTCCATACCCTCACCTGTTCCAACAAAACGAATGGGCAAATTCATGTTTAGTGCACTACAATAAATAGCGCCGCCTTTGGCACTGCCATCCATTTTTGTAGCAACAATCCCAGTTAGTTTTGTCGTTTGAGCAAAAGCCTGTGATTGTAAGACTGCATTCTGGCCAGTGGTACCATCCAAGACCAACAATGTTTCATGCGGTAGATGCTCACCCTGTTTTTTTAAAACCCTAATCATTTTTTCCAACTGTTGCATCAAGGGCTCTTTGGTGTGCATTCTACCGGCAGTATCTGCCAACATAATTCCATTTTTTTTCTGAGCATTGTCCCAGGCATCATACACAACGGACGCAGGGTCGGCTCCCATCCCTTGAGAAATTAAATCGACACTGGCTCGTTCTGACCAGAGTTTAATTTGATCAACCGCTCCTGCTCTGAAGGTATCTGCTGCAGCTAATGTGACGTGATATCCTAGGTTTTGCCAATAATGGGCAAGTCTACCCGCAGTTGTTGTTTTACCTACACCATTAATTCCCACCAACAGCACGCAAAAAGGTATACGAACTTGCATGGGCTGAGCATGTAGAGCTTCTATTTTTTTGTATAAAATGTCTTTAAGCCGGGGAATATACTCATCTGAATGATTGACTTTGCTGACTTTTAACTCTTGCAGTACAGTTTCTATAACATCGTAAGAAAAATCTGCTTGAAATAACAAAGCTTCAAACTGCTCTTCATCAAATGCAACTTTAGAAAAAACCTGTCTGATTTTTTGCTTCCATTGGCTGGCCTTTAGATTATCAAACATGCGCCAAGATATAAAACAGCCCAAGCATACAGGCAAGAAATACCCTATACTGAACCACGATTATTTCACAAAACCTTGCTACACTATTTTTATTTTTTAAAAACTCCCAATATGCTAGATTATAAACATGAAATCACTTTTACAAACAATTGTTCGTGCCATCGTAGATCAACCCGATGCTGTACACATTGAACAACACGATGGCTCCAATACCTGTATTTTGGAACTCTCCGTTCATAAAGACGATGTTGGCAAAGTCATTGGCAAAAAAGGAAGCAATGCCAATGCCATTCGGACATTGTTGGATGCTTGCGGCGGAAGAGATAAGAAAAAATACATCTTAGAAATCCTTGAGTAAGGATTTTTTTGTTTACCTGCCCCATTGGCTCCCTATAAATGCTATAGTACACATAAACACATTAATGTTTTCAGCTGCTTAGCTGGGCACAATTTTTGCTTTAATTTTAAGTGAACAGTATGCTTTATTTGTTTAAAATCAGAGACTTAATCTATAACTATATGCGCTTGATCGCTTTATCAACCGTATTTATTGTTTCATTGTTTTTACAGTCTTGTTTTGAAAACAATGAGTTTTTTATCAATTATGAAAGTACTCGCAATGTCCCTATGAATATTGTTTTGCCTTTAATTTATGAAGGCACAACCCCCATCAAAGCCGAAGAATTACAAAACCAAGAAAAATACTCACTGTTAGGTAACTGTAAATTAAACAGTGGCCAAGACAACACTCAATCACAAAAAAGTAACAACGATTCTTCAGAAAACAATGATAAAAAAGAAGAGTTAACCTTATCCAATGAACTTTCTGGAACCCCAATTCCTTTGTTTATTATGCCCAGTGAAGGCTATGAAAAAATTGCCAACAATAAAGTCAGACAATTGGTTTACATCATGCCTGAAGTTTTAGGTCCTGGTGAACATTATTGTTTAAGTGTTAAGCCAATGTACAAAGATACAAAAAACTTAAGTGAAGTCACCCAAACCTTTACCTTTGAATTTGACACTGTGGGTATAAAAACAAATCCTGAAACTGAGTATTCTGGGCCTCAATACTCTGACCCAGATTTTTTTGAACTGGGTTTCCCTATGACATTTACAGATAAAGATCAAAACAATGACTATCTGCTTCCCATTCATTTCCAAGCCTCACAAACTTTTTCTCCAATATTTAAGTTTGCCAAACAAGCCTTGCCGGATGATGCCTTTTGGGCAGATCCAAGAAAAATTCGCGACAGCATTCATGTCTGTGAAATTTTAAAAACCTCCGAGTTAACAAAAACCAACGATAATTTAAGACTTAATCAAAATCAAACTCCCGTATTCAATCAAACAACGGACTGTCAGCCGGTTGATGGCATACTCATTACCATGATTGAAGACTTACCTTACTCAGAAGATGGAAAGCACATTTTAACCAATTACGCTTACTTTAAACTATCTGGAGGAGCTTTAAAGCTCAATACACCCTACCAAATAAAAGTTTTGTACCCTTTTGGTGATAGCAAAGAAAATATTTCTCATAGTAATCAAATTCATAGTTTTATGTTGGTTGATGATGAGCTTATTATTTCAGCCATTGCACCCAAGATAGAAAAGAATGAAGAAGACCTAAGCTCTCCAGAAAGTGAACAAGAAACAGAAGGTTCTGAGAATGATCAAGAGCAAGAGACAAGCGACGAAGAAACAGCCTCAGAAGAAACAACGGTTGAAAAAAAACCTTTGTTAAGTCCAAAAGATTTATTTGATCGTTTCAAACATGCGCATGGGCAAGTTCCTGGTGACAGCTATATAGAGATTCCTATTCGTTCGCTTACAGATAAGGAAACAAATAAATAAAAACAGCAAACTCTTTTTTGACCAACATATAAAAAGCATGCCATAGTCAACATATGTTAAAAAAAATGAGCTGCTTTTTTGTATTGGGATTTTTTTTATGGGGCTGCTCACCTTCCAATACAGAAAGTTTAGCTCAACAGAATAGCCGTTTTAATCAGCAATTGGTCTGGAACGACATTAAAACTCTACAAGTTTTTTTCAAAAAAGATCAACAGGCTCAACTGACCATGCATTTAAACCAGTACCTTCAAAATAATAAAATCATTGATGTCTCCACACTGAGTATGGAAAAAAATACCGATAAAAACACTGCCAGTATCACCCTTACTGTTCAATGGCATGGAATAAATGATGTTACAATTCAACAAGGTCTTTGGCAAGCTCAATGGGAATACATCAGTTCAAGAAAAAACTGGTTTATCTATGATTTAAAGAAACTCTAGAAAACTTTCACGACAACATTTCTTTTGACAAAACTCATAATCTTTGAAAAACGGCTTCCCCACTATGTGGGGAAAATTTTTATTTATTGTAAGCTTTTTATTGTTGTTTCTTAAAATTGTGTTTGCTCAAAATCCTGGGGCCCCCGTTTACAATGGACAATACAACAACGAATCCGACTACATTCTTGAACAGCAAAACAACTATGCTTCTCAACATATAGAACAAGAAAGTGACAAACTATTAAACTTTTTTCAAGGCCATGTAAGCCATATCAATTGGGTGGAGGTTCCAAATGGCACTGTTTCTTGGGAACCCTATCAAAAATATTTAGCCCTTGTTCTTTTACAAAAAAAATTCAGTGATCTAAAAGCTCGTTATGCCCCTAATGATGAACCAACAGATGCATGGTTAGAAATTCTTAATGCCTCAAACCAGATCAATGTTTACTTTGGTAGCCCTGAACAATATCCAAATTTTATTGCCAAAAAAAATAAATACATAAATTATTACAACACTTTTTTTGAACAATTAAAACAGCAATACCGCGACTTGAACATTAACCCCTATCAATTCATACGCGACCACTAAAATAAAAAGGGGCAATAGACTTTGCCCCCTGAAAAAGTATGGATTGTTTAAAACGGAATATCATCCTCAACATCATTTGGATTTGCACCCATTGGCATATCTGATGGAGGAGGAAGGTCTGGCGGCAATTGAGTGCTGCTCTGCATGCCTCCCTCTGCGACTGGAGATAAAAACTGCATTGTATTGCCAACAATTTCAGTTGTATAGCGTTTTTGGCCGTTTTGATCTTCCCAAGAACGGGTTTGCAAGCGTCCTTCAATATAAACTTGTTTGCCTTTGCTTAAATATTGACTAGCCAATTCAGCAAGCTTGGACCAAAGCACAACTCTATGCCACTCAGTTTTTTCTTCTTTTTGACCATCCTTGTTTTTCCAATATTCATTGGTAGCCACACTTAAATTAGCAACCGCAGCACCTGTTTGTGTGTACTTTACTTCCGGATCAGCCCCAAGGCGACCAATCAAAATTACTTTATTAACACTTCCTCCAGCCATAACTATCTATTCCTTTCGTCTATATAACTATTAATAAGTATGTATCAGATTATAATTGATCTGAAAATACCCATAAAAAATATGCATAAACAGAGCCAACCCTACGCCTTAAATCCTCCTGTAAGCAACCCTATGGGTTGCTACAAGACAGCGCTTTAAAGCATAGCCTTACCTTTATTGAACTTGCTTGTAAATCATTTGTTGGCTTTCATTTACAAGCACCTGATATATCTGCTAATAATACAGTGCCATGCTTAAATTTTTTCATCCAAAATATAAGCACATTGAAAAGCTTTTAAAAAATCAACAGTTTTTAGAAGCTGGAGAAGCCTATATGGAACTCAATATGCCCAAAAAAGCCATTTTAGCTTTTAAACAAGGGCAACATTTAGAGAAACTAGCGCAAGCTTACCTCAAAAACAATCAATGGCTTGAGGCCGCACAAATATATTTGCAAAAGGATCTACCTATCAAAGCCGCTGATATATTTTTTGAAAATGGTGATTTTGAACAAGCCGAAAAAATTTATCGTAATAATAAACAATTAAAACTATTGGGAGAACGGTTTTTTTCTATCGAATCCTATGAACAAGCTGCTAAAGCTTTTTTAGATGGTAAACATTATGAACAAGCTGCTAAAGCTTTGTTAAAAGCGGATAAACTGTACGAAGCCAGTGTTTCTTTACAAAAAGCCTATGCTTATTGGCAAAAAAAACCCAATAACCCCAATAATTTAGAAAAACTAAAAAAAATAGGTCTCAATCTTGCTAACCTTTTAAAGCTCACTCAACAATATCAAAAAGCAGCCAAACTTTATATTGATCTAGACTACCAACAAGAAGCACTCATTTGTTTTAGTCAACTCAAAGACTATGATGCCGCTGCAAAACTATCTGAAATGATGCAAGATTACGACAATGCTGCCGTTTATTGGAAACTGGCAGGTAATCTTAGCAAGTATCAAAAATTTGATGCCGAACGTTTGGCCAAGCGTGGAAAACTTTTAGATGCAGCAAAAAAATTTTTAGCAGCCAATGAACTTTCACGTGCTGCCGATCTCTACTTGGAACTAAACGATGTTACCAAAGCAGCAAGTTTATATGAAAAAGCCAAACAATTAAGTTCCGCAGCCAACTGTTATAAACTACTTGGACGTTATGAAAAAGCGGCTCAGCTTTATGAACAAAGCCAAAACTTAAAAGAAGCCATTGCTTGTTACCAACTGACCCCACAGTTTGATAAAGAAATTTTTTTAAGAACACAGGTTGGAGATTATCTAGGTATTGCTAAACGTTATATTGACATGCAAGAGGTCAACAAAGCTTTAGATATTTTAGGGCAAATTACGCAAACCTCGCCACATTACCAAAAGTCTTTGCCCTTAAAAATGAAAGCTTATCTTTTAAGTGGTCAAAATGATTTAGCTGTTGACGTTTTAAAACAACGAGAACATTCATCCCATAAGCTTGAAAAAATCGACCTTGATAACTTAACCCGCTTAAGCCAAGAAAAGCAATATAAAAGCCTGATTCAAAATTACCTTAACAATAATATAAATAAAAAATCAATTGAAGAAAGCTTGGTAAGTCGCGCCAAAAAACTACAGAATGCTTTAGAATCAAGCAATGTTGATCAACTACCACAAAATGAAATGCCAAGTTTAGAAATTATGATCAATCAGTATCCCGCCCATCCATCTGTTCATCCCAATGTTGTTCGTTATCAAAAAGTGCAGGAAATTGGACGCGGAGGCATGGGTTTAATTTACAAAGCAACTGATTCAGTTTTAGGAAGAACCGTGGCTTTAAAAATATTATCTCCTCACTTTAAAACCAATCAAAAAAGTATTGATACATTTTTTAGAGAAGCCAAATCCGCAGCATTACTCAACCACCCCAATATTGTCACTGTCTATGATTTTGGTCTTCAAAATGGCGAGTATTATATTGCCATGGAGTTTGTTGAAGGAAAAACCCTTAAAGACTCTATAAGAGAGTCTAAAAGCGTAGACATTAAAAAAAGTATCAAGTTATTTAAACAAATGCTTGATGCCCTTGCATATGCTCATACACAAGGAATTGTTCATCGAGATTTAAGCAGTACAAATATTATGTTATCCAAACATCAACGAATTAAAGTCATGGATTTTGGTTTGGCCAAGCTGGTGAAAGACTTACTCAATGAGCAATCGATCATTGGTGGCACACCTTCTTTCATGTCTCCAGAACAAACCTTAGGTGATCCTATTGATCACAGAACTGATATTTATTCTCTGGGTATATTGCTCTATGAAATGTTAACCTTACAACTTCCCTTTAATAAAGGAGATTTAGGTTATCACCACTTACACACACCGGCACCAAAAGCTTCAGAAAGAAATAAAACAATTTCTGCAGCCCTTGATCAGTTTATTTTAACATGCATGGAAAAGAAACAGGAAAACCGATTTCAAACCATTGCTCAAATGCAGGATTACTTAAGCGACATTAACTTATAAACTATTATGCGTACAAGAGCTCTCATTAACATCAAACAACTCAAACAAAACTACCTTGCCTTAAGTCAAATGCGAGAACCCGCACACACCATTATGCCAGTAATTAAAGCTCACGCCTACGGCCATGATGCATTGATAGTAGCAAAAGCTCTGGATAAACTTAATCCAGTTGCTTTTGGGGTTGCTGACCTCAACGAAGCACTTGAAATTGGTCACCTCAAACTCAAAACACCCTGCTTTAACTTTGGCTATATTGATCCCTTACTACTACATGAAAGTATTCAACAAAAAGTTATTCTAAGTCTATTTTGTTTAGAAGACATTGCTTATCTTGGAACAATTTCTGCACAACTTAAAGCTCAGTTGCGTTTGCATATTAAGGTTGATACCGGCATGAATCGCATTGGCTTTAAAAAAAACCAATGGTCAGCAGTGATTGAACTCATTGATCAACATGACCTTAAACATGCGATTCAAGGTATTTTTACGCATTTATCAGATAGCAACCAGCTTAACTTTGAACATAGTCAGCGTCAGTTAGATCAGTTTTCTCAAGCAAAAATCTTCTTTGAGCAAGCGCTTAATAAAAAACTCACAACTCACTGCGCCAGCAGCTCGCCAGTTCAACATTTATCATCGTTGATCTCATCATTTGATTGGATTAGGCCCGGAATTGCTTTGTATGGCTACCCTTATCAACAAAATCCAAATATAAAACCGATTTTAACTTGGAAAGCTAAAATCATTCAAATCAAAGATGTAGCTGTTGGAGAAAGTATTGGCTATAATCAAAGCTACATTGCAGCAAAACCTATGCGAATTGGCATTATCAGTGTTGGTTATGGCGATGGTTTTTTTAAAGAATATCACAATCACACCTTATATTATAAGAACGAACCTTGCCCTATTGTGGGCGATATATGTATGGATATGTGTATGATAGATTTAAGTAACATTAAAGAGGCCCTACTTGGGGATGAGGTCTTTTTGATTTCAGAAAAAAAATGCAATGATACCTTGCATTTAAGTCAACAAACAAATAAAAGCGTATACGAAATACTTACCTCAATTGGTAAAAGAGTGGTAAGAGAAGCTACATCAGATAAAAAATCATGAATGCATCAGAAAAACATAACTCTATTCTACATCGCTTTGTGGCATTTTTTGGCCAGCAGGTAAAACTCTTTTTAAGCTATTTTATTGTTCCCCTTTCTCAAACAGGAGCAATGTGTTTGCTATTTTATAAATCCATCAATTATTTATTTAAACCGCCCATTCGTTGGCGTGAGTTGATGAATCAAATGAAATTTGTGGGTGTAAACTCTCTGTTTATTGTGGTATTGACCGGTGCTTTTACTGGAATGGTGTTTGCCTTGCAAAGTGGCCGTTCATTTGCATATTTTGGGGCAGAATCCTTAACAGGTTCTGTTGTTGCGTTAACGCTTTCACGTGAAATTGCTCCAACATTGACTGCTTTAATGGTCACAGCTCGTGCTGGCTCAGCAATGGCCGCACAATTGGGTACAATGCAAGTCACCCAGCAAATTGATGCTTTAAGAGCAATGGCTGTTAGCCCTATTGACTATTTAATTGCCCCAAGACTCGCGGCTTCTATTATTGTCATGCCGTTTTTAACCTCTATTTTTAACTTTGTAGGTTTAGCAGGGGCCTATGTTGTTGGAATCTATTTGCTTGGCATTGACGAAGGTAGCTTTGTTGAGAAAATTCGTTATTACACGGATGTACCGGACTATGTTCAAGGTTTGTTTAAATCTATATTTTTTGGCTTAATAATGGCTATGGTTTGCTGTTATAAGGGAACTTCTGCTAAAAGAGGTGCGGCAGATGTTGGACAAAAAGTGACTGAAGCTGTTGTCATTTCTTCTGTTGCTATTTTAGTGGCAGATTACTTTTTAACGGCTATCTTCTTCTAAAAAACACTGGCTCAATTATGATTTATTTTAAAAACGTAAATAAAGCATTTCAAACTCAGGTTGTTCTTAACAACCTCAATTTACACGTTAAAAAAGGAGAAATCACTGTCATCATGGGCCCCAGTGGTGTGGGAAAATCTGTTTCCCTAAAGCTCTTAATGGGCTTAATGAAGCCTGACTCAGGAGAAATCATTCTTGATGGACAAAATGTGTGTGAGCTTTCCGATGAAGAAATGAAAAAAATCCGAAAAAAGATTGGGATGCTCTTTCAAGACGCTGCTCTTTTTGACTATTTAAACGTCTATGAAAATGTCAGTTTCCCCATGTTAGAACACACCAAATTAAGCGAAGAAAAAATCAAAGTTCATGTTGAAGAAAAACTATCCGAGGTTGGTTTAACCGATATCAATGAGAAATTACCCAGTGAACTCTCTGGAGGTATGAGAAAACGCGTTGGTCTGGCTCGTGCACTTATGCTCAACCCAAAGGTTATTTTGTTTGATGAACCTACAACTGGCTTAGACCCTATTACAACTTCCCAAATAGGTGATTTGATTCTAAAAACACAGCGGAGTCGAAATGCCACTGTTCTTTTAATTAATCATGACTTAGCATTAACTTACAAAGTTGCCGATAAAGTCGCAATGCTTTATAACGGAGAAATTGTGGAATACTGTACCCCAAAAGAATTAAAAAAATCAGAACATCCTTTTGTTAAAAATTTCTTAGAAGCACATATCAATATGGAGAACTATAAATAATGAAAAATTTATCATCAGATTTTAGTGTTGGATTATTTGCACTGATTGCCCTGCTTGTTGTCATTTTTTTATCACTAGAAGTGAATGATAAAGGAACTTTAGGTGCTGGAGCCAAAACCTATTATGCCCACTTTGAATCCGTTTCAGGACTGGTTGATCGCACACCCGTAGAAATCGCTGGGATTATGGTTGGTTATGTAGAGTCTATTGAGCTTGATGGGAATAAAGCAAAAGTTACTCTAAAAATTCAACGTAAAATGAAAGTATACCAAGATGCCCAAGTTGCTATTAAAGATAGAGGTGTTTTAGGTGATAAATATCTTGCCTTAAGTCAAGGAACCCCTGAAACTGGTGAATTAAAAGGTAAAGGTTTTATTCAAAATACCACCTCAAAGAGTGACTTTGATGAACTGTCTTCTTCAGTCAAAGAAACAGCTCAGATTATCAAAGACCTGTTATCTTCTGATGAGCCCAAAGGGGCCTTAGGTGAAACCTTGGTTAATTTGCGCGACACAACTGCCCGCTTGAGTAAACTTATGGAAGCCAATCAAAATCAGATTAATTCTATTGTAGACAATATGGACTCTTTTTCAAAAGATTTGGCCTCTGTTATGCGCAGCAATAAGCAAGCCATTTCTGATACCTTAGCTTCTGTGCAAGATACTCTAGGAGAAGAGGGAGAGCTGACCCAAGCCCTGGCCTCTTTGAATAAAATTATGAGCAAAATTGAAAATGGAGAAGGAACTGTTGGAAAATTAGTCAGCGATGAAACCACCATCAATAAAATTAACGATACCATTGATGGGGTTAATGATACTATTGGTATGTTCAGGAAGATGCAATTGGGCATACGCTATAGAGCCGAGTTTTTACAATCAGACAAAGAAATACAAAATTTAGTTGCCATTGCCATTGCCCCAAGTCCTGATAAATATTTAATGTTTGAAGTTGTAGATTCCCCAGTGGGAGACATAAGAAGAAATACCACCACTGTGAGTTCCGGTGGAAATGTAATCAGTAGCACACAAACCGTAAACCAAAACGATCGCTTGGTATTTAACGTTCAACTAGCCAAGCGCTTATGGAATGCAACTTTTAGAGCTGGTGTATTTAGAAATACCGGCGGTATTGGCATGGATTTACATTTGCTTGAAAACCAACTGGTTTTATCAACAGAACTTTTTAATGCTTCAAGGGAGAATGACGCGATCCAATTTAGAGCTTATGGCTCACTTTATCTTTACAAGCATCTGATGCTTACAGCTGGCATGGATGACATTTTATCTGAACAAGATAGACAAAATTTATTCTTTGGTGCAGGTGTTCGCTTTACGGACAGTGATTTAAAATCGTTCATCCCAGCTATGGGTGCAGCTTTTTAATTAACCACGTATTCCGAAACCTAAAGAAATAGATTGAGTAATTTGATTATAGCCTAAGAGTGTTTCGCCAAAACCGTGATAAGCATGAAACCATAACGATGTAATAGTTTTTTCATCAAGTTTTTTAAAAATGACTTTCCATGGAATATTAAAATTTGTCTCCACAGAGTACTTATCAAACTGAATCCCAGGGTAAACAGAAGCAGACCATTCAACATTATTGGGCCATCGATAGCCTAAATTAAGCTTTAAAGCCCCATAGTATTGCCGTAAATCAGGATTATTATCTTGATCCAGCAATAATGCCACTATGAACTTTGGTTCAAAATAGGCTCTTCCACTCTTAAAATAAAGCTTAAGATAAACGTAGTTCCAACCTCTTGAACTATCTTCACCTTTTCCATTTGATGAATGCAAAACGCCCAGCTGTAAAGCTTTTAATATTTTTTTACCCGCAATACCTTGAACATAGAAAAACTCTGGGCGATAGTTATGATCATAAAATGGGAATGAATAACTGGCAACATCCATGAATGAACGTTGGGTATACGCAAAGTAAAACGGGGACTCCAGAATTTTTAACTTAGCGCTTAGCTGAAACTTAAAAACTATATTTTTAGAATATGGGGAGTCTTCAGCCCCAATAAGTAAGAAGTTGTTTTCATGAATACTTAAAGGCGACCCGTCAATGCTTGAAGCTAAAAGTATAGAGCGTGTATCGATCCAAAAAAACAGTAGTAACTTAAAAACTATTAAAAAAAATCTAAGCTTAGTTTTGCCCGGCATATCTTTGTTTTAAGTGATTAATAAAATAATCTGCTGTTAAATTTTCACCTGTAACTGCAACAAGCAAATCTTTTTTTGACTTTAAAGATGCTTGTGTCCAAACCTTATCTTTTAGCCAACTTCTCACAGAATTAAATTTGCCTTGAGTAAACTCTTGTTCAATATTAGGTATCTCAGACTTTAAAGCATGGAAAAGTTGTGCTGCTGTCATGGCACCTAAAGTATAAGATGGAAAATAACCAAACCCACCACTGGGCCAATGAACATCTTGCATACAGCCATCCTTATAATTACCCTTGGTATCAACACCTAAGTAGCTTTGCATTTTTTCGTCCCATGCTGCCGGAATATCACTGGTTTTTAAGTCCCCTTCAATGATCTCCTGCTCAAGCTCAAAGCGTAAAATAACATGCAGAGGATACGTTAGTTCATCCGCGCTTACTCTAATAAAATCTGGTTGAACTCGACTGTACAATTTTACAATATTGTCCGTTGCCCAAAAAACATCTTGTTTTTGCCCTGCTCCTAAATACTTTTTAAATATTTGTGCCAAATATGCCAAGGTGTTAGGGTTCCTTGCCACTTGCATTTCAAAAAATAAACTTTGGCTCTCATGCATACTCATGCCCAAGGCTTTACCAACGGGTTGGCTATTCCAATCTTGAGGCAAATTTTGTTCATAACATGCATGACCTGTTTCATGAATAACTCCCATGACACTTTCTACAAAGTCAGATTCTTTGTACCTTGTGGTGATTCTTACATCACTGGGGACTCCACCGCAAAATGGATGGTGACTGACATCCAAACGACCATATTCAAAATCAAAACCAAAAACTTTCATCAACTCAAGACAAAGTTCTTTTTGATCATTTATTGCAAAGGTTCCATTGGGATGAATATAGGATTCATTTTTTTGTTTACCCATCACGGTTTGAATAAAATTTGGAAGAAAATTTTTCAACTCCGTAAAAATTTCTGTAGTTTGCTCAATGCTTTGACCTGGATCATATAAGTTAACCAAAGCTTGGTATGGTGTAGTATTCGTAATATCGGCTCTTATTTTTGCTTCTTCTTTACTGACTTGAATCACTTCATCCAATAATGGCTCAAAATCTTTCCAGTTATTCTCACCTCGCATTTGCTTCCAAGCTTGCTGACAATTAGATGTTGCTCTAATTTGATCATCAATAAGTTTTGGCGTTAAACAAGTTGCGTTCTCCCAAACTCTCTTTATTTCTCTAATATTGGCCTGTTGCCATAGATTAAGATCTTCTTGACTGGCTTGATCAATCCAATCTTTTACTCTTGGATCTGTCATTAACATATGACGGGCTTGTTGTAACTTTGAAATCGATTTTGCACGTTGCGTATGGCTTTTTGCCGGCATGTTGACTTGTTCATCCCATCCACATATTGATAGCGCATGGCCATAGGCCGATATTGTCTCAAAATGTTCGTGCAGTTTGTCATAAATTTTTGCCATATTTACCTCATACAATTCATGTATATACTATCGTAGCCCAAGTATCTTTATTCAAATTTTTTTTGATTATAGAAAAAACCATTTTAAGTGAAGTAAAATATTGCGTCAACAAACATATAGGCTCAAGTAAAGTAAGTATCCTGCCCCTTTAAAAACGCTTTATTTACTGTGATTTACTATTAAAAACAGTTTATTCAATTGATGTTGCTGCTCTGGTAAAAAATAATTCTTTAATTTTTCTAGCCAAGCGGTTATACACGGTTTCATGCAAAAAACTTCAAAAAAACGTGCTTTAATTAGTGTTACCGATAAATCTAATCTTGATAAACTTTGTGCTGTACTTAAAAAGTTCGATTACGAAATTTACTCCTCAGGTGGTACCCGTAAACATATAGAAAGTCTAGGGTTTGAAGCCATTGAAGTCAGCCAATACACCGATTTCCCAGAAATCATGTCAGGTAGAGTCAAAACTTTACATCCAAAAATTCATGGTGGACTTTTGGCCCTGCGTGAAGACCAAACGCATATGTCACAGGCCAATCAACACGGTATTTTAATGTTTGATTTGCTGATTGTTAATTTGTATGCTTTTGAACAGCATGCCAGAAATCCTGATTTAAATCCCAATCAAGTTATTGAACATATTGATATTGGTGGCCCCAGTATGTTGCGATCAGCTGCCAAAAATTTCAAACATGTCTGCGTTTTACCGGATGTAAGCTATTATGATCAATTTATTGCCCACCTACAAGACAACAATGGCCAAACAACCCTCGAGTTTAGACAAATAATGTCGGGACAAACGTTTGCACTAACTCAACGCTATGATCAAGCCATCAGTAATTATTTTCAATCTATCCTCCCTTCTTCACCCAATGAAAATAATACTGATAAACCAAGTCTGTATCTCAACTTACAATCTAAATATGATTTACGTTACGGTGAAAATCCCCATCAATCCGCTGGTTTTTACACCAATAATAGCGTTAAAAACTCCATCTTAGAACAAGATATTCCTGGAAAACAATTATCATACAATAATATTTTAGACTTACATGCTGCTTTAAAACTTATTGCTGACTTTCAAGGCCAAACTGCTTGTGCAATTTTTAAACATAATAACCCATGCGGTTTAGGTATCTCAAATAGTAACAGCGTATTAGAAGCCTATGAAAAAGCTCTATCCGGTGACCCTGTATCTGCCTTTGGCGGTATTGTTGTGTTTTCAAAAACCTTGGATAAGGCAACTACAGAACTTATGTTAAAAACGTTTACTGAATTGGTGGTTGCCCCAGATTTTAGTCCTCAAGCAGAGGATTTACTTAAAAACAAAAAAAATCTACGCTATCTGCGTTATAGCTCGGAGCACTTAAATGCTCTTTTACAACAAAGTAATATCCGTTCTGCTTTGGATGGTTTTCTTATTCAAGATCAAGACCTAAAAAGCTTTGAAGCAAAAACAAATCAGTGTGTGAGCCATAATAAACCTACAGAAGAACAACTCAAAGCACTTGAGCTGGCTTGGAAAGCTGTGAAACATATAAAATCCAATGCCATTGTAATTTGCAATGAAAGCCAGATTTTAGGAGTTGGAGCTGGCCAAACCAGCAGAGTGGACTCTTGTCATATCGCAATGAACAATGCAAAACAATGCAAGGCCAATAAAGATGTCTTGGTTGCTGCCTCTGACGCATTTTTCCCTTTTAAAGACGGTGTTGAAACTTTAGCTAAAATGGGTATTCAAAGCATTATTCAACCTGGTGGATCAATTCGTGACCAAGAAGTTATTGATACAGTCAACGAACTCAATATGTCGATGTTATTAACAGGAACACGTCATTTTTATCACTAGACAATAATTAACCGTATTCAATTATGCACTAACAAATATGTCATAACATTGACCTATTCTCTACTCTAAGTAAAATGTTGTACATAAATGCTTAAAAACAAACTACGTATTATTCATATAAAAAATATTTTTAGCTTTAAAGCATATTTACGTACTATTATTTTTATAGCTTTTGCATTTTTTGTTTTATTGACTTATTTACAAGTTTATCAATCTATTCAGCGTTATCGTTATCAAGATTTAATTAACTACTGCCAAAATCAATATTTTTCAAAAAAACTGACCCCCTCTGACCAACAGATAGCTCAAGCTCAAGAGATTGTTCAGCATGTTCGCTATGAATATATGGCTGAAGCCAGCCAAATATTTGAGCGTGCCGTTGCATACCGCTCTGACAGTATTAGCTTTATTGAGCCTCTCATCAGAACTTATATTTTTAGAACTCCACTAGAAAATAATCATAGCTTTGATAAAAATTTAGAAACTCTTGCAAATGGTTTTATTGCAAAACATAAAAAAAATAATTATGGCCATGCTATTCTTAGTAGCCTAGCTTTAAAAAAGAATAAACTTCCTCAAGCAAGCAATCACTTGTCCAATATTTCCTCCAACCATGCGTTGTCAGCAATTTTAGATTTTAAAATTAATTTTTATTACCAAAACTCTACACAGCAGACTTTAAAAGATAAACTTGCACAATTAAAAAAACATCCGCAACTGATTCATTTTTATGAGCTAATGCAATATGAGTATTATATTAAAACTGGCAATTATTTTGCTGCAAAGCCTATTTTAAATAAACGTTTACTTCAATTTCCCAAAGATTATTGGGCACAGATCCAAGTTAGCCAGATTCTAGAGAAAGGACAGAACTTAGAAATATTTAAAAATGAATTAGCGAGTAACAATTTAAACTCACAATACGCTTCAGTTCAACTCTCTTATGCTAAATTGCTTTGCACTTTCCAACAACTATCAAAGTGCATGACTATCTACCAACAACTGGCTAATAAAAACTATCAAATCAATACCCCTATGCTTATGGCCAATGCCCAGTTTCAGTTGGTTTTTTATTTTCTCAAACAAAATCAATCTAATTTGGCTAATACACTCATTAAAAAAATGTACACTTCATCCTTGCATGATATTGATAAAATCAACTTATACTCTGCTCTGAGCTATGATATTTCAGGAAGAGCTTTACCTGCAAAACTTATCATTTCACTCCAAGAACAAAAACTTCCACCTTTAGAAAAAGCGATTGCACAATTTATTTTAGCAAAACATTATTATTCTAAAAATATGATTGATGCTTTTGAAAAAACCATCAACACAATAATAGAGCAAAACCCACAATTTATTAGTGCTCAAGTTTTTTATATAGCCTACTTAATTGAAAAAAAAGAAAACAAAAGAGCGGTAGATTTTGCTAATAAATTTATCTACAGCCAACCCATAAGCCCTTATCATATCTATCCGCTTAATATTCCCTATGACTCCTTATTTTTATACCCAACTTTAAAAAAATTGGAACAACAAATAAACAACTCAACACTATCAAGGTCTGGTATCATCTCATCTTATATTGGCCTAGTTCACCTCATCAACTATATAAAGCATAATAGCAGCTCTTCACTTAATACCTCTGAATATTACTTAAAAAAAGCTGCAAATATTATTAATACTCATGAAAAAACTTATTTATTTCTTGGAATTCTTTTTCATTATAAAAATAATATTCAAACATCAAACCAATACTTAAATAAAAGTTATGCTTTACAAGAAAATGACAGTAATACATTGTTCTGGTTTGCAAAAAATAATTTAACCCGGAAGCAAAATGATTTAGCTGCTAAAACTTTAAACCAGCTTAAACATGATAAAACATGGCAATGGCCCGCAAGTAATTTATTAGCTCTTATTTTACTTGAAAAAAAACAACATAGCCAAGCAATATCCACATTAGGAGGATTACTGCAATTAGACCCTAATCATTTTAGTGCTTGGCATACGCTAAATATAATAGAGTTTTAATATAACCAGTTTTATAATTGCATTATCATTTTGTTTTGACTTCATACCTGCTTTCACCTAAAACGAATCACATGAAAGTTTTGGTTATTGGAAAAGGTGGAAGAGAACATGCTATATGTTGGGCAGTCAATGATGACCCAAAAGTTAATACTTTTTATGCTTATCCTGGAAGCTATGGCATTTTCAAATTAGATAAATCTCAAAAGGTGGATATTAAAAGTTCAGCATCATATGAAGATCTCGCATTATGGGCAAAAAAAAACAGTATAGACTTAACCATTGTAGGTCCTGAAGAACCTTTAAATAAAGGTATCGTTAATACATTCAAGCAACATAATTTAAAAATTTTTGGCCCTAGCAAAGAAGCTGCCCAACTTGAGTCATCCAAATATTT
Source organism: Oligoflexia bacterium (assembly GCA_035326705.1). Taxonomy (NCBI): domain Bacteria; kingdom Pseudomonadati; phylum Bdellovibrionota; class Oligoflexia; species Oligoflexia bacterium. Next base: position 134,071 of record DAOLES010000003.1, read on the forward strand.
TGCAAAAGAAATAATGCAAAAAGCTAATATTCCTACTGGAGGCTTTCAAATAACAAAAAACTACCAAGAAGCTCAAAAACTTATTCAAAATAACCAGACTTATCCAAAAGTATTAAAATACGATGGTTTAGCTGCTGGAAAAGGGGTAGTAATTTGCCAATCAAAACAAGAAGCAATAGATTTTTGCGATAAAGTCTTCAATCAACATATTTTTGGTGAAACTCCATGCCCTATTATTTTTGAAGAATTTCTTGATGGTCCAGAGCTATCTTTTTTTTCACTTTGTCATGAAAAAAATTTTTATTTTTTTGGGGATGCGCAAGACCATAAAAGATTGCTTAACAATGATCAAGGCCCAAATACAGGTGGGATGGGAGCATACACACCAACACTTCTTATGAATGAGGAGTTGAAAAACACAATAGAACAAACCATTATCAAGCCCTTACTTACACAGTTGTATCAAGAAAACATTCCATATACTGGCTTCTTATATGTTGGTTTAATTCTAACCCAACATGGCCCTAAAGTTGTTGAATTCAATGTTCGTCTAGGCGATCCAGAAGCTCAATGTCTTCTTCACCGTCTTAAAACACCGTTTGCTCAGTTGTGTAATTCAGTATTAAGCAATCAACCAGTATCAATAACATGGAATGAGAAGAAGTCATTTGTTTTAACCCTAGCTTCAAAAAATTACCCTTATCAATCTTCAAACCCAGAAATAATTTCAATAATAAATCCTATATTAGAAAGCTGTAGGATTTATCACAGCGGTACAGAATTAAATGATTCAACATTAATGGCTACAGGTGGAAGAGTTTTATCTATAGCAAGTTTGGGTAAAAGCTATCAACAAGCAGCTCAAAATGCTTATAAATGTGTAAAAGAACATATAAACTTTAATGGCATGCAATTCAGAACAGATATTGGTAAACAGGCCATTGAAAAAGAATTTAGCACAGAACAATAGTTGATTGCTAAATCAATATATCAAAAGCTTTTCAATTAAAAACTGAGTAATTAAATCAACGTAACTTTTACAGCCAGAGTCATTGAAACAATCAATCTTATAAGTTTCACATACATCTTTTGTAGACTGACCAAAAGCAATATAATTGATTTTTTTTTCATAACTGCTTAAAATTTTATCTTGATATGCATGGACAGCTGAGGGTGATGCAAAAAAGATAACTTTGTTATTATCATTATTCTCATTTAAATAATTTAATAACTCTATTGATGATAAATCATCAATATCTGTCTCATAAACCACTTTACAATGTCCTGTAAATTTTCCGGATTTTAAAAAGCGGCTTATTTTTTCCTCTGCTTTATTTGAATGCAAATAAAGAATTGAGTCTTTATCTGTTGCAATTTTTGACAAAACGTCAATAACACCATTTTGACCTTGCAGTTGTTTAGAAAAAAATACTTCAGCATTAATTTCTTTTTTCAAAAAACTAGCAACTTTTTCACCAGAAACAATGATTTTTTTTTGTGACACAATGTCAATAAGATCCTTATATTGCTTTATGATCTCTATTGTTTTTTTACTTGTTATACAAACAATTGAACTGGAACTAGCTGCATCATAATATTTTTTTAAGTTTTTATTATTAATGACTTTAGAAAACTTAAGAAGATTAAATTGTTTTATTTCAACATCAGGGTATGATTTTAAAATTTTATCAATAGACTGTTCATCTACAGCACCAGTAAAAATAATCTCAATTTTATTCATAAGATATTTTGAAGTTTTTCATTGAATTACAAATTGATTGCGCATTATTTTTTTCCATCATGGTTCTAAATCTATCTTCTAAAATATCTAAACTTTCACCATGATGATACATAGAAAACCTAACTTCAGTATTATCAACCGCATTGCCTAAATAAACATTGAAGCACAATTTTTCATTAACTGATTGTATTTCAAGACCAAAGGGCAGAGAACAACCTCCTTCATAGCTAGATATGATCTTTTTTAAACATAAGATAACATCAAAGTAATCTATTATTTTATTTTTATTTAGATACTCAAAAATGTTTTTTTCATCTCTGGTAACTACTGCAATCAAACCTTGTCCCAGTGGAGGTGTAAAAATTTTTTTATCTAGATCAGAAGCAATCATGTTTTTTTTATTAAGCCTAATCAAACCAGCTTTTGCCAAAAGAATTGCATCATAATCACCCTTTTGCATCTTCATAATTCTAGTATCAACATTACCTCTTATTGGTTTAATAACAAGATGTGGATAATGTTTTTTTAAAATACTAAATCTACGCACACTTGATGTTCCAATCACAGCCCCAGCAGGAAGATCATTTATTTTTTTATACTTATTTGAAACAAAACAATCATGGGCATCAACTTGATTACATAACATTTGTAATTTTAATCCCTTAGGGATTTCTCCAGTTAAATCTTTAAAGCTATGAATTGCTATATCACATTCATGATTTAAAAGTGCTTCATCAAGCTCTTTACTAAAAATCGCTTGTCTACCAAACTCTGAAAATGTCTTATTCTGCTCTATATCACCTGAGGTTATAATTTTTTTAAGAACATAATTAAAACCTTGATTAAAAATAATTTCACAAGTTTGTTTAGTTTGAGTCATAGCTAAAAGACTAGCCCTTGTTCCAACAATTATATTTTTTTCTTTAGTCATTATTAATATTAAATATTTTCCTTAGTTCTAATATCTTTTCTTTACTGGGTTTTGATTTAACATATTTGATAGGGTTGGCTAATACTTTTTTTTGTACTGCTTCAAATGTTTTTTCAATTTTTTCTAAATCTTCCATTTCAATAGATTTCAATGATTTCAGCATTTTTTTGATTTCATAAGAAAAAATATCTTCATATTTTTTTCTTAACTCAACAATACTTTCTTTATTGGCTTCTTGCTCTTGCATATCAATAAATTTATTAACTTCTTCACTTATAATCAAATCTGCTTTTAATGCCTCATCGTATCTTATTTTTTTATTGTTGACCGATATTTTTTCAAGATCATCAACATTATAAAGATATACTTCACCAAAATCTTCAACATTTGGGTTAACATTTCTCGGCACAGAAATATCAATGATAAAAACAGGTTTGTTTTTTCTCTTTGTCATCACTTCTTTCATATCATTATATTCAACAATAAAGCTATCTGCGGCAGTTGAAGCTATAATAATATCAAATTTGTGCATCATTTTTTTATATTGATCAAATGCAATTGTAGATGCGTCATATTGAGATGATAAAGAAATTGCTTTTTCCAATGACCTATTTGCAATACTAATGTTTTTAATCTCTTTTACTTGTAAATGCTTCAAACAAAGTTCAGCCATTTCACCTGCTCCTAAAAGCAAAACTTTGCATTGCTTTAAGTCTTCAAAAACTTTTTTTATCAGTTCAACAGCAACATAACTAATGGATACGGCATGTTTCCCAATATTCGTATCTGATTTTATTTTTTTTGATACTGACAATGCTTTATGAATAAACTTATGCATCTGACCAGAAACCAAGTTATGTTCATGTGCTTGTTGATATGATTTTTTTAACTGGGCTGTAATTTGAGGTTCGCCAATGACCAGTGAATCTAAACTACTTGCAACTTTAAATACATGTTTAATAACTTCTTCTTCTTTTTTAAAGTAAAATACTTTATCACTCTCAATTTTATTTTTATCAACATTAAAAAATTTAATTAACTCCTCAAGAATGCTTTCTTTACTCTCTTCTTTCTCATAGCAAATCTCAACTCTATTGCATGTACTTAAAGAAAATGCTCCTTTAATATTTTTTTGCTTAATTTGCTGTTCAATAAACTGTTTTAATTTTTCTTCTGAAGAAAAAGCTTCCCTAAAAGCAAGATCTGCTGTTTTAAAACTCAAACCCACTAAACGTAATTTTTTATAAAATAAACTCATTTGACAAAAGATAATAATAAAAGCCCAACCAAAACCACTTCACAAACAAAAAGTCCCTGTACAAATACTTTTCCTCTCCATCCTTTTTTGAGTCTACCCCAAACTAAAACAGCAAACATCATCCACATTATAGAAGAAGCGATAAATTTTGGATTACTTAGCCACGCATCGTCCCAAAGGCTGTGGGCTAAAACTATTCCAGTCATTAAGCTTATATTAATCACTGCAAAAACTACAAATAATAGTTTTGACATCATTCCATCTATTTTTGACAAGGATAACGTTATTAAATCTAACTGATTTAAATCTCCATGACGTTTTATTAAATTTTGATTGCGTATATAGTTCATACCCAAAAGCAATGACACACTTAAAAATATTATTCCCGTGCAATTGGAAGACATATGGATTAACCAAATTATTTCTTGAATATAGCCCTCATGTAAAAGTCTTTCTTGCTTGGCACCTAACATAGTTATCATTGCCAGAATAGAAAGAAAAAAACTTAGTCCAAAACAAAGCTTTCCAATCAAAAACCGCAGCCTTAATGATAAAAAGATAAAAAGTACTGAAAACAAACCTGCACATAAAAAAATATATTCATGGGCAAATTTAAAAACTTTATACCCAAACAGTATGCTTAAGAAAGCATAACTATAAAAACCAATGATTTGTATAATAACCAAGCTTTTTATGTCTATTTTCTTGCCTTGTTTATTAATTGTTTTAAATAAGTAAAAGCCACATAAAACAATAGAACTTATAATTGCTGACAACAATATGATTTGATGATTGTTCATTATACTCTTTTATTCACTAAACTTAGTTCTACCTTTGCATTCATAAAGTATGGATCTCTATTCACAACTTGCTCAAAATAGATTTTTGCTTGTTTATAATTTCCCAAGCTTTTTTCAACACTTCCTAAATAAAACAAAGCCTCCAGCATAGGCATATCTTTTAAAATCTCTTTTTTCAAATTTTCTCTAGCTTGCTCTATCATAGATCTTGAATAATTTTCTTCCCCCAACTTATATTGACTCCAAGCAGCATATACACGGTATTTTTCATTGGGCAAAATACTGTCACTTTCTTTAAACATTTCGTGTGCCTTGTTAAAATTCTTACTCTTCATATAAGCTAACCCTTCTAAAAACAGTGTTTCTGCTTGCACTTGTTTTTGTGCTTCCTCAGAGTTTTTGTTGGTTTTTCTTATGTTTGACAGTTCTTTAATATACTCTTTTCTTAGCTCAGAAGTACTAATTTTTTTATAGGCCAATGTAATTTTTGAGAATATATTTTCTATATTTTTCTTTTCATTTTCTGGTAAATGGCCATTTTTATCCGGATGATAAACAGCAACCATTTCCATATATTTTTTCTTGATTAGTGCCCCATTGGCAGTTTCATCTAAACCCAAAACCTCAAATGCATTTTTGCCCAATAACTCCTTTTCATTAAATATAATGTCTTGTTGTTGATGTTTTTCTGTGATGATTCCAAGTTCAATAATATTTTGTTCTTTTAAAAACAATAGGTCTTTTATAAGTTCCGAATTTGGTTTTTCAGCAATATAAGTATTGTTTACATCATCATAGGTCACTTGTTGCTGCCTTAGATTCTTTAGATATAAATCAAAAACATTTTGATTTTTTACATTAATGTTAATGCGTTTGCACTGTTCAAGAGCATATGTTGGTTTAAAGTCCTGTTTAAGTGCTTCAAAAACAGTATAAAAAGGACTAATGTGTATGGCATGCTCAGGGATGGATTTTATTTGTGGCATTTTAAGCAATATAGTTTGTTTAGAATGGTAATGTTCAACAAAAATTTTAGAGCAATCATTATTCAACAATGTTTGGTAAGAAGCTTTTTCAATAAACTTTTTATTATATAAATAAGCCCACTGATCAAACGGGGCTAATTTTTCCAATGAACTTTTGATTGATAGAAGTATCTTTGGGTCTATGTTTTTTATAATTTGATCTAAAAGATGTTCTCTTGGCACATTGCTTTTATGAGCAACAATTTTCCCTTGTCTTAAAACCAATACAGATTTTTTTTCATCTGAAACCAGAACAATATTACTACTTACAACTCGTTTTTCAATAAATGCAAAAAACTCTAAAAAATCATTTTTTTTTAAAACTTTTGCATTATGACCTGTTTTATTGCCCATTTATCTTCCAGTATAATATATTTTTAGCCAATCTTTAAGCCAAGTTGACACTCTGATCATTTTAATTTATTCCATACGGATGGCACACGCAGATATCATTAACATCACAGATGAAAGTTTTGAAAAGGCCGTTCTTAAGGCTACTACCCCAACCTTAGTAGATTTTTGGGCAGAATGGTGTGGCCCATGCTTAGCAATAGCACCTATATTGGATGAATTGGCAGAAGAATACAAGGGTAAAGTTCGTATTTGTAAGCTTAATACCAGCGATAACCAGTCTGTGCCTGTACAGTATGGCATACGCAGCATTCCAACCATGATTTTGTTCAAAAATGGTGAAATTGTAGAACAAGTTGTTGGTGCATTGAACGTCAAAGAAAAGCTTTCTGCTGCTTTTGATAAAGCTTTAACTTAATCTTTCTTTTGTAAAGTAAAAAAGCTCTATTTTGTTAATAGGGCTTTTTTATTTAGACATTATCATTTTAAACTTGTTAAAATAAATAACGTCTTAAACTCACATTCATTAAAATCCCAACACCCACAAAAGTTGTTAGCAGTGAGCTTCCTCCGTAGCTTAAAATAGGCAGCGTCATCCCCACCACGGGGAGCATACCTATTTCCATGCCCAAATTGATAATAGTTTGGGTTAAAAGTAAACAAGTTGTACCTAGAGCCAAAAACAAACCAAAACTATCCCTGGCATGCAAGGCAATGGAGAATCCTAAAACTCCAAGCGCAGTATACAAAGCAATGAGGAAAAAAGACCCCATAAAGCCAAATTCTTCCGCAAAGTTGGAGAATACAAAATCTGTATGCTGCTTTGGAAGAAACTGTAATTTACTTTGTGTTCCTTTTAAATAACCTTTGCCAAAAAATTGCCCTGAACCAATGGCTATTTTAGATTGAATCACTTGATACCCCTTGCTTAAGGGGTACTTTTCTGGGTTAAGAAAAGAAACAACTCTATCTTTCTGATAGGGGTGTAACATATACTTCCAAACAAGGGGGACCGATGCAAGCATCAATACAACTGTTGTGATGACAATTTTCTTTTCAACCCCAACAAACAGGGTCATTATCACTCCAGATCCGGCAAGGATTAAAGCAGTTCCTAAGTCCGGCTGTTTTAAAACTAATAAGAATGGTAACAACATTAATAAAATAGGTTTAATTAATTGCACAATTCCCATGGCACCAAAGTCACGTTTTTCCGAATAATATTTTGCCATAGTTAATACCACACTTATTTTTGCTAACTCGGACGGTTGAAAAGCAACACCAGCAATTCTGATCCAGCGTTGAGCCCCCTGAGACGTCTTACCAAAAAATAAAACATACAATAGAATTAATAAAGTCAGGCCATATATAGGGTAAACATATCGACTCCATAAACGATAATCAAAAAGAGCTATCCCAGCAGCAACCATGACTGATAATAAAGACCATATCATCTGACTTTTAAAATATTTTGCCGTACTTAAACCTAAGGTTGCACTGTAGAGATTAAATAATGAAATAATCAATAAAGCCATTACCAATAAAAACAATCCCCAATCAAATCGACCGGTTTTTCCCAAGTATTTACTCATCTATATAATACTCCTTGTATGCATCCATAACTTTCTTAATGATCGGGGCAGCAACAGCACCGCCGTGCCCTCCATGCTCAACAATAATTGCAGCGGCAACCTTTGGGTCTTGAGCCGGAGCATAAGCAACATACCATGCATGATCTTCAAGCTGTTTTTTAGCTCTAAATGATACCACTTGTGCTGTCCCGGTTTTACCCGCAATTTCTATTTTATTACTTCTTCCTCCCCAATAGGCTGTACCACCGGGTGTGTTAACAACATCATACATCCCTTGTAGAATAATCTCTTGAATCTCATTAGGAAGGTCAACCTTCTTTCTGTTTACCTTTTGGTTTATCTCCATGTACTCTAAACTGGGTGTTACCAAGTACCCTTTAGCCAAACCTCCAACCATCCTTGCCATTTGCAATACAGATGTTTGCAAATAGCCTTGCCCTATTGCTACTGAAAGGGTTTCGCCAGCTACCCATGGCTGCTCATATACTTTTCGTTTCCATTTAGAATCAGGAACCAAACCTTTTGCTTCTGGTTGATATTGAATACCCGTGACCTGACCAAGGTCATATTTTCTGGCATATTCAGCAATCTTATCTATTCCTAAACGACGACCAACTTCATAAAAATACACATCACAAGAATGCTTTATTGCATTTTTTGCATTCATCCAACCGTGCCCCCCTCTATTCCAACAACGTTTAACTTCTCTTCCTAAACGATAATAACCGGGACAAAATATCTTATCTTCTGGCCCAATAACTTTTTCTTCCAAAGCAGCATGGGCTGTGATCATTTTAAATGTTGATCCAGGGGGATATACGCCTTTAACCGCTCTATTGTACATTGGATTTAAGTTGTTTTTATTGATCTCTTGCCAATATTGCGTTGATACACCTCGGGCAAACTCTTGTGGTTTAAAGTTTGGATAACTGAGCATGGCCAAAATCTCACCCGTCTCAATATTGAGTAAAACGGCTGCACCAGATTCATGCTTTAAAAAAGCATCTTCAAAAACTTTTTGCAAACGACTATCTATACTCAACTTTACATCTTGCCCAGAAATTGGCTTTTGCTCTTGAAAGGAGGGTAACAAATCGTATGCTTTTTCATCACTTAACTCTCTGCCACGAGCATCTTCAACAACAGGTAATGTCCCGTGTTTACCTCTTAAAACATTTTCATGTTTTTTTTCAATACCATAAACACCCCAATAATCACCCAAACCATATTGACGATTGTCCGCAGTACCCTCATCCTCTTTCATTCTATTGAGTTCTTTTTTTCCTATTTCACCTAAATAACCTAGAATGTGACTGGCCAGAACTCCATATGGATAAACCCTTGTTGGCTCATAATCAATATTAACTCCATGCAGATCATATTGATGGGTCAAAATTTTGCTCATTTGATCGAATGTAATATCACGTTCAAGTGTGATTTTTGACTGATTACTATTGCGCTCTATTTTATTTCTTACTGTTTCTTTTTTTTCTGTAGACCAATCAAAAACATCTCCTAAAAAAACAAGTATTCGCTCCTTGTCAGCGTTTGATAGTTTTTGTGCATTAATCATCAAATCAAATGATGGGCTACTTTTTGCTAAAATGACTCCATTTCGATCTACTATTTTACCTCTTACAGCGGGGATTTTTTTTAACTCTATTCTATTGGCTTCAGAAAAGACTCGCCATCGCTTGCCATTAAAAATTTGTAAATGCCAAACACGTGCTAAAATCAAAAAAAATAAAACTAAAAATACCGCAATACAAATATAAATACGTATTTCAAAAAACTCTTTGCGATTGTCCTCAGAAAGTTGCAATGAGACCTTCTCTCTGTTGGGCAAAAATTACATTCTGTTCTTGTAAGCGAAGTTTAGATAAAGTTTTACAGTCTATCCAAATTAATAAATTTAATACAAATGGAGCAAATATCGCATACAAAAGACATTGGCTTAACATAACAAAAAATGTTCCTAAAAGCATTGCACTTGATCTTTGAAAAATTCCTCCCAACCAATGCTCAACTATGAACATAAACAAACAAACAATAAAACACAAAATAAACTTCTGTATATAGCCAGAGATAAAAATACTTTGTCTAAAAGCTAAACAAAGTAAAACCAGGATTATATAGGTCATACTCAAGCTGCTCCCCCATGCAATACCAAAAGCATTGGTTAAAGAATACAAAAACAAACTCCACATCATGGCTTCATAAGGCTTACGAGTAAATGCTAGATATGTTACAACAATAACCACCGTATTAAAATAGAAGCTTGCAAAAAACATCTTTATAAAAAAAATATCTTGCATGACAATTGAAATTCTAGGCATGACGGATGTCTGGAGAATTAATCCAAGTATGGATAAAGATATTATGGCAAATATATTTTTCATTCTTCGCTAACGACTACACCAACTTCTTCTATATGAAAATAGTCAACGTAAGTTTTAACATATACATCTAAAAACAAGTCATCATTTTTTTCCTGAACCTCAGAAACAAATCCAATTGGCAGCCCTTTAGGATAAACATCATCTAAACCTGATGTAATAAATATATCTCCCACTTTTACATCTTCTGTTGCGGAAAAATATTCTGATTTTAATTGGTCAATTTTATAGCCTCTTAACAGAGCCCTTCTTCTTGTTCTTTGATTAATTACATCAACAACGCTTGTTTTATCTGAAAGCACAAGCACATCACTATGACGAATGGAACTTTCTAAAACCAATCCCACTAAGCCACGTGAATGAACCACTGGCATACCTTTTTCTACGCCGAATGCTCTACCTTTAGCTAAGCGAATCATTCTTTGGTTAGGTGATGCCCCTAAAGCTACCCTTCTTGCCCCCAAAACTACATAGTCTCTTAAGGGTTCTATACTTAAAAGGTCACGTAATCTTTCAGCTTCAAATAATAACTCATCATTTTTTTTAATTTTAGACTGTAATAGGTCAATTTGTTTTTTTAATTGATCATTTTCTTTAGCGGTGTTGGTAAGAAAAACATAATATTTAAATGTTGAAGTTATTTTATCCACTAAATGACCAGCCGCTTTTTGCAAAGGCAGACTTATGAATATAATGGACTTTTCAATAAAACCTAAATTTTGTTTTTTTTGCAAACCAACAGAAATAATTTGAATACCCAAATAACTGACAAGGAAGATAGCTATAGCAATTCTTAGGGGCTTATTCACTGAACCTTACAATATCTTAAACACTGGTTACCACTGCCATTAAACGATCATCATCTAAAACTTTCCCTGAACCAATCACAACAGATGTTAAGGGATCTTCTGCAACCATAACAGGCAGGTTTGTTTCTTCTCTAATCATTGCATCAATATTTTTTAACAAAGCTCCACCACCCGTCAGAACAATGCCTTTATCAACAATATCTGCAGCCAATTCTGGTGGTGTTTTTTCTAAAGCAATTTTAATGGCATCAACTATAACTTTAAGGCATTCTTTTAGTGCATGTCTTATTTCTTCTGAAGAAATGGTCATCGTTTTTGGAATCCCTGAAACCAAATCTCTTCCTTTTACTTCCATGGTTTCTTCTTCACCCTCAATGCAGTATGCTGAACCTAAAGTCAGTTTAACTTCTTCAGCTGTCCTTGAACCCACTAAAATATTGTACTTGCGCTTTAAAAATTGGGTGATGGCTTCTTCCATCTTATCCCCAGCCATTCTGACTGACTGCGAGTAAACAATACCAGAAAGCGATATAACCGCAACTTCAGTGGTGCCTCCACCAATATCAACAATCATATTGCCGGAAGGTTCAGTTATTGAAAGTCCGGCTCCAATGGCTGCTGCCATGGGTTCGTCAATTAAATAAACTTCGCGCGCACCTGCTGCTGTTGCTGACTCTTTTACAGCTCTACGCTCCACATCTGTAATACCAAACGGCACACAAATAATAATTCTAGGTCTAACCCAAGAATTACGATTATGGGCACGGGCAATAAAGTGTTTTAACATGGCTCCAGTAATCTCAAAGTCCGCAATCACTCCATCTTTCATGGGTCTAACGGCAACAATTGAGCCTGGTGTACGGCCTAACATTTCTTTGGCCTCTTTACCTACTGCTACAACTTTTTTGCGTTTTCTACCATCCATAGAAACAGCAACCACCGAAGGTTCATTGATAACAATGCCCCGGCCCTTCATGTAAACCAAAGTATTGGCTGTTCCTAAATCAATAGCTAAATCATTTGAAAAAAAACCTATAAACTGATCAAATACCACGTATCTCACATACCAGAGACCACCGTTCTCTCCAATAAATTATTGTGTTTTTGCACATTCTTTTTGATAAAAACAGTGTCTTTTCCAGCACTTAATATTAACTCTGAAGCAAAAACCCATTGATAAGACTGTAGTTACGATATGAACTGTAATTTTAAGACTTTTTGTACCACTTACTGTCCTGATACTCTGTGTAGGTGAGTTTAAGGTATTTATCCGACCTTGAACCAATAAATTTGGTAAAACATTAAAAAATACGCTATATCTGGCCCCTAAAGTTATAAAACCCATTAGCCTGCATTTTGGCTACATATTATTTAAGGAGCATTTTTCAATGTTACAATCAATTAGTGAAGGTATGGTTTCTCCTTTTGCAAAAGTATTACTTTTTATTCTTGCTGCTGCTATGATCGGTTTTTATGGTTTCTCAGGATCATGTGGCGGAGCAATGTCAGAAAATATTATTGCCACCGTTGATGGCAAAGAAATCAGTCAAAATGAACTGGCTCGTGCCTTTCAAGAAATGATAGCTTACCAACAAAGCCAAGGTATGAATTTCAACAATCTCCCACCTGAAATGATTACGATGTTTCAAAAACAAGTGTTGCAAAGTATGATTCAAAAAAACCTATTACTTAAACAAGCTAAAGCTTTAGGTATGGTGATGCCCAAAAAAGCTGTTCAGAAAAATATTTATGACCAATTCACTCAAGGTAATCAAACCTTTGATTTCCAACAGTATAAAAATATTCTTGCTCGTTTTGGTCAAACTCCTGCCCAATTTGAAAAAGAAGAAGGTGAAAAAATTATGGTCAATAGTTTGTATCAAGCCATGAATGCAATAGCAAAAACTCCATTGCACCTTTTAAAAGCTGATTATGCAATAAACAATACCAAAGCCAAAGTCAGTTACATAAAGCTCAATGCCAACCAAGTTCAAAATAAATTAGGTGTTGAACACCCTACCCAAGAACAACTCAAAGAGTACTTTGAGCAAAACAAAGAAAATTATAGAGTCCCAGAACAACGTGATTTTTCTCTTTACTGGCTTAACTTAGCAACGTTTTTACCGCAACCCAATGATGAAGATCTAAACCAAACCTTAAAGTCTGCGTACAACGCACAACAAAAAGAAAAACTCACCCAAGCCCGCTACCATGCTCGTCACATATTAATTGCAGGCGACAATGAGGCAAGCAGAGCACAAAAAATTTATCAGCGCATCAAATCTGGAGAGTCTTTCAATAAAATTGCCCTTATGGAAAGTGAAGATCCAGGTTCAAAAGGCAATGGTGGTGACTTAGGTTATTTTTCTTCTGACAGCATGGTTCCAGAATTTCAAAACGCTGTAGAATCTTTACGCGTAGGTCAAGTCAGTACTCCAGTAAAAACATCTTTTGGTTATCACATCATTGAACTCTTGGATAAAATTCAAGCCGGCCCAGTCAATGTCACACGTCTCAAAAAAGAATTGGCTTACACTTGGCAAGCACGTGCACTCGAACAAGATAATTATAAAAACATAGCTCTAGATGCTGCAAAAAAAGTTTTTGCCAATCAGGCTAAGAAACAGACCTACAACAACATCAATCAAAATGATGACTTGCCCCAAGTTCCTGATAGCAATGATACAAGTATTATTATGGGTAAAGTCATGGGTGCTAGCTTAAAGCAAAAAAGTGATGTGTTTACAGCTGCATCATCCAATTATCTTTATCAAGTTGAGTTACATAAAATTGAAGAAAGCCGTATTCCAAGCTACGACAGTATTTCTCAAACTGTTAAAACCAACTACCTTGATCAAGCCTATCAAAAAGCTTTTTCAACTTTGATGGCACAAAAAAATCAACAACTGCTAAAAGGTGAAATTACCAATTTACAAAGTTTAGCCAATGAACTAGGCCAAAGCATTCAAACAACAGGTTGGTTTTCAGCCAATGATTCATCTCAATTAAAAGGTCAACTGGATATTGAAGACCTTAAGCCGGCACTGTCCATGCAAAAAGATAGCCTATTTAAAAAAACAATTGTGCAAGGGAAAGATTATTATTTCTTAGCAGTTGCAGATCTTCAAACTCCTAATTGGAGTCAATTTGATATAGATTCTTCAACCCAAAATAATTCTGAGTTAATCAACACACAAAAAATAACTCAATGGATCAAGAGCCTTGAAGAAAATGCAAACATCGAAATTGCCCCTCAGTTTCAGGATTCATAATGGATAATCTAGACTATTCTTAGCGTTTCACTCTGAGTAATAGTCTTGAATAACTAAAGCTACGAAGACTTATGTTTTTATTTTTTACTGAGCAAGCTCTTACTTTTCATTTGAATAGGAACTTTAATATTCATGGTTTGTAAAATTGTTGGTGCAATATTACTTAACACGCCTTCTGATTGTAGTTTTATATTTTTCACATCTCGTCCAAGTAAAATAAATGGAACTGGATTGAGCGTATGGGCGGTATGAACATTACCATTATCATCTAACATTTGTTCAATATTACCGTGATCGGCCGTAACAAAAACTTTATAATCATTTTCTAAGGCAGCCTGCGCTATACGCTCTAAACAAGTATCTGTTGCTTCTACTGCTTTTAAGGCCGCTTCAAAATTACCTGTATGCCCAATCATATCAGGTTGCGCATAGTTGACCACAATCAAATGTTCTTGTTTTTGCTCTATTGCAGAACAGACATGATCCGTAACTATGCTTGAATTCATCGCAGGAACTTCATCATAAGTTTTGACTTTTGGTGAAGGAACCAAATATCGACGTTCTTCACGGTAAGGCTCTTCTCTACCTCCATTGAGAAAAAAAGTTACATGCGCATATTTCTCTGTTTCAGCAACACGAAATTGCTTTAAATGATGACTTTCTATCGTTTCTCCTAAGCACATATCAATTTTTTGCTCATCAAATAAAACAGGGAAAGCAAATGCCCAGCTGTACCTGGTCATGGTAAAAACCTTGCTTACATCTAACAGTGGACCTTCATCTGTCATATCAACACTTTGTAAGCATTGTTCTTTAATAGTTTTTTCTGTTAATGCTTTACAGATTTGACGCATACGATCAGAGCGAAAATTAAAACAAAAAACAACATCATGCTCTTCAATTTTCCCTGCATAAGATTGATCTGGAGTTAAAACCTTACATGGTTCAAAAAACTCATCACTGATACCTTGTTCATATGATTTTTCTATTGCTTTAATAGGATCTGTACAGGATTTATTACTACCAATATCAAGCATTACCTTTAATGCTTCTGCGGTTCTTTCCCAACGCTGATCTCTATCCATAGCAAAAAAACGCCCACTTAGACTTGCCAGTTGTCCTCCCCAACGATTGAGCACAGCTTGTAAATTTTTTATATACTGCAAAGCAGATCTTGGTGATGTGTCTCTTCCATCCAAAATGGCATGAAAATAAACTTTTTTCATGTCTGCTCCCTGTTCAAACAAAAGCTGAATGATTTGACTGTAATGCTCTTCAGATGAATGAACGCAACCATCAGAAATAAGACCTAATAAATGAATTTTTCTACCGGTGGCTTTATGCTGAGTCAGCATAGATTGAAAGCTTTTATTCTCGGTAAAAGTTTTATTGGCAAGGCTCTCATTGATTCGCACCAAATCTTGTGCAATCACTTTACCGGCCCCAATATTCATATGACCTACTTCTGAATTCCCCATGACAGCTTCAGGTAAACCCACAAACCCGCTGGATGCTTGTAATTGCGTCATTGGATATTGCCTTAACATCTGCTCATAAAAAGGCGTATTTGCCTGGGCAATGGCATTACCTTTAATTTCGTTGCGGATTCCCCAACCATCTAAAATAACCAAGACCGTTTTATTTACATTTTTTTTTGTCATGATAGTTTTCTTTCATGTTTTTTAATTCTTCCAACAGTTCGCCAGCAAATGTATCCAAGCTTAGTGCAAATGCAACTTCTTTTTTAAAAGGAGACAAAGATATAACCCTCATTTGTGTACATGGATTCACAGGTTCTAGCCATGACTTTTCTATTGTTGCCCCATATTTAAAAAACCTGTTCAACATCAATTGTATCTCGTTGAGCCTACCCGGACACACCGGAAAAATAGAAGATTTAAAGGCCATTCAATATCAAGATTGGCTTAATGTCATTCAAGGTCACATTGACTCATGTTTAGAGAAAAACCACCAGGTTCATTTAATGGGGCTATCCATGGGAGGGTCTTTAGCCATGATTATAGCTGCCCAACTTCAGGATAAAATTAAATCCATGACTTTATTTTCTCCAGCAATATGGATTATCAATCGTAAACAAGATCTTGCACTCTATTATTTAAGCAAGCTTCCTCGTTTTCTAATCCCAAATATTACAATTAAAAAAGATAAAAAAAAGAATGAAGTTCTTTTGTTTGAGTCTTATCCTTTACAGGCTTTAGCAGAATATAAAAAAGTCACCCTTTTAGCTAAAGATGCCTTACCCAAGATCAATTGCCCTAGTCTGGTTATCTACTCTGATGATGATGATGTTATTTCACCTAAGTCTAGTCAGTTTATCTACAAACACAATAAAAATAAAATCAACCACATATTAAATCTAAAACATGCAGGGCATATTATTCCAATGATTCAAGATCAAGAGCAAGCAAGCATGCTTAATGCGCTAAAAACTTTTTATACAGAGATTTTTTAATAGAACGCAGGTAAAACTACAATAGAATTGCAAACCAACTAATGTTTTTTCTTTAGTTCTAACAGAACCAGTTTTGCAATTGACTTAAGCGTATCAAACACACCTTGACCATCCGTTGCCACCGCTTCAAACTCAGGAACTTTATAAAAGTTTAAGTCTCTGCGCATTTGTTCAATACCCATAGCAGACGGTAAATCGCGTTTATTGTACTGTATAACATGTGGAATTGTATCTAAAGATAAGCCGTTTTCCTTTAAATTAACTTTTAAATTTTCATACGATTCAATGTTGGCTTCTCTTCTTTCTTCTTGTGAATCTGCTACAAAAACTACCCCATCTGCTCGTTCAAGAACTTTTCTTCTGGTTAAGTCGTAAAAAACTTGCCCAGGAACTGTGTACAAATGAAAGCGAGTTTGAAAGCCATTGACAGTTCCTAAAGATAAATGCAAAAAATCAAAAAATAAGGTTCTTTCAGTTTCAGTCGCCAAGGATATTAGTTTACCTTTTGCCTCAGGTTTAATTTTTTTATCCAAAAATTTAATATTGGTGGTTTTGCCACATAAGCCTGGACCATAATAAACTATTTTTAAATGAATTTCTTTTTCGTAAGAATCTATATACATAATCTTTAATCACCAAACAGTTGATCAATATCTTGATCAGAAATTTCCTCAAAAATGGCGGCCACCGCTGACTTAGGATCAGCTTTACTGGCCAGCTTATTAAATAAATCACTCAATTCTCGACTGAACTTTTTAACCCGCAAACGCACCAAACCTAAACTAGACTCTGCATCAAAAAGCACAACCAAGATAATTCTTTGATCAATTAATGATAGGTGAATATTATCTTTTTCACCTTCATGAAAAATAATAGAAAATTCTTTTTCACCCAATAGTTTAGCTATACCCGCTGTTGCAGCAAAATTACCGGCCGTTAACGATGCTAAACCAATAGAATCAATCTCTTTGGTTTCACCCGTTGAGGCAATCAACTGTCCATTTTTATCAACCAAAAAACAAGCCTTTGCATGCGCTTCATTATTTAAGTTTTCTATGATTGAAAAAATCTCAACCATTTCTTTCTCAAATACAACCATAGGAGAATTGTCCATACCCCTATTTTTAACAGCTTATGTTACGAAACACAAAGATTTTCATACTTTATAAGTCGTAGACTGCCCTTTTGGGCTTACAAAAATACATCTAAATAAATATAAAAATTTTATGAGTATTGTCTGCGTTCAGCAATGGCTCTACCTAAAGTAATCTGATCTGTATACTCTAGGCTACTGCCCATGGGGACTCCCATTGCAATTCTGCTGGTTTTAACAGCCCGATTACCCACCAATTTATTGGCAATATAAAGCGCCGTAGCATCTCCCTCCACGTCAGGGTTCATGGCTAAAATTACTTCTTGTATAGCCCCTTGCTCAATTCTTTTAAAGAGCTGACTAATTTTTATCTGTTCAGGACCAACCCCTTCCAAAGGTGACAAGCGACCATGCAAAACATGATAAACCCCTTGGAATTGAGCACTTTCTTCAATAGCAAAAATATCTGTTGGGTTTTCTACCACGCACACCAAACTGTGATCTCTTTTTGGATTTAAACATATTGAGCAAACTTCATCATCACTATAAGCATGGCAGGACTCACAGAGTCTAATACTCTGCTTAACTTTAATCAAAGCTTGGGCAAGGTTTAAACTTTTTTCTTCTGGGAGCTTTAACAAATGCATAACCATGCGTTGCGCAGATTTTTGTCCAATACTGGGCAACTGACTGAATGCTTTAACAGCCTCTTGAAAAGACTTAGGAATATAACTCATTTTAAAACATTGACCTCATCCACTTTAGCATCAAATAAACCTAAAGTTTCCTGAACCTTTTTATCTTCTAAAACAGTTTTTTCTGCTTGTGCTTGCTTCACTGAGTGTGGGGTTTCGTCTTGACTTTGCTCACCACTTTCACGGATACTCAATTGATACTTTTCTCCAAAAAGTGTTTCGCTTAATTCTTCAACATACTGTTTAAATTCTTTTTCTTTTGCACGCTCAAGATAAAAAGAGCTTTTTGGAAAGCCTAAAACAATGCGCTGATTTTCAACCTTATGCCTATCGCTTTGTAATAAAATGGCTGCATACGATGGTTTATTTTTCTTTGTTACTTGCAACAGTTGATCCCAATGCGTCTGATCACTCTTGTCTTGGATATCTGTTGTTTGTGCTGAATTTTGAGCCATAGGTTCATTGTTTATTGGCTCATGCATTGGCTTTGCAACAGGCATGGCTTTCTGTAAAGATTGTGATGTTTGAGTTTGAACTGCTGGTGCTTTACCTTGAACCGGTGTCAAGTTTGTACCTTTTTTAGCATTGATTTGTTCAAGTAAATCATCCACATCAATGCGTGGAATATAACGCGCTGCTTTTATCATGGTCACTTCCAGCAAACGCTTGGCAAAATTACTGCGTCCCAACTCATTGATGGTATTTTTAAACAAATCAAACCAACGCTCTAGCTCTTCATCTGCAATAGTTTGCGCTAAACCTTTAAGCCTAGCCAACTCTTCTTCTGTTGCCCGCACCAAATGATCTGCTCCACCAGCTTTAATGACTAAAATATCACGCACTTTCTCAAGTAAATCTGTTAGATAGTTTTTTGGATCAACTCCGGTTTGAAATACCTTTTCCAGAACTTGTAAAATACCCTCTACAGAATGTTCACTTAAACACTGCAAACTCTCATCTAAAATAGATTTATGGGTTAAGCCCAAAATATCAATAACGTCTTTTTCTAAAATGGTTTCATCTAAACTAGAAATCAAAGCAATGACCTGATCCAATAAAGACAAAGCATCTCTAACACTACCCGCCGCTTGTATAATCAATAAATCCAGGGCTGCTGGCTCCATATTGATTTTTTCTTGTTGTAAAATGTTTTGCAAGTGTTGCTTAAGATGGGTTTCAGCCACTTCTTTAAAGTCAAAACGTTGACAACGTGAATGAATGGTATCTGGAATCTTCTGAGGCTCAGTGGTTGCAAAAATAAATTTTACATGTGAAGGCGGTTCTTCTAATGTTTTTAATAGCGCATTAAAGGCACTGGTTGAAAGCATATGCACTTCATCAATGATAAAAATTTTATACTTTGATTTAGAGGGTGCATATTGCACATTATCTTTTAACTCACGAATATCATCAACAGATGTATTAGACGCGCCATCAATCTCAATCACATCAATGTTTTGGCTGGCTGAAATCTCTTTGCAATTGGTGCACTCATTGCACGGATTAATATCTTGTGGATTTTCACAGTTTAAGGCTTTGGCAACAATTCTTGCGGATGTGGTTTTACCGACCCCACGGGTTCCAGTAAACAACATGGCATGCGGTACACGATTTAAGCGAATGGCATTTTTTATGATTTTTACAATGGTTTCTTGTCCAACCAAATCATCAAAACTTTGTGGTCGCCATTTCCGCGCCAACACCACATAACTCATACAAGACTCTCCTTAAAGCACCATAGAAATAAAGTGATCGCCAGAAAAAAAGCGGCACCCAAAGAGGGCTCCGTGCCGCTGCTTCCTTCCGGACCTGACGGAATTGGGAGTCGTTTGTCGCGCAAATTCCGGCGATCACTGCGACCTATACCATTAAGATGGGTTTTTTTAAAGTAGAAAAGCAGAAATTGGGTCAAAATCATGGATCGATGGCCATAGCCTTAGATTTTATTGACAGGTCAAAAAAATATGGTAGATAAGCATACTTCACATAACAGACATATATTATGTTTGTATGCTATGGAGAGGTGGCCGACATACAGATTCTTGTGAGCGTAGCGAGCTAGAATGTGTTAGGTTACAGATACTCTTTGTAAAGATAAATAGACTTGCTCCATGCAAAATTAGGCATGGAAGCACAATGGAGAGGTGGCCGAGTGGCTTAAGGCACAGGTTTGCTAAATCTGCGTACGGGTTAAACTGTACCGGGGGTTCGAATCCCCCTCTCTCCGCCATTTTTCTCTAATTCCACTCATTGTTCAATCAAATTATTTGGCTTACGCTTCAGTCTTTTTAGAGGGATTCGAACCTCGCGCCTTTGGCGCGGTTCGTTGGTTTATTGGGCTCGCTACGCGAGCATGGCCCTCTCTATAATTTACTTTTACCTGACAAACTTAAGATGACGCGTTATAAATTCATTTATGGATCTTTTTGAACAGCTTGTTGGTCAGCCGCGGAATGTGTTGCCCTATGATGGGACGGTTTATTATTATGGTCCTATCTTTGCCGCTGATCATGCTCAATATTATTTTGATTGCTTGTTAAAAGAAGTTGCTTGGCAGTATGATCAAGCCGTTATTTTAGGTAAAACCATTGTTACCAAAAGGAAAGTAGCTTGGTATGCTGATCAGGCATTTACTTACACCTACTCTAAAACAACCAGAACTGCTTTACCTTGGTTACCTATCTTGCTTGAGCTCAAGACTCATGTAGAAAAGACGAGTCAAGCAAATTACAATGCCTGTTTATTGAATTTTTACCATGATGGTCAAGAAGGGATGAATTGGCACAGTGATGCTGAAAAAGAACTGGTTACGCAAGCTCCTATTGCCTCATTAAGCTTTGGTGCTGAACGGAAATTTTCTTTTAAACATAAAACAAGCAAAGAAAAACGCTCTTGTCTTTTAGAGGCTGGCAGCTTACTGGTCATGAAAGACAAAACTCAAAGCCATTGGCTTCATAGTCTACCCGCCACAAAAACAATTTTAAAACCAAGAATTAATCTTACCTTTAGACTGATGCATGGCTATTTTGGTTCACTATAATAAATCAATAGCAGATTGTTATTTAATTGTAGACAAGACCTTAATAGCCTTGCCTACAATTTAAGATTTAATATTGATTACATTCAACACCTTGATTAAACCCAAAGTCTGCAAGGTCTTGGTTACAGAATATTCTGTAATCGAGAGACTCTTGACTATGGTTTTTGGTGTAAAGATATTGTTTTAAAAATTCTTTACCCATTGGATTACCACTTTGTTCAATTGCACTGGTCCCTGGATGAATATTTTCTAAGACTCTATCGTTGATATCACTTACACTAGAGTTTTCTGTAAAAAATACTGTTTTTACTTCAGTACCATCAGTACCAATATCAATATTATTTATATATTTATAATAGCGTAGTTTTTTATTAACGCCATTGACCTTGATGGTATACTTATATTGATCATCATTGTTCAATACACTGTAACGGGTAAAGCCCATGTTTTTTGGATTATAGGGATAAACATGAAACATGGCTGAATTGTGTAATTGAAACGCAATGTACGATTGCTCCATCTGATCATCCTGTGTATTGCTATTGCATTTGGTATAAAAATCATTTTTACTAATGGTCTCAGCTTTTAAATGCGAATTGTACCTAGAATGCATGCGCACTCTCAATTGAGAATTACTGCTATTGGATTGGTTTTGTAAATCATCATACGCAGTGTTTAAACACATCAACAAGCGCTTTCCATAAGCTTGGCCTTTAAAAGTAACAATACTATCTCCCTTAGCTTCAAGCTCAAACTGAATAGAAGATAAGCCTCCAGCACCACTATCTTTTCTAAAAAACAGTCTATGAACTTTTAAAACACCTGGATGCAAGGTACTATCATTATCTACCCAAGTACCATTTCCTAAACTTGCTCTTAATTTTTTTTCAGCATAGCTTTTAAACCATTGTTGACCAATTTTTTCATTTTGTAAATCCGCAATAACACCCATAATCTGCTGACTTGTTACCGCAAGTAAAGCACTCCAGAATTGCCCACCGTTTTTTTCTGTGCCTTGATGTTCAATGCATTCAGGTGAGTTTAAAATATCTTGTTGCTGTTGTTGCGAAGTAGCTCCTGACAAGTTACATGGATCATCAATACCCAAATCATCATAAATTTCAGGACAGGTTCCTTCTGCATTGATACTTCCACCCATTTGATTACAGGCATCCGCTGAATAGGTTGCAAATACTTCACCTGGCGTGGTCCCTTGATCAATTTGTTTATGAATTCTACTGTAGTCATCAATGGGAGGAGCACAGTAAGAAAGACTGACTAAACATAAGATTAATATAACGTGACTTAATATTATTTTTTTTGGCTTCTTGATTCTTTTCATGTGACTTAAAATTTCAAAAAGTATGCCAAACAAATTATAACGCAAAGCATTAAATTTATTATGCTCTTAAAAAATTTTTTGATGTGCAAAACTAAGGCCATTGAATCATAAGATGTCTAAAACAAAAAATTTTACTTTCATATCGCACATGCTCAAAAATAACGCAATATGTTATTCATGCAAAACATTGATATAACTTGTTTTTTTTGGCACGCAAATTGCCATATTTAATCTTTATGAAGCCAAATAAAAACTTTCCCTACGCTATATTTTTATTTTTAATCCTATTCATCTTAAACTGTGCACGTGATGACAGCGTAGATACCCCTTTACCCGATACTGAATTTTATGTTGTTGACTTAACACCTGGATTTCAAACAACCACCAGTTCAGGTTTTGGGAAAAAAATTGTAGTTGTCTTTAGCATGCCCGTTGATCCATACACTTTATTAACATCCGGAAATTTTTCATTCATAGAAGATATTAATGGTGTACCACAAAACTTAACACATACATTGCTCCCTGATCCGCAATCAAGTTTTGAAGTCGTGACTTTTAATATCAACTATCCTTTATCCAACCGTGCAGACTATACTTTTAACATCAGCAACGCTGTAAAAGATTTATCCTTAAGTTATAACCTAAGATATCCTGTCAGCCATCAATTTAATACCGGTGGTGGGTTTACTCAGGGTGATTATGGGACAACCGTTCCGGGAAACCCCTATATTGTTGATACTGATTACATTCGTGTGTGTGAAACATTGGCCAATGGAACTCAAGAAGATAAGGCCTACATTGATGTTAGATTCAATGAAGCTTTAGCTTTTCCTCCACTGATAGATATTCAAAGAGTTGATTTATCCAGTCAATGGACAATCAACAACAGACCGATGATTCAAAAAACACCAGGTGACCCAACACTCATGACGGTTGAGGTCGATAGTATTGGCGGTCTCAATGGCTATAGAATACGCTTCAACAACAATACTGTTCAAGACCTGCAAGGTTTAGGCATGGATGACTTTACAAGCTCAGGCATGTACCAAGCTTTTGGTGGCTGCTAAAGATGTTTGCAAGAATTATGACATATAATAAATATGTCAAACGATGGTTTAGTTTAATTTTAATTCTATTTATTATCCATCCTTCTTTAACAAAGCCTAAAGTATTAAAAAAATCTTTATCAGAAGTTATCAGCGATATTCAAAACATCATGTCCGTTACAGTTATTGCTGTTGGAGGTAACTCTAACGATGAACTAACTATAAAATCAACCCAGAAAAAACAAAGTTACGAAAAAATCTATTACTCTTTGCTTGCAGCCCTTCACAAGGATAACAAATATGAAGTCACTCTTTCAGAATCCAAAAAAACACTACTAATTAAAAAAAGATTCGGTTGTGTTATACGCTCAAGTGCAGAAAGCATATTCAATGATACTAAACATCTTTTAATATCTAAAGGTAATGAATAGATTGGCTTTATCAATTATTAATATGCATAAGTCTAGGTTCAGGGGTATATTTCGGAAGCGGTGCAGAAAAGATACCTGGCACTTTGATGCGGGTAAAAAATTTTTACTTTAGTCCAAAACTTTCTTTACAAACTTGGACTTGAGTCCCATTTGACCAATACCAGGAATTTTACAACTGATGTCATGATCCCCTTCAACCAAACTGATGTTTTTGACTTTGGTTCCTACTTTCACTACAGAGGATGAACCTTTAACTTTTAAATCTTTAATCACTGTCACCGTATCCCCATCTTGCAGTGGGGTTCCATTGGCATCATGAATAAGTTTTGATTCTGATTTATTGTTTTCTTCCAAAGTACGCATAGGCCATTCATACGCGCACTCTGGACAAATCAAAAGATGGCCATCTTCATAAGCATACTCAGACTGACACTGGGGACAGTTGGGTGTTTTACTCATGATTTAAGCTGCTCATATCAATCACAAAACGGTGAGCTACATCACCTTTTTTTAAGTGGGCATAGGCATTATTGATTTCTTCAACTGTGATGGTTTGACATTCTGGGTGAATGTTATGTTCAGCACAAAAATCAAGCACTTCTTGGGTTTGCTTAATACCACCAATCAAAGATCCAGCAATTCTTCTTCTCCCTAAAATCAAAGGCAGGGTAACCGGCTCTTCCAAAGGACCAACCTGCCCAACAATTACCAATGATCCATCCACATCCAACAAAGACATATAAGGATTGACATCATGTTTAACTGGAACAGTGTCTATAATCAAATCTAGGGACGATGCTGCTTTTTGCATCGCTTCTTCATCAGTTGATGCTAACATTGCCTTTGCACCAATACTTTTGGCTTGCTCCTCTTTACTTTTTGAACGGCTAATCACCGTTACTTCTGCGCCCATGGCAACCGCAAGTTTAACTGCCATATGTCCTAATCCACCTAAACCAATCACACCCACGCGTGAACCTTTGCTGACATTCCATTTTTTTAAAGGTGAATAAGTAGTGATGCCTGCACATAAAATAGGTGCTGCTTTAGATAAGTCCAAATTTTCTGGAACACGTAAAACAAATTCTTCACGCACAACAATATGCTTTGAATAGCCGCCTTGTGTTGTCTCACCTGAAATACGATCAGACGCACCGTAGGTTCCTGTCATACCCTGCCGGCAATACTGTTCTTCTCCATGCTGGTGACATTGATCACAGTCCTGACAACTATCTACCATGCAACCCACGGCAACGTTCTGCCCCACTGTATAGTTTTTAACCTCAGAACCAACTTCAATCACCTTGCCCACAATTTCATGCCCAGGTACTAAGGGATAAGGTTGTGGACCCCAATCACCATTAACCGTATGCAAATCTGAATGACAAATACCGCTGTATAAAATTTCTATGGCCACATCATTGGCTCTTAAATCTCTGCGTTCAAAATGGTACGGACTCATATGAGCATCTGTGCCACGAGCAGCATATCCTATGGTTTTCATTTTAGGCTCCTAGCTTAAGGTTATAAACTTTCTTGACTGAGATCATTGCATACCTTGATGATTTAGCCAAGCATTTGCTCTCCGGCTGAAACAGTTCATTTTTCAACTCAAACTTTTAAGATAATGATCAGCATCTCTCCAGTTGGGCATGACTCTATCTAAGAGTAGATAAAAACGCGGGCTATGACTAAAATACTGGGTGTGACACAGCTCATGATAAATGACGCTTTTTAAACAGATGTCAGGTAAATGAAGCAGTTTTGTATTGAGTGTAATACGATGTTGTTTTTTACTGTAATTGCCCCATTGTCGTTTCATGTTTTTAATGTTCCACTGTGGATAAGCTGTAGTGTAAAAATTTTTAAAATGTGCAAAACAGTGTTGGATATAAGGTTCAAACATGGTTTCAGATAATTCCAACATAGCTTTATCAAAATACAATTTTTGATTTTTTTTTCCAATGCGCTGCGAGTAATAAAAAATAAGTTGCCTTTGCGCTAGTTTAATTTTTGTTTGTATGGCAGGCACCATTAATAAAACATAGTTTTCCCCTAATATGGGAATTTCATGGCCGTTGTCTATTTGACTTGCATATAAATAATTATGCTTAGCCATCTGAATTTTTCTTTGCTCTATCCACTGTTCATGTTTAGCAACAAACTCATCAATAAATGTCCGCGACATTTTTAATGGTGCTCTCACTTCTACAGTTTGATCTGGCAAGACATGCAAAGACACTGTTTTTCTTTTTTTACGAACCAAGGTGTAAGTTATAGCTTCTGAAACATTTAGGTCAGTTGCTTGATGTTTAGGAAAAATATTTAATTTTAACTGTTCAAACATTCTATTAGGTTTGTTCTAGCCTATGCTAGAAATATTTACCAGCCCAACAAATAAGCAAAAATGAGTGGCGCTACAATGGTTGCATCACTTTCAATGACAAATTTGGGTGTATCAATATCCAGTTTACCCCATGTGATTTTTTCATTGGGTACTGCGCCTGAGTATGAACCATAGCTTGTGGTAGAATCTGAGATTTGGCAAAAATAACTCCAAAATGGAATGTCATCCATTTCATTATCTTGAAACAACATGGGCACAACACAGATGGGAAAATCCCCAGCAATCCCACCACCAATTTGGAAAAAACCAATACCTGCATCATTCTTATTTTTTAAGTACCAGTCTGCCAAATAAACCATGTATTCAATACCAGATTTTACTGTTGATGGTTGCAACTCATTCTTAATCACGTAAGAGGCAAAGATATTGCCCATGGTTGAGTCTTCCCAACCAGGAACCACCATGGGTAAGTTTTTTTCTGCTGCAGCTAACATCCATGAATTCTTTGGATCAATTTCATAATATTGCTCCAACTCCCCACTGAGCAAAATTTGATACATGTATTCATGCGGAAAAAAGCGTTCACCTTTTGCTTCTGCTTGTTGCCAGGCTTTAAAAATATGCTTTTGTAAACGTCTAAAGGCTTCTTCTTCTGGAATACATGTATCGGTTACTCTGTTGAGCCCTTGATCAAATAATTTTTTTTCATCCAGACCGGATAAATCTCTATAATTGGGGACTCTTCTGTAATGTGAATGCGCCACCAAGTTCATCAAATCTTCTTCTAAGTTGGCTCCAGTACAAGAAATAAAGGCTACTTTATCTTGTCTAATCATTTCCGCAAATGATAGACCTATTTCTGCGGTACTCATAGCTCCAGCCAAGGTGACCATCATTTTTCCATTGTTTGCTAAATGATCTTGGTAACCTTGAGCTGCATCAATTAAAGCTGCTGCGTTAAAGTGTTTAAAATGGTCTGTGATAAATTTTGTTACTGTTCCTGCTGACATTTAATATGCTATATCCTTAAATTTAAAAATATGCTCATAAAATCCGTAAAAAAATTCTAGCTTTCAAATCAACGCATCATGTTCCACAGTAAGTGATATACTCTTGATCTTCAGGTTTGGGTGGTTGTATTAAGTACTCACAATTTTTTTGTTCACTGTAGGGCTTAGATAAATGGGCATGCATCTCTTTAAACAAAGTGAGATCGTGATCATTTTGTGCTTTTTGTAACGCTTCTTCAACAAGATAGTTTCTTGGAATAATAACGGGATTGTATTTTTGCATCAGTTTTAAAGCATTTTTTTCTGAATACTTTTCTAATTTTAAACGCTGCTTCCACTGTTGATACCAGTGTATAAAGTCTTTATGTTTATAAATTAGATCATATTCATTATCACTGTTAGGTAAACTCTCTTGCATCAAACAATAAAAAGTATAGGTATAATCCACTTTATTTTTTTGCATCCAGGTCAGTAAATTTTTTATCAAATCTAAATCACCCTTTTGCTGACTTTTTAAACCCAGTTTTTTTTGCATCATCGATAGCCATTGTTTTTCAAAGTTGGGCAAAAAACTTTCTACCCGTTCTTTAGCAATCACATAGGCATCTTTAGCATCATTTGCCATTAAAGGCGCTAAACATTGGGCCAAGACACCTAAATTCCATTGCGCAATATTGGGCTGCTGACCAAAAGCATAACGTCCATGACGATCTATAGAACTAAAAACAACCCCCATATCAAAGGCATCCATAAATGCACACGGTCCATAATCAATGGTCTCACCACATATGCTCATGTTGTCTGTGTTCATTACCCCATGCACAAAACCAACGCGCATCCAATCAATCATAAGATCAACTTGTCTATCCATCACTGCCTGCAAAAATAGTTCCGCTAAATTATTTTCCCCTTTTAATTCTGGGAAGTGCCTACAAACACTATACTCTAATAGTTGTTGCAAAATCTGAATATCGTTTTGCAAGTAAGCAAACTCAAAGCTGCCTACTCTTATATGGCTTTGCGCTACTCTGGTTAAAATTGCCCCTGGCAATGCCGTCTCTCTGTAAACATCTTCTCCCGTTGCAATCACAGCCAAACTTCTGGTTGTTGGAATTCCTAAAGCATGCATGGCCTCACTGATTAAATACTCTCTTAACATTGGGGCCAGTGCAGCTCTTCCATCACCGCCTCTTGAGTAAGGTGTTCTACCAGAACCTTTCAACTGAACATCAAAACGTTTACTTTCTTTTGTTATATGCTCCCCCAAAACAACAGCTCTGCCATCCCCAAGCACCGTTGGATAACCAAATTGATGACCAGCATAGGCTTGGGCATAAGGCTGTGTATCCGCTAAAATTTTATTGCCTGATAAAATTTGCTCTATTTTTTCTTGATCTATAGTTCCTGTCTCTGTTTGAGTAAAAAGCCCCAAGTCATGGGCCAAGTTTTGATTAAACATAACCAAACTTGGTTTTTTAACGGTCTGGGGTTTTAAGCAAGAGAAAAAAACGCGGGGTAGTTTTGTATAACTAAAATCAAACTTAAAATTTAATTCATTCATAAACCACTTATGGTTATACCTTAACTACTGTTAAAGCTCCATACCCATATTTTTCATGAGATGCTTAATGCTCAGCAAAATTTTAAATGTTTTTGTTACAAAAATAAATATGAAATCAGTTATTTGAATTTAAAAAAAATGCTCTCTGCATGTATTGGTTATCTCTCATAATTTTACTTTTAAGTTTAAAACTTAGCAGTTCAGGAAACAAGTCCCAAAATAGATCATGTAAATCAATACAAATTTGCTTATCTTTAAGCATTTCTATTGATTCTTGCTCGCATGCTAATTTATCAAAGCCCAATTTAATCTGTGAAAAAGCTAAAGGTTTAGGTAATGTGTTGAGAATAGTATTTATGTGTTGCAAGACGTCTTGCAAATGTAAAAATTTGATCTTAGCTTCTTCTGAACGCAAATCAAAAGCCATAAAACGACTAAAAGACCAAGCATCAATTGTAATATTAACTCTATGTTGATTGGCAGCAAGCCAGTCTTCTTGTAGACCCGGGTGGTCTTGAGCCAATTTTAAAAAATAATATGGTTCAATATACTTTTCAACAATAGATTCATTGTACATTTTTAATGAATTATAGGATGTATCTGTTTCATTATTATCAAAAGGCTTGGCATCTTCTAAGTATTCTTTTGCATAAGGATCAACAACAACAAATGTATCCTTTTCTACAATTGAGATCCCTATATTATCATTGCCTTCAAGAATGATATAATATTTGCCATCTAAATCAATTCTCATATCAGCTAAATCTAAAAAGCCAAATTGTGGCGCAAGCTCATGACTGATTTGACCATTGGACAA
The DNA here is from genome assembly GCA_035326705.1 of Oligoflexia bacterium. Lineage (NCBI taxonomy): Bacteria > Pseudomonadati > Bdellovibrionota > Oligoflexia > Oligoflexia bacterium. The sequence continues at coordinate 164,101 of DAOLES010000003.1, forward strand.
AAGAAATTCAAGAAGATTTATAATATGTTGATGCTGTGCGGTTGAGTTACGTTCAATATTCTGACGTTTTTCTAACCTTACGCTTGATGGCCTACGAAATGCCTTGCAGATAAACTCAAACTGCTACGCCTTTGCTGCTCCTAAAGATATTAAAACTACACTTAAACTAATCCATTTCCCCATAAAGTTTTGTATACCATAACGTTAAAGGACATTGCAAATGCCTTTATTTTAAACCCTTATAAACACTTGTAATTACAAGTCTTCCAAAGCTTTGTCTCGCTGACTATTTTGCACCTGTTGATTGAGGTTTTTCTTAAACTGGTCTAACTGCTTTTGTGTTTTAGGTGCCTGTTGAGTGTTTTGGCTCTGAGATGATTGAAAATATTGATAACTTAAAAAAGCAATGATCGCTAAAACAATCAATAAGCCCACAACTGAAAAACCCATTGTGTTTTTTCTCATCTTATTATTCTAACAAAGGCATTACTTATAGGCATTAAAAAACTAAACTATTTTTTTGATCCGATGTATACAAACAATCATGCCTTATATTCAACACAAACTTGGAAAAACATTTTATCTTAGTCAAGGACCTAAAAACACTTCTAATTTACCTATTGTTGGTCTTCACGGTGGTCCTGGCAGTACCCATAGTGGCAGATTGGCTTTATTAAACTTATCTAACAAAAGAAAAGTCTATATTTATGACCAAATTGGTGGTGGCAAAAGTTCAGTCACTCAACAAAAACATTGGACCATTGAGACCTTTACTCAAGAACTTCATACGTTAATTCAAGCTTGGGGTCTTAAACAGTTTCATTTGTATGGTGGTTCATGGGGAACAACCTTAGCCTTAGAGTATTATTTGCGTTACAAGAATAATGGCGTAGCTTCTCTTATCTTTCAGTCCCCTCTATTTTCTGGCAAAGACTGGAGCAATGATGCCAAAGTTTTAATTAAAAAACTCCCACAAAAATATCAAAAAATTATTCGTTATTGTCATGAGATTGGTGCAACCGATGCTGCTGTTTATCAACAGGCCATGCATGAATATTATAAACGCCACGTTTTGCGTGATGAAAAAAAATTATCGCAAATGTTAAATCCCAAAAAAGGTAAAAATAATAACGGTAAGAATATTTATCAATACATGTGGGGAGAGTCTGAGTTTTTTCCAACAGGAACACTTAAAAACTACAATCAGGTTCAAGCTTTAAAAAAAATTACCGTGCCATGTTTGCTCATGTGCGGTCAATACGATGAAGCCAGACCAGAAACCTCTCAAAAATACACCAAGATGATTAAGAGCGCTCAATACAAGACCATCAAAGGCGCAGCACATGCTGTTTTAACTGAAAAACCAAATGAGGTTTTAAAGCATGTTGGTCAATTTATTTCTGAGGTAGAAAAAAGACGCTAATTACTCTTCATCTTCATGAACACCGCGTAATAAGTCTTTAAAGCGGCCTTCTAAAAAGCGCGTGAGCACCAAAACAATAACACAAGTAATGGTAATCATAAGCGCTGATATGTACTGCTCAAAACCTATAGCTGCTCCAACTGCTGCCAACACCCAAATCACCGCCGCAGATGTCATGCCCAAAACTAAACCATCTTTGGTTAAAATAACACCTGCACCTAAAAACCCAATACCTGTTACAACTTGTCCCAAAACTCTTGAGTAATCTGTAGCTACTCCTTCTATCTGAGCTGATAAATGAATAAAAAAGCATGTCCCGACAACGATTAAAATACTGGTTCTTATCCCTACAGGTTTGCCGCGCAGCTGTCTTTCAATTCCAAAAATAGTGCCGCACATAATGCTGATTAAAACTTTGGTTACAATTACAGAGTGCAGTTCTGTCATGCGCAATACTATATACCTTTCAATTTTCTATGCAAGATCTCACCTAAGCAATTTAAAATATATTAAATTTGTTTTTGTTTGTACTCAACAAACCCAGTCTTTTACCTTTAATAAAAAAGCATCCTAAGTAAACTTATAGTACTTTGCCGTCTTTATAATATGATATATTACTTTTATGCCTTTAAAGCTTGTCTACAACGTTAGTGACTTATCAGAAGCAACCTTAATTGTAGCCTACCTTAAAAACTATGGCATTGAAGCCCAATCCTTTGACCAGCATATGAACAACCTTTTCCCGGCTGGAAATATCTTAGCGCCCATTAGAATTGTTGTGAATGATTATGATTATGATCAAGCTTTGAAATACATTAAACGCTATCAAGATCAAACCACTCAGGCTTAATACAATTTAAAATTTTACTATTTTTTATCTCACTCTCAATAACTCTTTCCAGTTCGTCGTATAACTGGGTGATTTATAAATATTGTTTTTGTGGGTTTTTTTAAGGTTGCCTTGAGCTGCTAAAAAAATAATATCTTTTCCGGCCTTTTGATTAATTTGATCTATGATTTGCATGGTCTTTTCATTGTTGGCTTGCCCATAGCTACAAAAAATATTGCTCTGAATTTCATTTTTTTTAATCAAGTCCATTAAAATAATACCCGCTTTATGGTAACGCACTCCGGGTTTATAAATTGCTCTTAATGCCGGCTTGATCTGATTTAAAATAAAACTAACATCCTGAGAAGGAGAAGGAAGTATTACCGAACAACCATTTTTATAATAATCATTATGCTGTAAATGTGTTGAGCTTCTAATAAAAATATAAACCGATTGCGCATAACTATGTTGCTCTCTTAATTTTTGACAGGCCCTAAACGTATAATTGGCAACAGCTCTGTATAAATCTATCAATCTTGTGACTTTTTTAGGAAATGAACGTGAAGACATGATATTTTTTTTACCATTTCTTTTTTCCCGTTCTAAGACCGCATGGCCATTGAGTTCATAGACCAAACGTTCTCCAACAACTCCCATTTTTCTTCTAATGTATAAAGGCTCACTGTGTTTAATATCTAAAGGCGTATACAAACCTAAAGCACGCCAATGTCTTGCGCCCCTGTATGATAAGCCCCACAGATCTTCTAGCTCAAAGGATTGTAAAACTTTTTCCACCAAAATATCTTGACGCAAGTCAAACACATGTTGATTTTTTTCTTTTTTAGCTAAAACAGCTGCCGCTTTGGCCAATGTTTTACTGTGTGCTAAGCCAATAGACACCGGAATACCTGTCCATTGCATTATCTTTTTTTCTATCATCAAACATTCTTTTAAGACTTGCTCTGAACTTAAGCCTTTAAAATAAAGAAAAGCTTCATCAATAGAATAAATTTCTATATGTTCTGCCCACTGGCTAAGACATTGCATGACCCGTCTGGACATGTCACCATACAAAGCAAAATTGGTAGAAAACAGTTTAACCCTATGTTTTTGAATGATGTCTTTATGTTTAAAGATAGGTGCTCCCATAGGGATATCCAAAGCTTTGGCTTCATTGGAACGCGCTATAATACAACCATCATTGTTGGATAAAACAACAATGGGCTTATTTATCAACTGAGGCTGAAATACCCTTTCACAAGATGCATAAAAATTATTGCAATCCACCAAGGCAATATGTTTTTGATTCATGATGGATAATCATGCCACTTTATAAAGCGTGAATCACATTGGTCACTACGCCCCAAATCATAAAACTTTCTGGGTCATGAACAACAATAGGTTTGTATTTTTTATTTTCAGGCATCAACTTCAGCTCATTGTTTTTTTGATGCAAGCGCTTAACAGTAAGTTCATTGTTTAAAACAGCAATCACAATTCTACCATGTCTGGCTTCAATGCTTCTATCCACAATCAACAAATCATCTTCATGTATTCCGGCCTCAATCATAGAGTCCCCAGAGACACGCACAAAAAAAGTGGCCGCGGGATGTTGAATCAAATGCTCATTAAGATCTAACATACCTTCTACATAATCTTCCGCTGGCGATGGGAATCCCGCAGACACCGTGCAACTGTATAATGGCAAAGAAAAACCCTTCATTTTGACATAGTGATGCACTTGATCAACCATGCTAACAGGAATGCGTACTGGCTTGGTGGCTTCACCATAAGGCCCTTGTCCAGCTGGTCTACCGGCACCTTTACGCTTACCGCCCCACTGTTTTGGAACAGCTCTTAAAGTGTTATTTTGTGACTGATGAGAAGACTTTTCTTTATCCATTTGATTAATGTAACAAAAATCAAAAAAATGGCAATTATTTTTTTATCTTCTTTCAATCAGTATTTATTATTTCACGTATAGACTGATAAGGAGAGCCTAAAGAAAGACTCACATCATAACCTTTAGCAACACATTCAAAAATATTATTTTTAAATGTAATAATAAAGTGTTTTAAGTCTTTTAAAAACCATTCTCTATTATGTGATGGGTGAACACTGTTCATTTTTTCAAGTTCTACTATCCATGAAGAGTTTATAACTTCAGCATTATATAAAGAGTCTAAACCTTTGTTATACAATGCGTGACTAGACAAAACTTCATCATTAGGCAACCCCACCATATATTTGCAAAAACTTTTAAACACAACTGTAACCACACAATCTTTTTCATAATTTGTAACTTTAAGATTATTAGAGCTTATATTTTGATATGATTCAAATGTTTTTTCAGATGTATAAAACGAAAGATATAGATCTGAGTCGTTGCTTAAAATCCAAGGAATAGGCGCACCAGGGTTTGGTTTAGGTATATCTGCTATTTCTTTAAGCGTTTCTTTAGAACCAAAATTCAACACGTACTCATACGATACAAAACAGTTTATCAAAAGTAAAACAATTTATTTGCTTGTTATCTATATCGCCTCATTTACACTTTAAATTCAACATAACTTGTTTAACTTTTTTCTTTCTTCTTCCGTTAATCCCAATCAATGTTTATCTTGAATTGCATCCATCAAAACATAAGCCATATTGGCATTAATGTAACGTGGATTATGTTCCGCCATCAAGAGCATGTTTTTTTCCCAACTCAAAGTTCTAATCTTATCGATGCTGTCTAAACCCAACTGCTCTAATAACGCCATTGATTTTGGCCCCATCCCAGGTTCTTGATTTTTTTTCATGTTTAAGCCAATAATTTCTGTGTCACATAAAAAGCCAATAAGCCTAAAAAGACTTGCGCACTGATATTGACTGCTGCCCAGACAAGTTGTTTCATACTGATTAACATATGGCTGTGGGCAATAAAGCTTGAAAAGGTGGTCATCCCGCCTAAAAAACCGGTAAACACAAATAAAGTAAAGGCCACAGACCACTGTTCTTTCAACCAAGAACTCAACAAGGCAAACAAAAAACACCCTAAAATATTAACCAAGGCTATACTTAAAACATTGGACCAAGAAAATAAATGCGCTCCTAATAACTCCAAGCCATAACGAACACTTGCCCCTAAGGCACCGCCTGCGCAAACTGCTAAAAAATTAAATACTTTCATAACATAAAGTGTTAGACAAAAACTGAAAAATTTTCTACATAAATCAAGTTTTGAAAAACATTCCTCAACGCGAAATTCGCAATAGAATCTATGATAGCCAACGTCAGTTACCCAGCTATCTCAACGTTCTTCCTGAAGCTGTTTCATTTTTAAAAAAAGATAATGCACTTGGTCTGGTCTACATCAATGGTAAAGCCTTGTGTAATTTAGAGGAAAAGTACGGCAGCACCATTTTTGATGACATCATGTTAAAAATTTCTAATATTCTGATTAACATGCGTGGCACGGTCATTCGTAAGGGTGATATTATTTCTTTAAATCGTGTTAAGGGTTACTCCTTTATTTTATTTTTAGGGGGTACACGTAAAAACAATAAAGACTATAACTATCTTTCTAAAGATGATGTTGAAGACACCTGTGAACGTATTTTAACTCATTTACAAAATCATTTATTTTTGGAGCTGTATCATTTTATAGGCAGCTTGCCCAAAATCAATGTTGGTTATTCTTTTACCGTGCATAACCCTATTATTGATCCTTGGCGATCTATCTATAGACTCATAGAAGAAGCCCGTGAAAATGCTGAACTACAAATGTCACAAGTTGAGCTCAAAAACCGTGGTCGTATTCAAAAAGTCATCTTGGAAGAAGGTGTTCGCAGCGTTTACCAACCCATTGTAAACCTTAAAGAAAAAAATACACTAGGGTTTGAAGCACTTTCTAGAGGCCCGCAAAATACTGAACTTGAAGCCCCAGCAATTCTTTTTTCTCTGGCAGAAGAAACCGGCATGCTCTATGAGCTGGATAGAGTTTGTCGCCGCCGTGCCATTCATTACGCTACTGAAAAAAAGCCTCAACAAAAACTTTTTATTAACACCTTGCCAAACCTTATTCATAACCCAGAATTTGAAGCCAAACAGTTTTTACAGTTTTTGGATATGTATGGTATCTCTCCTAAAGATATTGTATTTGAAATCACAGAAAGCCATGCTATTGATCAATACTCTAGTTTTCGTCAGGCTTTAAAGTACTATACCAACTCTGGAATCACTTTAGCCATTGATGATGTTGGAACGGGCTACTCAAGCCTAGAAGCCATCATGGAAATTCAACCCAAATACATCAAAATTGATGCTTCTCTGATTAGAGGTGCGCATACCAACCCTGCCAAACAAGAAATGCTCAAAGCTCTTAAAACCTTAGCCAAGTCTTTAAACGCCTTGACCATTGCGGAAGGTATTGAAATCCAAGAAGACCTAACTCTGGTTGAAGCAATGGATATCGATTTTGCCCAGGGTTATTTTTTTGCTAAACCCGCCGCTAATTTTTTTGAACCTAGCTTTTAAATCTCAAAAGGTACGGCCTTACTTTTGAGATGTTTTTAATTTTCTAATTTATCCGTAAAAAAACGCTGTGCGCCCAAAGCTTTGCATTGTTCAAGTAGCGCACTATCGTTTACGGTATAAATACGAATTTCAGGAAAATCTTTTGCTTGCTTGTCTTGTGAAAAAATATCTAAAAAATACTCATGCGACATATGCAAGGCTTCCACGGTAAAATTTGCATTTTGATAAAAAGATAAAACAAAATTGTTATCCACCAGACCTGCATAACGAAAGTCTGGATACTGATCATAAAACAAAGCAATCAACTCATGATCAAAAGAAGAAAAAACCAAACGTTTTTGCAATTGATGCCGCGAAACCATTTCGGCAATAGCCTTTAAATAATCATTGGAAAAGTACCGTTGATCTTTTTTAAATTCCCAATTCATTTGGCAGTGAGGATGACTTTTAAGAAAACGGGCAACACTCTCTAAATCAGGCACTTTCTCATTTTTATACTGATTGCTTTTCCAACTGCCAGCATCAAGTTTTTCAATATCCGCAGCCAAGTGATCTTTAAACAAACCATCGCCATTGCTTGTCCTATTTAATCGATCATCATGAAACAGATACGGTTGATGATCTTTGCTAAACTGAATATCACACTCGATAAAATCAAAACCTTTATCAATCGCCAATTTGAATGCCGCCAAAGTATTTTCTGGCGCTTGATAAGAAGCTCCTCTATGGGCAATTAAATGGTTCATAATCCCAACACAATCTCAAAAGGAAGGCCGTACCTTTTGAGATTACTCTTCCAAGGTTTCCAAGTAGCGCTCGCAGTCAATAGCAGCCATACAGCCAGAGGCCGCGGCAGTGATGGCTTGTCTGTAAACCTCATCTTGAACATCTCCACAAGCAAACACCCCTTCTTTGCTGGTTTTACTGCCTTCTTGCGTAAGAATGTAACCATTTTTACTAAGTTCTAATTGCCCCTCAAATAATTTAGTCATGGGTTTATGGCCAATAGCAATAAAAACACCCTGTACATTAAGCTCTGTTTTTTCATCCGCATTATTAATATTGGATAACTTTAAACCTGTTACTCCAGAGTTATCTCCAACAATATCATCCACCACGGTATTCCATAACCATTCAATTTTTTTATTGGCTTTGGCTCTTTCCTGCATGATTTGTGATGCTCTAAGCTCTTCTCTTCTATGAATCACGGTTACTTTATTGGCAAAACGGGTTAAAAACATGGCTTCTTCCAAAGCTGAGTCACCCCCACCAACGACAGCCACTTCTTTGTCTTTATAAAACGCACCATCACAAGTTGCACAAGTAGAAACACCTCTGCCCATCATGGTTTTTTCAGCCTCTAAACCTAAGAGTTTTGCAGTTGCACCGGTAGCAATAATAACGCTATCGGTTTCATATTCATTTTGTCCTACCCAAATTTTATAGGGTTTGCTTGAAAGATCGACTTTGGTTACATCCTTAGTCTCAAGACGTGTCCCAAAACGCTCAGCTTGTTTACGAAACATCTGCATCATCTCTGGTCCCATGACCCCTTCAGGAAAGCCTGGAAAATTTTCTACATCTGTGGTGGTCATCAACTGACCGCCTGCTTGATAACCTTCAAACATCAATGGTTTTAGCAATGCTCTTGATGTATAAATGGCCGCCGTTAAACCCGCCGGTCCAGACCCAATGATAATAACTTTTTCTTTTGCGTTGGCTGTTTCTTGCATGGTATTTCTAGTACACATAACTTAACATCTAATCAAGGTTATGTTACGCTAATATTCATTTTAGAATAAGACATGAAAAACAGTATTAAAAAATTTCCACTGCATTTAGGCTTAGACGCAAAAATCTTCTCTGAACCAATGTTTACCGGGTTTGATTGGTATGAAAGCTATGGTAAACGACATGCCAATGATGGTAAAGAAGGTCGTTTGGTATCCCTACATACTTTTGAAGAGTCTTGGGATGCCTGGGAGCAACATCCTGAAGGAGATGAAGTGGTTTTATGTCTTGAAGGTCGTTTAACCCTTATTCAAGAGATAAGTCCAGAAACCTACAAAGAAATTACTTTAGAACCTTATGAGTATGTCATTAATCCCAAGGGAGTTTGGCATACTGCCGATACTCAAAGCAAGACTACAGCTTTGTTTATAACTGCAGGCTTAGGTACTCAGCATAAACCCAGAACAAAAAATTCATCCACACTTTAGAAATTACTCTACACCTGTATTTTTTCGACGACTTTAAAAAATAATGCTAGGTTGTTAATCATGTCAGAAGATTCTTTTGCAAGTCGTCGCCAGAGTCAACGGGTTAAAGTTGAAATTGATGTTGATTTGGGTGCCTATGGAGAATATTTTTTAAGTAAGCTGGATAACGTCTCTACCGGTGGTGCTTTTGTTAAAACGCGCAAACTACAAGATGTGGGTTCAGAAGTTAAACTTAGATTCAAGCTTCCCGGTGATGATCAATTGATTGAAGCTGAAGGTATTGTTATCTGGACTTACAATCAAGCTGGCCCTATTGATGGCAACTCCTCGGGCATGGGCATTCAATTTACTGAAATTCTACAATCTGACCGTGACCGTATTAAGACTTTTGTGGCTCAACACACAAACCCGTAACAAGTCTTTTATTACCTGATAAAAAATTAAATGTTTTTATATCATTCATTGAAATCCACTTGAGCTCAGCATGTACATTTTTTTGTAAGGCATACGGTGAGTTTAAATAACATTGATAGAAAAATAATTGTACGCTCTTATTTGGGTAGGTGTATGTGTATGTATCAAGTAGCCTATTGATTTCAATAATCTCAATCCCCAACTCTTCCTTTAATTCTCTCATCAAGGCTTGCTGATGATTTTCCTCTAACTCTATTTTTCCCCCAGGAAATTCCCAATTCTGCTGACCATCTTTTCTTTTTGCAATCAGGATTTGATTATCCTGATTGTAAATCACAGCTGCCACGACTTGCACAGGCTTTAAACCTTTACTTTGATTGACTTTAACACCCATAAAAATTAATTTTTTACCTTAAAACTTAAACTTCTCATTAAAAATATGTTTATACTAGCTTGGAAATGAAAAAGAAACCCATTATTGGCATTGGCCCACATTACTTAACCAACCCAAAAAGAAAAAAAGTGATTGGTTGTTATGAAAATTATATTCGTTGCCTTGAGATGGCTGGTGCTAGTACACTGATCTTTACTGCAGACATGGATCATATTGATTATCATTTAAGCTTGGTGGATGGCATCATGCTCACCGGCGGAGATGACATACATCCCAGCTATTACCATGAGAAAAAACTCCCAAAAATTAAATTTGAGCTCTCACCTAATGAACGCAGTGACTATGATATTGCTTTACTTAAAAAAGCTTTAAAACAAGATATACCTTTTTTAGGTATTTGCCTTGGTTGCCAAACGCTTAATGTTGTTCAAGGAGGCAATTTATATCAAGACATGCCGTCACAACTGGAAAAAGTGAATGACCACAAAAAAGGTCAACATTGGATTGATTTAGAGAAAAAAACTTTACTTCATTCCATCTTAAAAAAAGATCGGGTCAAAGTAAACTCTAATCATCATCAAGCAGTAAAACAACCCGGTCAAGATCTTATTATCAGCGCTAGAGCTTTGGATGGAACAGTAGAAGCCATTGAATCCACCAAACATTCTTTTGCATTGGGCATTCAATGGCATCCAGAAGAGTTGTTAAAAACAGATGTAAGTAAAAGTATTTTTACTGCATTTGTGAAAGCTTGTAAATAAAGCCTCCACCTAAGAATGTTCATTAAAATAAAATTTTTTAAACAGCTTTGGCCTACAAGCATACTTGTATTGTTTTTATTAGGGGCTTTACACTTTTTGGAAAGAAATTTTTTTTCAAAGACTGGGACAATAGCTTTTTGGATTGGCGACGCAATGAGCTCTGAAACTTCGCAACAGTTTGTCGATCCATACAGCTTCAGTCATATACAACACGGTTTATTGTTCTTTGGATTGTTTTGGTTATTTAGAAATCGACTATCCCTTCACATAAGATTTTTGTTTGCAAGTGCTATTGAAGTTTTTTGGGAAATTTTAGAGAATACGCAATTTATCATTGATCGTTACCGAGAATCTACTGCCGCTTTGGGTTATTATGGAGACTCTATTTTTAATAGCTTGGGTGACCTCGCTTCTTGCTGGATTGGATTTTATCTTGCATATAAATTTGGATTAAGATTATCGGTTCTTTTATTCCTCATCATTGAAATTATTATGATAATCATGATTAAGGATAGCTTATTACTGAACATTATTATGTTGCTCTACCCAATAGATTTTATTCGAGAATGGCAATTGACGTAAAATACACTCTAGCCTTATAAAAAAACTAAAATCATCTGTTTTTAATTTTCCACTCAAAGTAATAAAACAAACTCTACAACGTTTGCAAAGTAATTGTATCCCCACGCCTATATGTATTTTTCTTCAAACTTTTATCTAGTTCAATCAGTTGTTTCCCATTTGAAGTACAAACCAATACGCAACGCTTGGGTTTTAGTTTGAGTTCGTTGGATATGACTCTTACTTTATTATTTGTTTCTTGCTTTTGGAGATCTATTTTACTCAACACAATATAACTGGCTTTCAAGGCTTTATCTTTATGCTCTAAAAAGCGTTCAATTGTTTTTCTCAAGCGGGGTGCATGCCATAGAGTTTCAAAATGACACCAATCTTTTTTGTCCTTGTTCATTGGACACTGGGCCTGATGTAAACATGGAAACGGAGAATACGCTTGCCAAGCTTGTAACCATTGATCTCTTAAATGTGTTAACTGTTTAGACGTACTCATCAAGGCCGGCTCCACAATAACAATGGCCCCATTTGTACTGAGATGATATTTCCATAATATTGTAAACACTCGATCAACTTGCTCTTGTGTATTTTTACTCACTTCATTGATAGCATTGGCGGCTACAATCAAATCATAAGGTTGTTTTTGATGCAGTATTTTTAATGTCTTTTTTGTGTTTAAATCAAAAACCTTACTGCTCACTTTGACTTGAGTAAAAGGCATAAAACTAAATAAATTTTTTGCCTGCTCTAAAATTGATTTATTTTGATCTGTTAGCACAACTTCAGCGCGAATATGTGGCCAGTGGTTTTTCAATAAAAACTCTATAGCCCAAGCGGTTGCTCCCCAGCCTGATCCAAGATCTAAAATATGTATTTTAGTTTTTTTAGTATTGTGTTGAATATATTTATCTAAATATGATTTTAAGCAGGCTGCCACCCGGACAACATTGGCCAAGTGAAAATACATTAAGTAAGCCACCTGAACATCTTTTTTATTAAAGTAGTGTTGATCTAACTTTGTCCGATCCAAAGTAAATGCATCTGATAACCTTAATGCATGTGCGCAAATAGACTTTACAATATCCTTAGGAATAGCTTGCCCATCCCAAGTTTGCTGCCATTTCATCTGATACATATAGGCTATCAAAGCATCTTCCCATGCTTGCAGCTGCTCATTATCCAAGTTTTCTAAAGCTCTGATCATAGTTTCATTATTATTAAGAATAAGGTATGCCATATGGATATGAAAAAAACCAACAATGACCAAAAACTATTTTTAATTGACGGCTCAGCCCTGGCTTACCGAAGCCATTTTTCATTTATCAGTAATCCCTTAAAAAATTCTGAAGGCATGGAAACCAGTGCCGTTTTTGGTTTTACCAATACACTTTTAAATCTTATCAAAAAAGAAAACCCCTCTCATATTGCTGTTGTTTTCGATGGTCCTAAAAAAACTTTTAGGCATGAGATGTACAAAGAATACAAAGCTACCCGTGAAAAAATGCCGGATGAGCTCAAAATTCAACTACCGTATATACGTAAAATTGTTGAAGAAATGAATATTCCTTACTTGGTTATGGATGGTTATGAAGCCGATGATATCATTGGAACTTTAGCCAAACAATCCGCCAAAGAAGGAATTCATGCGTATATGGTCAGTGGTGATAAAGACTTTATGCAGCTCTTAGAAGACAATATTTCTATGTATACCATGAAAAAAGGCACAGTAGATATTGTAGGCGTTGAAGGGCCTGTTAAAAAATGGGGTATCACGCCAGAACAAGTTATTGACTTTATGGCTTTGATGGGTGACAGCTCAGATAATATACCCGGCGTTCCAGGAATTGGTCCTAAAACAGCTTTAAAGCTTATTGAGCAATTTAAACATTTAAACGGCATTTATAAAAACCTGAACCAAGTTAAACCTGAAAAACTTCAAATAAAACTTGCAGAAAATAAAGAACATGCTTTTTTAAGCCAAGATCTTGTCACTATAAAAACAGATGTTCCCGTTAATACCAGTTTTGAAGAACTCAGCATCAGTCCTTTTAATAAACCTGAATTAGAAACTATTTTTGATGAATTAGATTTTCATTCTTTAAAACGTTTTTTAAACCCTAAATCAACACGTGACACTGAGTCAAAAAGTAAAGATGTGGTTGTTTCTAAACCAGCACCCAAAACAACTCAAAAACAAAAATCTACTGGAAAAGTAACCGGTACTTACACCTGCATTGAATCTCAACAACAATTAGATGAATTAATTAAGACCTTAAACAAACAAAGTCTTTTTGCATTGGACACAGAAACCACCGGTCTCAACCCTATAGAGGCAGAGCTTGTAGGTATTTCCGTTGCTTTTAAAGAACAAGAGGCTTTTTTTATTCCAGTGCATCCGGGCCACCTTGACTTTGAGACCACATTAAAAAAGCTAAAACCCATTTTAGAAAATCCAAGAATTAAAAAAGGCGGTCAAAACATAAAGTATGATATGCATATTTTATCAAAATATGACATTCAAGTTGCTGGCATCAGTTTTGACACCATGCTAAGTTCTTATGTTTTAGCATCCGATCAACGCCAACATGGTATGGATCATATTGCAGAAAAATACCTAGGATTGAAAAAAATTCCAACGGAAGCTCTAATTGGCAAAGGGCAGAAACAAATTTCTATGGATCAGGTTGAACTTGATAAACTATCGCACTATGCTTGCGAAGATGCTGATGTTACACTGCGACTTTACAACTACTTTGATCGTCAATTCAAAAGCAATAAAAACTTAAGCAAACTTTATGAAGATTTAGAAATTCCCCTATTGTGTGTTCTCCAAAAAATGGAAGCGCACGGCATGCTTTTAGATATAAAAAAGCTTAAATCACTTTCCAATAAATTGAGTAAACGTTTAATTCAACTTACTGAAGATATTCATCAAAAAGCTGGAGAGAGCTTTAACATCAACTCTCCCAAACAAATGGGTCCTATTTTATTTGAAAAAATTAAAGTACATGAAGGCTCAGGTATTAAAAAACTTAAAAAAACCAAGACGGGTTACGCCACAGACCATGCAACCCTAGAAAAATTTTCTGATCATCCCTTGGTTGCCTCAATTTTAGAATATAGAAACTTATCCAAATTGATGTCCACTTACATTGAAACCTTACCCAAACTGATTACAAAACGAACAGGTCGCATTCATACTTCATTCAATCAAACCATTGCTTCTACAGGTAGACTATCCAGTTCAGATCCTAACTTACAAAATATCCCTATTCGCTCTGAGTATGGCAAAGAGATTCGTGAAGCTTTTATTGCCCCGGAAGGCTCATGCTTGATTTCAGCAGATTACTCTCAGGTTGAATTGCGTATGCTAGCCCACCTTGCAAATGACGAAACCTTAATTAAAACCTTTGAACAAGACCTTGATGTCCACACCCAAACTGCGGCCACGATTTTTAATAAAGATCCAAAAGATGTTGATGCAAATTTGAGAAGCCGCGCCAAAGCCATTAATTTTGGTGTTCTTTATGGAATGGGACCACAACGCTTATCCAAAGAAACGGGAGTTAGTTTAAACGAAGCCAAAGACTTTATTGCTTCATATTTTAATAGCTTTTCAAAAGTTAAAGACTACTTAAATGCGCAGATTGAATTTGCTAAACAACATGGTTACATTGAAACCATCCTAGGACGGCAAAGACCTTTGCCTGATATATACAGCAAAAACCCTATGATTAAAGCCAATGCTGAGCGTATTGCCACCAATACACCCATTCAAGGTAGCGCAGCAGATCTGATAAAAAAAGCCATGCTAGATATTGATGCAGAGCTAAGTAAACAAAAACTAAAAAGTAAATTGGTACTCCAGGTTCACGATGAGTTGGTATTAGAAGTGCTTAATGAAGAAATTGAGTCGGTTAAAAAATTAACCCGACAATGCATGGAAAAAGCCTTAAATTTAAAAGTCCCTTTAAAAGTGGATTTAGGCTTGGGGCAAAACTGGTCACAAGCGCATTAGAGAGTTTTAATTTTTATTTATTGTTTTACTTTTTTAATTAGTTTTTATAAAAAATAAATTGCAATGAAGTATTATTTTATCTTAATCCCTGCACTTGCGTTGTTAATTGTTTCTTGTTCAGTTTTTGCAAAAAAACCAAAACTTTATTCACATAAACATAGAATTATGACTTTATGTTGTAAAAGTTCTAGCGCTAATTCTTGTTCCAGTGAACACTGGAAAGCAAGAGTAAAAAAACATTGTCCAGCTGGTGCAACGCAAATCAATCAAGACACCCGTGAACGCTTAAAATATACTGAACTTCCTCAGTCCGGTTTATATGAACAACATGCCCATAATTATGATTTTGAAAGTTCTAACAAAAAAAGCAGTGAGTTTATTTTAAAGAAACAAACATTAAATTGCATTAATTATCAATGCAATGGACCTGTGAAACCTTAAGTTTAATGAATTATAAAACTGAACTGAAACTGAATTTTGATTTTCCTTTGCATAAAAAAATGAATTTTTATTTGATATTTTTTTTAAAATCCATGTAGACTCATTAAAATGAAAAGTACAACTGCATGCTTCTTACTTTTATTTTTAGGCTTATCATTAACTGCTTGCACTCTTTTTACCAACCGGCCTGAGCTAGTTTCATGGCAAGGTAACACTATTACTTTATGTTGTGAAGGTGCCACTTCATCTGCTTGCCCGCAAGAAGAATGGGCCATAAAAGTTCAGCAACATTGTCCACAAGGTGCTGTAGCAATAGGTGGTGAAACCCGAGAACGCTTGGGTGATCGCATCATAGAAGAATCCGTTAAGCAAGATCATAGTTATGATGCCTATGGTGATGCAAAAAAAGTAACTCAATTTAAACAAGAACGAGAATTTTTAAGTTGTGTGACTTACCAATGCAACGGCCAAGTTTATCCTTAGTGTTTCTAAGCGCTTACGCTTCTTTACAACTTTGTAAAAAATCATTCTCGCTTCACTCAGATACACTTGTATCATTTCATACGCCGCATCGCTTTTGCGATGCTCTGTATAAGAGGCTCTAAGCGCTTACACGTAATGCAATGCAAATAATATTTAAAATTACTCTAAGCACGTTCAGTCACTTTATGTGGCTGAACGCACGGGGGTGAGGAAATAAAAACCACGTTTTTTATTTCCGAGGGGGTCGTGAGCCCCCTCTTAAAAAAGAGCGGAGCGGGACGCGCTAAGAAACACTAAAAATGCCAGCCTATACCTAGTTTGAATAGATCAACTCTATAAATGTCTTCCGCCTCATCAATGATCCATTGACTTACACCTAGACCAGTATTGACTCTTAAGTTATCATTTTTTGTCCAACGTCTTAAGTTCCATTCCAAACCAATACCTGCAAACCAGCCTATTTCATTCACGGGTGAATACAAATAAGAAAAATGACCTTGTACAAATGGGCTCAATTCCGTAAAACGCCCAAAATATTTATTGATGCCTAAAGAAATACTATGTCTGTGCTGATCATCTACACCAATATTCCAATTTAAATTAAAGGCTAAGGTTCTATCTAGAAAAAACAACCAATCAAATTGATAGGCTTGACTTAAACTTTTATCAGAACTTTGACTATGTGACTGAACAACAAAAGAATTACTAAATGCACTCATTCTATCATGTATTTGTGCATTTGCATGCCCAAGACAGAAAAAAACTATCCCTAAATAAAGATGCTTTTTTGACAGTTTTATTAAATTTGCATTAAATCGAAAATATGACATTACAAAAACCTTTGACTTACCTTTCCATATCTATTTATTGCTTTTTTTGCTCGTTTTTTTTTAGTTTTAAAAATCTTGCTGCACAACATATGACCAATATTAATGCTGGCTATAAAGATGGTTTTTATTTGGCCACACAAGATGATAAATTTTCTATTAAATTGGGAGGAAGACTTAACTTTTTATACTCTTCCGCCGCACTAGATCAAAATAATAATATTCATCGTTTTGATGTCTTACATGGCAAACTTTACTTGGGTGGCCATGCCTATTCTCAAAATATTGAATACTTTTTACAAAGTGCCTTTGGAGAATTCCAAGATACAAGCATACGTTTTAAAGTTCCTTCTGAAAGTAATAATCAACAAATGCGCCTTGAAGATTTCTATGTACGCTTAAAGCAAGGCAATAACTACTTTCAGCTAGGCCAATTTAAAGTCCCCTTTTCTCGGCAGTCTATGATTTACTCTGGTAACCTTATTGCCCCATTTAGAAACCATGTCAACAATGCCTTTAGCTTGCGTAGAAGCCAAGGCGTTATGTTATCTCATTACAAACCTACTTTTCATATGTCTGCTGCTTTATTCAACAATCAAAACCCAGTGGCCATAGACAACGGCTCACCCATATATCCAGTAACCCATACAAATAATAGTCGAATGATGTATGTAGGAAGAATAGGCATTGCTCCTCAAGGTTATGTCGGGTTTTCCGAAGGTGATGTTAATGACTCACAAACTGGAAAAATGGAACTTAATGGTGCAGTTGCTTTCTCTCAAAAAAACTCTGTATATGTAGACAATGATAACACTGTAGACCTCAATGATGTTGACAATTTATCCGTTAATGCTGATTTTATTTGGAAAAAGAAAGGTGTGGCTTTGCAAGCTGAGTATTATTATAGAACACTCATGGTTGAAAGTGGTTCTGATATCAAAAGTTGGGGCTACTATATTCAACCTTCTATTTTTATTATCCCTTCACAGCTAGAGCTCGCAGGTCTGTATGCTAAGTCAAATTTAAATGATCAAATTGATGATAGTGCTTTTGAAACAGGCGGGGGTCTTAACATCTATTTTTCCAAAAATCATCGCCACAAACTACAAACTCGTTATACTCTTAAACAACACGATTATCAGGGTCAAAAACTGAGTGATCACTGGATTAATTTAGCTCTACAAGTCAGCCTATAAGTCTTTGCTTAAAAGGCAATAAAAGTTATCAAGATCCTTGTTTCCTTGGCAATCCCGGCATCTTCATATAGCTTATAAGCAGCAAAATTTTAGTGACTGAAAGGATTTTTTAATGGATTACAAAGTTAAAGATATTAACCTAGCCGAAAGTGGAGATAAAAAAATTTCTTGGGCAGAAAGCAGAATGCCCGTCTTGATGAGTTTAAGAGAAAAAGCCAAAAAAGAGCAACCTTTAAAAGGTCATACCATTGCCGGTTGTCTTCATGTCACCAAAGAAACTGCCGTATTGATTGAAACGCTTAAAACCGCCGGAGCAGAAATTGCTTGGTCAGGTTGCAATCCTCTATCCACACAAGATGACATTGCTGCCTCATTGGCCAAGCGGGGGATTGCCATTTATGCTTGGCATGGCATGAATAACGATGACTTTTACAAGTGCATAGATGCCACCATAGAAAAGAAACCAAACCTTACCTTGGATGATGGAGCTGACCTTATTTTTACAGTTCACAATAAATATCCAGACTTAACTGCTGATATTATCGGCGGAACAGAAGAAACCACCACAGGTGTTCACAGGCTAAGAGCCATGGCAAAAGACGGTGCTTTAAAATATCCTGTATTTGCGGTCAATGATTCTGCAACAAAATGGGATTTTGATAATGTTTATGGCACTGGCCAATCCTCTTTGGATGGCCTTTTAAGAGCTACCAGTGTACTTATTGCTGGAAAAAATTTTGTAGTAGCAGGTTATGGCCACTGTGGTCGTGGTGTTGCCATGCGTGCTCAAGGTATGGGTGCAAAAACCATTATTACTGAAGTAGACCCTGTAGCGGCTCTTCGTGCAACTTTAGAGGGACACACAGTCATGACCATGGATGAAGCTGCCAAACATGGTGATATTTTTATGACTGCAACAGGTATGAAAGACGTTATTGTCAAAAGACATTTTGAGTCTATGAAAGACGGTGCTATCGTATCCAACACAGGCCACTATGACTGCGAGTTGAATCTAGCAGACTTAGAAAGTATCAAAGAAAACAAACGTGAAATCAGAACCAGCAATGAAGAATACACTTTAAAAAATGGCAACCGAATTTATGTCATTGGTCAAGGTCGTCTTATCAACTTGGTTGCAGCAGAAGGCCATCCTTCTGAAGTAATGGACATGTCTTTTGCCAACCAGTTCTCTGCTATGGTTAAATTGGCAAAAGAAGGGCAAAGTTTGGAAAATCAGGTTTATATCCTTCCCAGTGAACTTGATGAAGAAATAGCAGGTATTAAACTCAAGACCATGGGTCTAGGCATTGATAGCTTAACTGAAGATCAAATTGCTTATCTAACAGATTATGCCTCTGGCACATGATTTCAATAAAGCTCTTAATGGTATGAAAGGATAATAAGCATAATGATTGGATCAAAACAGCTTAAAGTGGGCATGATTATCAAGCATGAAGGTGAGTTATGGCGTGTTATGAGTACCATGCACACTCAGCCTGGTAAAGGTGGCGCTTATATTCAAACAAAACTGCGAAATGTTTTAAAAGGTACACAAACAGAGTATCGTTTTAGATCTGGAGAACCTGTTGAAAGAGTAGTACTGGATCAAAGAGACGCACAGTTTTTGTATGCAGAAGGCGAAACCTACCATTTCATGGACAATACTTCTTATGAGCAAATTCAAATGCAAAAAGACAATCTTGAGAATGCCTTGCCTTATTTAAAAGATGGTGGGAGTGTTATGATTGAATTGTATGAAGGTAGCCCTATTGGTATTGAAATGCCAAAAAGTGTTCGCTTAAAAATCATTGAGACAGAACCCTACATTAAAACCGCAACTGCCACTAACTCTCTCAAAGGCGCTAAACTTGAAACAGGGTATTCTGTTAAAGTCCCAGGTTTTATTGAGGAAGGCGAAGAAATAGAAATTGACACTAGCACCGGTGAGTACTTAAGCCGAGCAAAATAAATGGCTCTGTACTATCCTTTTTTTCAAGTTGGCGATAAAATAAAAATTGCTGATAAACAATTTTTATTGGATTTCAAACAAAAATAGGACAAGCAAATTATAGATTGGTATCACCCCGTCACTGAAAAAGACCATATCCCCTATGCCAATAGCTATGCTTATATATCCCAAGTTATGACTTACCATGGTGGAGCTATATTGTATGAGCTTCAAGGTAATAATTTAGTCTGGCACCAACCTTGTTTAGTGGATGGCTATATTCACTCAGAAAAAAAGGAAGATTCTATCACTGTAGCCTCTGATTTTTATGATGTAAAAACAATAAAAAAGAATAACTCGAACTATTTAGAAATTCACGATAAATCAGGTTTTTGTCTGGCTTCTTTTTATACGCTAGATGAAAACCTAAGCCATACTATTCAACAGTTGGCATCTCTTAGAAATAGATACTCTTTTGAACAGCGTTTTCTATTCTCTCCACGATATGAAACTAACAGCGATGAAGAATAAAATATGATGGAGCTCATAGAATAGAACTCCACCACATTATAAATTAAGTTAAATATAAGCCGGATTCTGTATGTATTGCTACATTGATCATCATTTATCTAGGCTTGCTGTTACCAACAAGCTCAAGCGATCTACCCAAAAGCCTCGGGCGGGACACCCTCAAACACTTTTCTATTTGATCTTGCTTCAGATGGGGTTTACCGCACGGCCGCTCACACGGCTCTCGTGAGGGAGCTCTTACCTCCCTGTTTCACCCTTACCTGTAAGTTACTTACAGGCGGTTTACTTTCTGTTGCACTTTCCTGCAGTCACCTGCACTGGTCATTAACCAGCATCTTTCCCTATGAAGTCCGGACTTTCCTCTGATATACTACTAAAAATAGTACGTCAGCGATGATCCATTTAACTTTATTCAAACCGTTCTATCAAAATGTTAATAAAAGAAAAAGTATATTTTTTGAGATAAACCTTAAAAAACAGCTCCCTCAACTTTAACAAAAGCAGTTAAAAACTCTAGAATTTACTATCCAAGGCAATATTTGCCAGTTCATCCGCACGTTTATTGTACTCGCGTCTAACATGTTCAATCTCAAACGAATCAAATAATTGAATTTTATCCATAGCCTGTTGCCATAATTTTTTTAATTCTGGATTTTTAACTTTATAGATACCTTGAATTTGCCGGACCATAAGCTGTGAATCTGCATAAATTTTTACATTTTTACACATTTGAGCTTTGGCCAAATCAAGCGCTTCAAGAAGCGATGTATACTCAGCAACGTTATTGGTAGCCTGTCCAATATATTTTGCAACCGTAGCAAGCTCTTGTCCATCTTTAGCGCATAAACTAACTCCTACTGATGCTTCTCCCGGATTGCCTCTTGAAGCTCCATCAATGTAAGCTATGCATATTGGTGAAGATTTTTTTTTATCGTTCAATGTAGTCTTCTAGATATAAAATTCTGTGACAATTGGGGCAGTTGTACAAATCTTTTTTAGTTTGCATTTCATTCACCATTTGGGGGGGTAAACTCATGTAACAACCTTTACAAACACCCTCATCTACACAGACAACTGCTTTATTTAAGCGTGTACGAATAAATTTATACTTGCTCAATAAAGCTTTCTCTATGTGATCATGGTATTGGTTGACTTCATTTTGGCGTTTGGAAATCTCTTGCGCGTAATAGTCACTCTTTTCATCAACCAAACTTTTAACATCATCAAACTCTGTTTCAACTTGTTCTAACTCTATTTTTTTTTGTTTTAAAGACTCTTCCAACTTTTGCAACTCTTCACTATGAGAAGCAATGGTTTGCTCCAAAGTAAAATTGCTTTTTTCAGTGGAATCAATTTCTCTACGTAAAGCTTGATATTCAAAATTATTTTTAATTTCATTTAATCTTATTTTACTTTTATTCAAGCGGGTCACTTCTAAACCAAGTTTTTCTTCTAAACTTATTTTTTCGGCTGTTAAGGTTTCTACACGACTATTAAGGCTTTTATATTGACTTAAAATTTGATCATAATTGTTTTTTACCGACTCTAGTTGATTAGGATAACCTTCTCTCTCAGACTTAATTTTATCCAACTCTATATCC
This sequence comes from Oligoflexia bacterium, assembly GCA_035326705.1. Lineage (NCBI taxonomy): Bacteria > Pseudomonadati > Bdellovibrionota > Oligoflexia > Oligoflexia bacterium. Next base: position 186,280 of record DAOLES010000003.1, read on the forward strand.
AGCGTTTGTAATTTTAACAACTCTTCAAAATGCATCATCCATAACCCCATTATAATATTTATCAACTCACTTTAAACCAAGTATGGTGGGCCCTCCAGGATTTGAACCAGGGACCTGCCGGTTATGAGCCGGATGCTCTAACCACTGAGCTAAGGGCCCGCTAAACTTATGTTTAACCACTCTTATTTAAAGTTTATGCATTAATTTCATAGTTCTTACTTTTTTGCAATCATCTTTAGAGCTTATGCAAAAATAATCACTCTAACATACTCTAATTGTCTATGAATGTTTTAAGCTTCTTAGCACGGCTAGGATGTCTAAGCTTACGTAAAGCTTTGGCTTCAATTTGACGTATACGTTCACGTGTCACATCAAAATCTTGGCCAACCTCTTCAAGGGTATGGTCTGACTTTTCACCAATACCAAATCGCATGCGTAAAACTTTTTCCTCACGGGGTGTTAAGGTTGCAAGAATTTTACGGGTTTGCTCTGACAAACTCATTCCAACAACAGCATCAGATGGATTAATTGCATTTTTATCTTCAATAAAATCACCCAAGCTTGAATCTTCTTCTTCACCTATAGGCGTTTCCAAAGAAATTGGCTCTTTTGCAATTTTTAGAACTTTACGCACTTTATCAACTGGCAGCTCCATTCTTTCCGCAATTTCATCTGGAGAGGGCTCTCTGCCCAGTTCTTGAACCAAAAATCTTGAAGTTCTGACCAATTTATTGATGGTTTCAATCATATGTACAGGAATACGAATTGTTCTCGCCTGATCTGCAATTGCGCGAGTAATGGCCTGACGGATCCACCAAGTAGCATAAGTTGAAAACTTATAACCTCTTCTGTACTCAAATTTATCAACAGCTTTCATCAAACCTATATTACCTTCTTGAATCAAGTCCAAGAACTGTAAACCTCTATTGGTATATTTTTTTGCAATAGAAACCACCAAGCGTAAATTAGCTTCAATCAGCTCTGCCTTTGCTATATCTGCTAAACGCTCACCTTTACGAATTCTATTGTAAGTATCTTTAAGCTGCTTAGCTGTCATGCCAGCATCTTCTTCAACACTTAAAACTCTTTTTTCTGCAACTCTGATTGCTTTCACTAGATCTACTAAAACTTCTAAAGAAATCTTTTTTAACTTTTTTTCTACTTTTTTAGCTTCGGCACTGCCTTTTTTAGACTCTTTGAATAAAGCTTTTAATTCTTTTGTTGTTTTACCCGATCTTTTTTCAGCAGATGTAAAAACTTTTTCAGATTGATCAATCTTTAAAATCATTGTTTTTAAACGAGATACAATCCTATTAATCCATTTGCGATTAAGGTTAATTTCCTTAAGCGTCTCAAACATCTTAATATAATTTTTTTCTACTTTTTCAGTGATTTGACGTTTTTTTAAATTTGACCGACCTGCAGTTTTTTTGTCTTTCAACTGCTTTTCGTTATCTTTGTCAATACGCTTAATTCTATCAATCAGCTTAAGAACTGCTTTGGTGGTACCTTCTTCATCAAATGTTTCATCATCTTCTTCTATACCACGAATAAGATCTTTAATTCTTATGGTTCCTTTTTTAAGCTTTTCACCTATATTTAAAATTTCTTTTACACCTAAAATAGAACGAATAAGGATTTGAAGCACATCGTCTTCACCTTCTTCTATTCGTTTAGCAATTTCGACTTCGCCTTCTCGAGTAAGCAAAGCAACAGAACCCATGCGTTTTAGATAAACTCTAACTGGGTCATTAGATTTTGAATCACTATCATCCGTGGTATCTTCACCTTCAGAGTCATCTTTTGAGCCAGCTTTCAGTGCCATACCTTCTTGTTCAGAATCAACAATACTTATGTCCATCTCTCCAAACATAACCATGATATCATCAAGCTGGTCATTAACCACGACATCTTTAGGCAATACATCATTAACCTCTTCATAGGTTAAATACCCTTTTTCTTTACCTGTCTCTATGAGGTTTTTGACTACATTAACATCTTTATTTTCGTCGTCTCTCATACTGCCTCCTTGACTCATAAACCTTCTGGTTTAGAGTTTGTTTGTAAAGTTTTTTTTAAGCTTTCAATCTCACTAAAAATAGCATGTATATCTTCCGTAGATTGACCTTCACTGCTCTTTAGTTGTTCTGTTAAAAATTTTATACGTTTGGTTTTCATTTTTTTAATACAATCCGACCAAATCTTTTCCCAATCTTCCTGGATATCATAGTTATCTTCTAAAAATGCTTTGCTTAAAGCTCCAATATGTTCTTTTACCGGCCACAAATCAATACTTCTGGCCAAATTGCTTTCAGCTGTCGCATTTTCGCGATTGGCATCCAACCATGATAAAATATGTTCTTGAAAGCTTTGATCAAAATATTGTTCAGCTTGATCTTTTATATAACGATCAAAACTTTGTGGAACTTGCAAAAGAACTCGTAACAATAAACTTTCCTCACGCCAGAACTTTTCTTGAACACTGTTTTTATGCAAAGATTTTTGCATTTGTGTCACAGGTTTTTTTACTTTTATAAAGCTACTTTTTCCATAAAAAATATCTTTTTCAACCGAGGTCTGGCTTACCAATTGATTCAACAAAGCTTCTTTTAAATAAACATCGCTTGTTAGCTTGATTAGTTCTACTAAAGTTTCAATTGCCATTGATTTTTTTCTTATATCTTGGTTACTTAAAAACTCCTTCTCAATATAGTAATCCAATAGTTTTTTAGGGTTGACCAATTGTTGGGTTAAGCTTTTAAACTTATGCTTGTCTTTTGCAACGCTATCTGGATCTTCCCCTTCTGGTAAAAAAATGACTCTTGCATCCAAACCTTCACTAACGGCTGGAACTAAAGCTTTATATGCGGCATTAACCCCCGCTTGATCACCATCAAAAATAAAAACAATTTGATCCGTATACTTGCGCAAAACTTTGGCGTGATCTTTAGTAAAAGCTGTTCCCAAAGATGCTACGGCATTGTTTTGCCCTGCTTGATGTAAAGAAATGACGTCTGTATAACCCTCTACAACAATGGCTTTACCTTGTTTTTTAATGGCTTCTTTTGCTTGCCATAGACCAAAAAGTGTCCGACGTTTATTAAACAATATATGTTCTGGTGAATTGATATACTTGGGTTTACTATCATCAAGAACTCTAGCGCCAAAACCAATGGTCTGACCTTCGGTATCAGAAATAGGAAATACAATACGATTTCTATACATATCGTATACCCCTTTTTCATTTCTTCCTATTAAGCCTGAAGTCAACATATGTTTCTCTTCAATGCCTCCTTTTTTCACCAAAGCCTGATACAAATGTTTGGTCCCAGCTGGCGCAAAACCTATGCCCCACTTTTTTTGAATATCACTAGCATAGCCTCTTTTTTCAAGATACTCTCTGGCAAAAGCTGCTCTAGGCGACTTTGCCAAACATTTTTGAAAACATTGATTGGCATAAGCAAACAAATCTCTCATTTTTTTCTTTTGCTCTTTTTGCTGTTGATACTCTTGTGCTGATTGCCCCTGCTTGTATGGCCCTAAATCAATCCCTGCTTTACTCGCTAAACTTTCCAATGCTTCTGGAAAACTTAAACGATGATAATTCATCATAAATGAAAATACCGTACCACTTTCACCACAGCCAAAACAGTGATACAACTGTTTCTCTTCACTGACAGAAAAAGAAGGTGTTTTTTCTTCATGGAAAGGACAACAGCCCATCCAGTTGCTCCCTGAACGCTTTAAACGCGTTACTTGCGAGATAAGGTCAATTAAATTAGTTCTATGCCTAATTTCATCAACAATATCACTTGGAACCAAAGAATATCCCTCTCAAACTACAGTCTATTGTGAAATAAAACGGTATTTTCATGTAATGTAACATTAAAACCGAGGTGTCGATTTTCTTGCTGTCAATACATTACGTTTACGAGCCATAATCGCTTTTTTCTTTCTTTTCACGCTTGGCTTAACGTAATGCTCTCTTTTTTTTACTTCGGCTAAAATCCCTGCTTTTTCACAGATTTTTTTAAACCGGCGCATGGCCGCTTCAAAAGATTCGCCGTCTCTTACTTTAACTAAAGTCATGATATCATCACTCTCCTAAAAAATTCAATAACTTAGTCAGTTAATGCGGCAATGTTACATATAATACACGTTAAGTCAACCTGCTTCTCGCTTTATTTTTGCTTGAGAACCCTTCTCCTCTATACCTGGAGTTTTTTTCTAAATGATGCTCTAGCTCGTTTATTTGATCAAGGCTAAAAAACGCGTTTTGGGCCTAATTACCAAAGTTTTATTGCTTAAACACAGCCCAAGCTTCTTAATTAAGGCTAATCTAAGGTGCATTTTAAAACCAAATTGTGTTAGTCTGCTTAAGACATGAAGTATTTAATTATTGTATTCAATTTACTTTTAGGCAACTTAACGGGCATTTTTATCAATGCATTTGATCTAAAAGCTTCTTTTATTTTTTCTATGGTCGCCACCGGATCCTTGTTTTTATGTTTAGATTTTTTACAAAAAAGATTCCAAACAGCGGGTTTAGGCACATCAATTATTTTAAGTATTCTAAATAGTCTTTTTATTGTTTACTTCTCTTTCTTAATCATGACGATTTCTCTTTCGGACATTTCAGTTCAAGATATTTTTAAATCTGTCGTTGCTAGTTTTTTATTCTCTTCAGCAGCAATCATCCCAGCTATTCCAATTACACTATTTAATATCTTTCTTTTTAGCCTTTTTATAAAAACACTTGGCAATCGCTCTTTGAACACAAAAAAATAATTGGTTTAGAATTTTTTTAGTTCTCTCACTATGTCTTCTTCAGTTGGAAGAACTAAGTTTGCTGCTGGGCCTAAAGGTATATAAGATTCTTGGGCTTCAATCACTTTGAGTTGAATAGTTTTAAATTCTTCTAATATAGCTCTGCTTAAGCTATCTGCAACACCACCATTTTTTCTGCACTCATCAACAATCAAAATTTGCTCTACTTGCAATCGTTTGAGGTGTTTAAAAAGATGCTCTATAGGCAGTGGATGTAGCCATCTTAAATCAATGACACTGACTTCTTTATGTTGTTCCTCTTTTAATTTTTTAGCGGCTCTTAAACTCATGTAATAGCCATTGGCATAACTGATAATCACTGTTTTTGATTTTCCATGAACAGAGCACTCACCACATTCAATGGTTTCATTCACTTTGGGGTATTTAAAACTCCAAACTTCATCTTGATCTTCATACAAATCTTTGGTCATATACAGAGCAATAGGCTCTAAAAAGAAAACTACTTTCCCACAATGCTTTGCTAGATGATAGCACGTACGTAACATTTTAACCGCGTCATCTCCACGCGATGGTGCAGCAATGATTACGCCCGGAACATCTCTCAAAGCCGCGATAGAATTATCATTATGAAAATGCCCACCAAAACCTTTTTGATAAGCAAAAGATGCTATACGAATAAGCATAGGGTTGTGAAACTGCCCATTAGAAAAAAAGGTTGTTGATCCAGCCTCGCTACGAATCTGATCTTCAGCATTATGGTAATAAGCGAGATACTGTATTTCTGGAATAGGTAAAAAGCCCATATGTGACATGCCAATGGCTAAGCCTAAGATTGACTGTTCATCTAGGACTGTATTAAACACACGTGCAGGGCCAAACTGTTCATACAAACCTTTGGTTACATGATATACCCCACCTTTTTTAGCGACATCCTCACCAAAAATCATTACGCTTGCATCCTTTTGCATGAGTTCTTTCAGTCCCAAAGAAATTAACATGGCCATGTGCCTAGGCTTTTCATTATTTTTATCCAGAACAACTTCCGTTGGTTTTTTATTTTCTTGTAACTGTAATCGTTTACAGTCAATGGTTTTTAAATCATGATTATAAACATTAGCTAGTGTTTGTGATGTTTCGATTTTTTTTAAACTTAAACACTGTTTACTTTTTTCAGTAATATCTTGATTGATTTGATAATAGGTTTGAAGAATCTCTTCCTTACTTACAATATCATGCTCAATCAATGTTTGAGCCCAAGCCAAAATTGGATCATTTTTTTCTTGCTGCAAAATTTCTTGCTCAGACAAATAGGCCGCTTGGATATCGCTGCCTGCATGTCCCATGAGGCGAGTAGTTTTTAAATGTAAAAAAACCGGTTTTTTATAATTTCTGCAATAATCAATAGCCATTTTAACCTGATGATAGGCATCTTCGATATGGTTGCCATCCGCATAAAAATATTTTAAAGACTTAGTTTCTGCAAAGTTATTTTGAATCCAGTGCTGTGGTGTTTTAACTGAAATTCCAAGACCATTGTCTTCGCAAACAAATAAAACAGGCATGGGAAGTTTTTGATAGGCCGTCCATTTTGCCGTATTAATTGCACCCAGTGCAGTTGAATGATTGGCAGACGCATCACCAAAACTACAACACACAATACTTTCTTTATTCACACCTTCCAAGCATTCTTGACCTTTTAATTTTGCCAGGGCATAGGCTGCGCCTACTGCTTTGGGTAAATGTGAAGCAATCGTGCTGGTTTGTGGTAAAACATTCAGCTTAACGCTACCCCAAACTTTGTGTCGCCCCCCACTAACAGGTTCATCTTGCGCACAAACCAGAGACATCAATACATCTTTTGTATAATTTCTTTCTGGGTCAAAACGATAACGTCTGGCCATCAAAGCACCACTTCTATAATGTAAAAAGCATGGATCAGTTACTTTTAAGTGTTGCCCAAGTAAAACATTACTCTCATGGCCTGCGCTACTAATAGTATAATACGCTAAATTTTTTTTCTTTAAATCTCTTGCTGTATAATCCAAAGCTCTGGACAACAATTGATCAAAAAACATATGTTTGAGCTCTTGTGCATGTTCAATAAAAAATGGGGTAGGTTTTTGAACTTGGTTTTTAATTTGATTTAAAAACTGAATAAATCCAAGTTCAATACTCTTTTGACGATCCAACTGCATTGAAAATATCCTAAACCACAGTTGAATGCTAAGCAACAAAAAGATCTAAGAGGTTAATCTATAGCGTTGCTCATTTTAATATTACTTTATGTCAAAATTAATAAAGATGAGGGCATTACAACAACCTTAAGCAAAAAAGCTTTTTAACTCATTTACTTTATCAGTTTTTTCCCACGTAAACCCCGCTTCATCTCTACCAAAATGACCATAGGTCGCAGTAGCACGAAAACGTGGGCTGGTTAAGTCTAAGGTTTCAATGATACCTTTAGGTTTCAGTGGAAAAATTTCCCGAATCGCTTGTGGTAATTTCTCATCATCGATTTTAGCACTATCAAAGGTGTCTACCATAATGGATACTGGGTCAGCTACACCAATAGCGTAAGCCAATTGCACTTCACACTGATCTGCCAATTCAGCAGCAACAATATTCTTTGCAATATAACGGGCCATATAAGCTGCGCTACGATCAACTTTTGTTGCATCTTTACCTGAAAAAGCTCCGCCCCCGTGCCTTCCCCAACCGCCATAGGTATCCACTATAATTTTTCTGCCCGTCAAACCACAATCACCTTTAGGTCCACCCAAAACAAAACGACCTGTTGGGTTAACCAATATTTTAGTTTTATCACTGATTAAATTTTCTGGCAGGAAAGGAAGAATAACTTTATTTCTTATATCTTGCGAAATTGTTTCATGATCAATGTTTTCATCATGTTGAGAAGAAATAAGAACCGTATCAATATGAACTGGTTTACCGTTCTCATATTGGATGCTGACCTGACTTTTACCATCCGGTCTTAAATATGCTAAAGTTTTATTATGTCGAACATTTGCCAATTGTCTGGTTAATAAGTGAGCATAATAAATGGGAGATGGCATAAAATCTTTGTTTTCATTGCAGGCAAAACCAAACATCAAACCTTGATCACCTGCACCTTGCTCTTTAAATAAACCTTCACCTTCAGATACACCAACCGATATATCTTGTGATTGTTTTCCTAAAGAAACATGTACTGCACAAGTATCTGCATCAAAACCTTTTTCACTTGCATCATAGCCAATCTCTTTAACCACTTGACGTGCCACATCTGAAATTTCTACTTTAGCATTACTGGTTACTTCTCCTGCAATATGAATAAATCCGGTTCCACACATGGTTTCTGCTGCAACCCGACTTTGAGGATCCTGTTTTAACATCTCATCTAACAAGGCATCTGAAATCTGATCACAAATTTTATCTGGATGACCCTCAGTGACTGACTCTGACGTAAACAAAAAGTTCTTTAACATATTAACTCCAAGTAACCTTTTAATATTGCAAGTATTATACTCACTATTTACTGAACAATGAATTTTTTAGGGATACAGCCTGTGCTTTTTTAGGTCAAGCTAAAAAGCTTATAAAAGGGTATTGTGCTCATACATTTTAATTAAACACTAACAAAATCAAGCTTATGCGCTGGTCATATCTAGCATAATATCTCTATGTCTAATTGAAACTGATTTATACGTTTGAGCAATAAATTTATAAACTTGTTCAGCCATAGCAACTGATCTATGCTGTCCACCTGTACAACCAATGGCAATCGTCAAGTAAGCCTTAGGTTCCTGTTCATACTTTGGAATAGAAAACTTCAACAAATCTTGGATATAGTCTAAGTATTTTTGCGCATCTACTTGCTGCATAACATAAAGCTTTACTGCCTCATCTAAACCACTTAATTTTTTTAAATGGTCTTGAAAATAAGGATTGTTTAAAAACCTTACATCAAAAACTAGATCCGCGTTATGAGGTAGACCATGTTTAAATCCAAATGACAGCACTGAAATAAACATGTTTTTATAGACTGGCCAAGATGAAAAAATTTCCATACAGTGCCGTTTTAATTCATGCACATTATAAGCACTAGTATCAATAACTTGATCAGCTTCCATTTTTAGAGGTTGTAAAATTCTTAATTCCTCTTCTATTGCAGAAACAATATCTCCTTTTTTATCTACAGGATGTCGCCTACGTGTTAACCGAAATCGTTTAAGTAAACTTTCTTTGTCTGCTTGCAAAAACAACAGTTTTACTTTTTCACCATTTAATCTAAGTTGGTTAATCTTATCTGCAAAAGGTTTGATATTAACCAAACTCTCTCTTGCATCTATGACTAGGGCAATATTCTCTATGTTTTCTTTAGACTGCTTAAAGTAGCTGACACATTGATCAAACATTTGTACCGGCAGATTATCAATGCAATAAAAACCAATATCTTCTAAGGATTTAATAACCGTTGACTTTCCTGCCCCTGACAAACCAGAAACAATAATCAGGTTTAATTTTTTACTCTCTTTTGGCTTCATGATTATTCAATCAATAACTACTATCTTTTTTTGCCAGTGCTTGTAAAACTTCATTTTCATCACTTGCTTTAATCAGTTGTTCTTTAAAGGAAGTATCATGTAAAAACTTAGCAACTCTCGACAATAACTTTAAATGTTTTTCAGTAGCTTTAACGGGACTCAATACACAAAAAATAAGGTGTACAGGTTTTTCATCAATAGCATCAAAGCCAACACCTTTAGCACTTTTTGCAATAAGGACATGGCTATCTTTAAATGACTTTAAACGCACATGCGGTATAGCCACCCCTGCACCAATTGCTGTTGAACTTAACTTTTCTCTATTAATTAAAGCTTGTGCTATTTCTTGAGCATCAACATCTCCAATTTTTTTTGCTGCATACGCTGCAAGCTCTTTTAAAATTGAAGCTTTACTATTGGACTCCAAGTTAAGCAAAACATACTTGTTCTGTGTTTTCTCCCAAACTGACACAGCCAACAAAATAGCTTAAAAATCAATATTGATAAAATTTTTAACCTTGTGCTCGTATTTTATCATTATGCTTTTTTATTGACTGTTCTAGTTTTGTTACTGCATCATCAATAGAGGCATACATATCTGTACTTTCAGCACTGACAGTTGAAGAAAATTGTTTTGCGGTAAAGTTTATTTCTGCTTGATGTCTATGGCCATCAACACTTAGAACAATATGTGCTTCGCTAGCTGGATTATTGTATTTTTCTAGTTTTCTTAGCTTTTCGTATGCATGTGTTTTTAATGCATCGCTACTATCCATATGCCTAAATGTTATATTTTTTTTCATTGTAAAATACTCCTTCTGCACACCCGTATTGCTTTTTTAAACCCTAAAAACGATGTCTGTTCTTTAAAGGTTAAAGTCAAGATGCTTATTTCTTAACTATTCTTAAACTATCTTCTATTTGATCTTAGTTCAATAAAACTTGTTTTCTTTTTGAGGATGACAAAATACCTAACATTTCTCTATACTTAGCTACTGTTCTACGGGCAATGTCTATATTTTTTTGTCTTAACAATTCTACAATTTCCTGGTCACTGAAGGGTTTTTTTGCGTCTTCACTTTGTATCACCAACCTAATTTTTTCTTTTACAGCTTCTGAAGCCATATTGGTACCTTCTACGCGTTTTATACCTGAGTTAAAGAAAAACTTAAGCTCAAAAATACCCTGCGGTGTATGTACATACTTATTGGTTGTTACCCTACTTACTGTTGACTCGTGCATGCCTATATCTTCAGCAATATCTTTTAAAACCATAGGTTTTAACCCGCCAATGCCTTTTTCAAAAAAGTCTCTTTGCATTTTTACTATAGACTCTGTGACTTTATAAATAGTTCTTTGTCTTTGATGAATAGAACGAATCAGCCATATTGCTGAACGCAGTTTTTCATTGATGTATTCTTTTACACTTTCAGAAGTCTTTGCTCCCCTTAAAGCCTGCTCATACAATCGAGAAATTTTTAATTTTGGCAGGCCATCTTCATTTTGACGAATCACATACTCACCATTAATTTTATCAACATAGATATCTGGCGTGATATAATTTGAGTTTTCGTTAAAAAATTGTCGGCCCGGTCTAGGGTCTAATGAAGATATATACTCTATACACTTTGCCAATTGTTGTTTTGACATACCCGTAGATTTGCATATTTCCGCGTAATTTTTCTTTTCTAAATCAGCTAAATGCTCCCGAACAACCATTTTAACCAAATGACTGCTCTTTTTGTAATTACACTGTGCCAACAAGCACTCTTTTAAATTTCTAGCAGCAACACCAACAGGATCAAAACTTTGAACACATTCCAAAACTGCTTCTACATCTTCAAACTCTACTTCTAAACTTTGTGCAATTTCTTCACACGATGTTCTTAAATATCCATCTTCTTCTAGATTACAAATAATAGCATTAGCAATTCTTCTATCTTCTTCAATCAATTTGCTTAAATACAATTGTTGCAATAAGTGATCAATTAGCGTGGTTTCTTTAACCAAATTAGCCTCAAATGAAGGCTTATCAGGGTCATAGTCACGGATTGCTCTTCCTTCAGATGCGGTTCTATGGCTTTGGCTATTTAAATAGTTTTCCCAATTGATATCCTCTGAGCCTTGATTTTTTTGTGGATCAACTTCTTTATTGGCATCTTGCTCACGCTGGGCCAGTTTCTCTTCTCTATTTTCAGATTGACTAACAACTTCTTCTAACAAAGGATTTTCAACCAATTCAGTCATACAGTGCTCAGCCAGCTCCATGCGATTCAATTGCAATAATTTAATTGCTTGCTGCAATTGTGGTGTCATCACCAACTGCTGACTTAACTTTAAACTCTGCTTTAACTCTATTGCCATCTAATTACCTTCCGTTTCTTTACTTATATTCTACTGTATCAAACAAAAAAAGGAACTGTAAACATTAAAATTTTAATTTTTCTTAAAAAATCAATAATTTCAATGATTTAAAATGGTACATTTTTTGAATAAGCATATTCTAAACCAGTTTCTTCCTTTCATTTTACTAGATAGCAAACTTTATGCCAACATAAAAAAATAAATGTAGTTGACAAGCAGTTCTGGGCAACGCAAAAACTGGCTTATAACAAAGGCTTTCTTTGCTTAAACGCACTGTATAAATGATTTATTTTTGTCGATCAAATGAAGTAAAAAAGGTTCGAAAGTCAAACACCTGAACACTTTTCAAACATATCCGCTTACTTTTTTAATTTTAGGGCTGCACCTATAAAGCTTAAAAATAAAGGGTGTGGCTTTAAAGGCTTGCTCTTAAACTCGGGATGAAACTGGCATCCCAAAAACCAGGGATGCCCTTGTAATTCCATAATTTCAACTAGATTGCCCTGCTCTAACCGACCCGATGCTTTAAAACCAACTTTTTCTAGTGCATCAACATAATCGTTATTAACTTCAAAACGATGTCTATGTCTTTCATGAATAACATCTTCTTTATAACAAGCTCTAGCCAAACTATTTTCTTGCAAAGAGCAAGGGTAGGCTCCTAAACGCATTGTACCGCCCTTTCGATAAACGTTTTTTTGATTATCCATTAAAGTTACAACAGGATTCTCTGCTTGTTCATCAAACTCTAAAGAAGTTGCATTTTTTATACCTGCAAGCGACCGGGCCACTTCAATAACTGCACATTGTAAGCCTAAACAGATACCAAAAAAAGGCAATTGCTTTTCTCTGGCATAACGAATACTTTTTACTTTACCTTCTACACCACGATTTCCAAACCCACCGGGCACCAAAATAGCATCAACTTCTGCAAAAACTTTAGACAAGTCTTCCTTTTTTTCCAACTCTTCTGAATCAAAAAACTGAATGTTCATTTTGCAATCATGCCCAAGAGCAGCATGGGTAAGCGCCGCATTTAAACTTTTATAGGAATCCGTTAAATCAATGTATTTACCTACAACAGCAATATTAACTGCATACTTGGGTGACCTAACTTTTTTAACCAAGTCTTTCCATTGCGCCAAATTTGGCTCACGCGTCCACATGTTTAATTTTTCAACAATCCTGTTGGATAAACCTTCTTGCTCAAATAACAGAGGCACTTCATAAATAGTGTCTGTATCTTTTGCGGTAATCACTGACTCTGGGCGTAAGTTACAAAACAGCCCAATTTTAGCTTTAATTTCTTTGTCCAAGTCACGATCAGTTCTACAAATCAATATATCTGGCTGTATACCTATTTGTTGCAAAGCCTTGACAGAATGCTGTGTAGGCTTGGTTTTAACTTCGCCAGCCGTGGGCAAATAAGGCACCAATGTTAAATGAACATACAAAGTATTATCCCAACCTAAATCGCCCCTGCATTGACGAATCGCCTCTAAAAAAGGAAGGCTTTCAATATCGCCAACTGTTCCCCCCACTTCAACAATAGCTACATCATAACCTTGAGCATTTTTTTTAACTCTATCTTTTATTTCATTGGTAATATGAGGAATGACCTGCACGGTTGCCCCCAAGTACTCACCTTTACGTTCTTTTTCTAAAACTGCTTCGTATACCTTGCCTGTAGTGAAGTTATTATCTTTTTTCATTACAGCATGTGTGAAACGTTCATAATGACCTAAATCTAAATCTGTTTCACCACCATCTTCAGTAACAAATACTTCTCCATGCTGAAACGGTGACATCGTCCCAGGGTCAACATTGATATAAGGGTCTAGCTTTTGGAAAGTAATGTTTAAACCTCTGTTTTCTAAAAGTGCGCCAATAGATGCAGCTGCAACCCCCTTTCCCAAAGAAGATACCACTCCACCTGTAACAAAAATAAATTTTGGACCTTTCGTTTTCACAACTCTCTTTTAACGTGATCAGAAAAATTGACAACAAAAAAGGGGCCAATAGCCCCTTTTTTGAAAACTGCAATGTAAGCAGTTGATATTGTAATGTATTGTTTAACGTTTTGAATACTGGAAACGTTTACGTGCCCCAGGTTGGCCGTATTTTTTACGTTCTGTTTCACGCGCATCTCTAGTCAACAAACCTTCAGCTCTCAGTTTTGGTCTATTTTCTTCCTCATTAACAGCTGTCAAAGCTTTTGATAAACCATACATGATGGCTTCAGCTTGTCCGGTAATTCCACCACCGGCTACAGTAACTTTAACATCATACTTGTTTTCTAAACCTAACAATGCAAAGGGTCTGTTAATACAAATTTGATGCGTACGTGTTGGAAAATACTCATCATGTGCTTTTCCATTAACTGTCCATTGTCCAGAACCTTCATTCATGTAAATTCTAGCAACTGATGTTTTACGTTTACCTGTCCCTGTATATTTATAATGTGCTTTTGGCATAATACCCCTTAAAACTCATATTTTTGTGGCTGTTGAGCTTCATGTGGATGCTCTTCACCCGCGTATATTTTTAATTTTTTAATCATGTCACGCCCTAATGAACCTTTAGGCAACATTCCTTTTACAGCATACTCAATCATTCTGCATGGATTGTTTTCCAAAAGCTCAGATGCAACCACCTGCTTTAAACCACCTCTGTATCCTGTGTGGTGGTAATAAACTTTTTGATCAAGTTTGTTGCCGGTAAGTTTAATTTTTGCTGCATTGGTTACTACAACAAAATCACCCCCATCAACATGTGGCGTAAACGTTGGCTTGTGCTTACCTTTAAGCACACGAGCGACCTCAGTGGCCAAACGTCCCAAAATTTTACCGTCAGCATCCATTACTTTCCAATGACGTGTCACTTGTTCTTTTTTCTGACTATATGTTTTTGCAATCATAAAATACCTTAAATTATTGTATTTATTCAAATACTCTTTTACTAAAAGAAATACCTTAGTCTGCGCTAAATATTGATCTCAAAGCAAAATGTCAAGTTTCTTTTTGCCCACTTTAGCCTTTTTGTTAGAAAAAACCTGATTTTCTTAAATAATGCCATTTATGGCACAGAACAAAAACTTAAAATTTGGCCAACGCTGGGCAATCCATTGTTTAAACCAATGATTTGCAGCTCTAAAGTGTAACTGGGTTCAGTTGTCACAATATGGGGAGCAAAATCATAATTATAATTTTGTACGGCATTTGCGTGCAAAATTTGATCTCCAGAAAAAAGATTTAACACATCATCTCCATTCCAAACATCAAGCTGAGTCAATTCTCCCTCTGAATTTTTAAGCCACAAAGACGCTTCAATGAGAATAATATGCTCTTGAATTAAATTGCTCAGTTGAAAACTAACATCACAAACATTTTGTTCTGTTAACAGCTCAACCGTAAAGTTTGTTTGGCCAGATAGAAAAGGTTGGTTACGGTTATTGGCAGCACATGTTGTTAAAAACAAGGCTAGACATAAACTACTGAACCCTCTATTCAAGTAATGCATGGCTTTGTTTTTATATGATCGTAAACGTAAGTAAAGGTTTATCTATTTTTACGCAAAGCCCTTTATTTAATTATTATTTTTGCTTAGAAAGGTCATCTATGTCATAGCATGGGTATGCTCAAGCAAACACTGATTAATCGCATATATAAGGATATTAAATTTCGACATATACCCAAAGTTGCTGTTGATGAAATGCTCAAGGCATGTCTTGAACAAATCGTTGTGGCTGCTAAAGAAAATGAGTCTACGCAATTGAGTCACTTTGGTACATTCTACCCCACTTTATATCAGGAAAAAAAAGGGCATAACCCAAACACTGGAGAAGTTTTACACATTAAACCGCACAAAAAACTCAAATTTAAAGCTTCAAAAAAGTTACTTACAACTCTGAAATAATAAAAGCTCAACTCAAAAATTTACGTATCATTTTGTAAAATTTACTGTATGCCGGCTGTAAGGCAAACAAATCTTGACCAATTTTATATGTCAATGATCTTGTATAGCTAAAACTTTTAAAACCAAAAAAACCATGACTACTTCCCATACCACTATGCCCAACACCACCAAAAGGTAAGTTGATATTGCTCACAGACTTCATGATTGAATTAACATCAACCACACCCGACTGTGTGTTTTGAACAATTTTTTTGATAAAGATTTTGTCTTTAGCAAAAACCGATAAACTCAAAGGCTTTTCCAATTGATTGAACTTGGACAGCAATGTATCAAGAGAACTAAACTTTATTACAGGTAAAATTGGACCAAAAATTTCTTCTTGCATGATTGGATCATCCCAAGTGATATCAAAAACTAGACTTAGCGGGAAGTAGTGTTTTTTAAAACTATCTTTACTAAAAATAATAACTTTGGATGGATCGCTATTTGCTACTAGTTTTTCTAAACGAGTAAAATGCTGTTCATTGATAATTTTTGAACTCCAAGCTTCAATAGGATGTGGTTTATAAACCTTGTTGTATATTTGAGTCATTGTTTTCTTAAAGTCATCTTCAAGTGATGCTTCAATACAAACATAATCTGGAGCGACGCAGGTTTGCCCTGCATTAAATATTTTGGTTCTAAGAAGATTTTCGCAGGCTAACTCTAGATCTGCTGATTGATCAATAACACAAGGACTTTTACCCCCGAGCTCTAAAGTAACTGGGGTTAGTGTTTTTGCCGCTTGTTCTGCTATTTTCAACCCTACAGAAGTGCTCCCTGTAAAAAAAATTTTATTAAATCGATGTTTTAATAGTTCCTGTGCTGCATCAACACCTCCATTGATGCAGATCACCTGCTCTTGTTTAAATGCATCTTGTATAACTTTTGCTATAATTTTTGCAGTTTGTGGTGTTTTTTCAGATGGTTTTACCACTGCAACATTCCCAGCAGATAAAGCTGAAACCAAAGGCCCTAAGGTTAACTGAACTGGATAATTCCAAGGCCCCATAATTAAAACTTGCCCATAGGGTTGATATTGATAATAACTTTTAGAATAAAAATTAAAAAAGGGACTGGATACTTTTTTTTTCTGCATCCACTTTTTTAAGTTACGTCTTGCAAGTTTTATTTCAGAGTAGACAAAATAAATTTCACTTAAAAAAGCTTCAATCTCTGGTTTTCCACAATCCAACTGCAATGCTTCAAGAATATCATCCTCATATTTTTTAATTGCCTCCTGTAAACGATTAAGAAAACTTATTCTAGTCTGATAAGAAGGTTTAAATTGATTAGAATAGAAGTACTCATTTTGTTTTTCTAAAATATCTTGCATATATAGACCTTATAAAGGACTACCACTCAAATGGATCTTGCACTATATTTTTATTGTCTTAATAGAATATTGATATGATTCATGCATATACGCTTTTCATCATAAAACACAATTAACGTCTATTTGACCGGCAGACCCCTAGGCTTGTTACCGCCAACATATCATCATTTTTGTATAATACATATGGATCATCTGTAAGTTGGTACTGTTTTGCATAACTATAGTCTACCTGATGAACTTCATTATACTTATCACTCTTGGTAACATTGAATGCATTAACAAAGTAAAATGTTGCTCGTTCTGCATACTTAATCAATGAAACATAGTGTATGGCTTCACTTAACTGATACATATTTTCAAAAATGGCTTTATTGGTTTCTAGATAGTTGGAATAATCAAACAACAGCACTTTATCCAGATTTACTTTTGAAAACGCTTGATGCGGCACTGAGAATAACCTATTATCTTTATAAAACCTTATTTCAAGCTGATATTGATCTGTCACTTTATCAATACTTCTTGTGCTATCATCACGATTAATGTTTATTTTGGTACAGGTCCATATATTATTAGCAAAAAACCAGTCCTGTCTGACGACATGACTTTTTTCTTTATTAAATTGTTCCCAAATAAAGTTGAATTCATTTTCACTTGTTCTTTTAGTAAAAACATAATTTTTTTGCTGAGCAAAAATATTTGTTAGCATCACAAAGCATAGCAATAGGATTAATTTTTTCATTGTCTTCCCCTCCACCGTTTTTGCTTACCTTGATAACAAAGAGCTTACAATACAAAAATGTTAATGAATCCATTGATTTATTTTATTGATTGTAATTATTGAAGTATTTCATCTATCGAAACACATTAAATTGACTTAAACTCTAAATATGAGATTCCCTATACAAAAAACCATGAAAAACAAAAAAAAAGTACTTATAGTTGGTGGTGGTCCAGGCGGTTTAGCTGCATCCATGCTCCTTGCCCACCGAGGATTTTCTGTTGAACTGTTTGAAAAAAATAGCGTCGTTGGTGGCAGAAACGCTCATATTGATCTAGATGGTTTTAAATTTGATATAGGACCTACATTTTTAATGATGAAGTTTTTATTGGATAATCTCTTTGAACAGGTAGGCCTAGATATAAATGATTATATGAAGTTTATTAAACTAGACCCCATGTATAAACTTCAGTTTGCAGACAAACAGATTTTAATGAGCTCCAACAGAGAAAAGACCAAAGCAGAAATTGAACGGGTTTTCCCTGGCCTTTCTAAAGGCTATGACAAATTTATGAGCAAAGAGGAAGCTAGATTTAAACGCTTATTGCCTTGTTTGCAAAAAGATTATCCAACTTTAATTTCATTGATGTCAAAAAGAAACATTAAAGCCTTACCTTACCTATCTTTAGGTCAATCCGTATTTGATGTTTTAAAATCTTACTTTCAAAACGATGATCTTTCATTGTTATTTTCATTTCAAAGTAAATATTTAGGAATGTCAGCCTGGGATTGTCCCGGAGGATTTTCAATGCTTTCCTACATAGAACATGCTTACGGTGTTTATCATGTTATGGGTGGCTTGAGTGAAATCAGTGCTTCAATGGCTAAAGCAGCACAATCTCTTGGGGCAAACTTTCACTTAAATACACCTGTAAAACAACTCATTGTAAAAGGTAAAAAAGTTATAGGTGTTGAAACTGAAGATGAAAAAATATTTGCCGATGAAGTGATTGTTAACGCCGACTTTGCTTATGCCATGGATAAGCTGGTTCCAAAAAATACTTTGAAAAAATATACCCCTAAAAAACTAGAAAAAATGAAGTACAGTTGTTCTACTTTTATGCTTTACCTTTGTTTGGATAAAATTTTTCCAAGCGAGCATCACACCATAGTATTTGCAAAAAATTATAAAAAAAACGTGGATGATGTTTTTAAGAATGAAACGCTTTCAGATGATTTCTCTTTTTATGTCCGCAATGCAAGCGTTAATGACCCTAGCCTTGCACCTAAAAACCAGTCTTCCTTGTATGTATTGGTCCCTGTTCCAAACTGTGATGCACAGGTTGATTGGGAAACAACCCAACATCACTACAGAAACCTTGTCTTGGATATGATTGAAGAACGCATGCAATTTAAAAATCTAAGACAGCACATCATCAATGAACGTATTTTCACCCCCAATACCTGGGAACAGGACCTTAATGTATATAAAGGCGCAACATTTAATTTATCACACAATCTTGGACAGCTTGCTTACTTCAGACCCAGAAATAAGTTTGAAGAGTTTGATCAGTGTTACATTGTAGGTGGAGGAACCCATCCTGGCAGTGGCTTACCCACAATTTTACAATCATCCATTATTGCCAGCAATCTGATCAGTAAAAAACACAATATCAACTATATTTGCGAGGAACTAACAGCATGAAATTAAAGACCAACAAACATATTGCTGTAATTGGTGCTGGATTAGGCGGCATGTCAGCCGCTATTGCTTTAAGAGCACATGGATACCATGTTGACCTTTATGAAAAAAACAATCATCTGGGTGGAAAACTCAATCAATTGGAAAAAGATGGCTTTACCTTTGATCTTGGACCTTCAATTTTTACCTTACCGCAGTATTTTAGAAGTCTTTTTCAAAGAGCAGGTAAAAACTTTGATGACTATGTGCAAATCAGCCCTGTTAAGCCGCATTGGAGAAATTTTTTTGAAGATGGTCTAGTTCTTGATTTATACAAAGAAGAAGAGCTGATGTTTAAAGAGCTTAAAAAACTTTCTGGATCATTTGAAACCCATAAACAAGAATTTCTATCATTTTTAAACTACTCAAAACAACAGTACACTATTGTTGAATCTGGATATTTTGCAAAAGGTTTGGATAATCTGATGGATTTCATTAAACATTATGGTCTATTTAAACTGTTTTTTAAGATAGATCATAGAAAAAAGATGGCGGTCAGCATTGATCAACATTTTTCTGACCCTCATCTTAAACGTATTTTTGAATATTTTATTAAATATGTAGGGTCTTCTGCCCTCGACTCCCCAGGTTTTATGAATCTCATGCCTCATATTCAATTTGAATATGACCTTTGGTATGTCAATGGGGGTTTGTACAATTTGGCTTTGGGCTTTGAAAAACTCTTGAATGATATGGGTGTAAACATTCATCTGAATACTGAAATTGAGCAAATTGAACAATCCTCTAATAGAGTTAAAGGCATTCAAATCAAAGGTCAAGGCTTAAAACAATATGATTATGTTGTGTCAAATATGGAGGTTATCCCTGCCTATAAAAAACTTTTAAATCAGCCTAAATCTTTTATGGATTCTTTAAAAAAGTTTGAACCGGCATGCTCTGGTTTGGTTTTACACTTAGGAGTAAAACAGCACTACCCTCAACTGGCACATCACAACTTTTTCTACTCTAAAGATCAAAAAAAACATTTTAATACTGTTTTTAAAGAAAAAAAATTACCTGATGACCCAACCATATATCTGGTAGCTCCAACCCGGAGCGATGCCAGCAAAGCTCCACAAGGTTGTGATAATATTAAAATTCTGCCGCACATCCCTTATATCAATGAAGAGAACCCTTATACTGAAAGTGACTACATGCACTTTAAAGAAAAAGTCCTTGATAAGCTTGAGCGCATGGGTTTAAACAATTTAAGAAAAAACACTATTGTAGAAGATATGTGGACACCTTTGGATATTCAAAAAAAATATTACTCCAACAAAGGTTCAATTTATGGTGTTGTTTCTGACTGGGATAAAAACTACGCTTTTAAAGCCCCTAAACAATCTAAAAAATTCAAAAATCTATTTTTTGTGGGTGGTAGCGTTAACCCTGGTGGCGGGATGCCTATGGTAACCTTATGTGGTCAAAATGTTGCCGATCAACTGCATCAATTTGATCAATCATAATATGCTTATTCATTGCAGTATAAGTATATTGGCTTTGCTATATGTATTAAGCAGATTTTACCATCTTCCAAAAGCAACTCTTAGCCACAATAACCTGCTGCCGTTGCATAGTTTATCCATTATTATTCCAGCAAGGAACGAAGAACATAACATTGCTCGCTTACTCAACAGCATTTATTTGCAAACAGAACAAGTAAAAGAAGTGCTTGTTGTCGATGATAATTCAAATGACAATACGGTACAGATTGCTTCTCAACTTGGCGCAAAA
This sequence comes from Oligoflexia bacterium, assembly GCA_035326705.1. NCBI lineage: Bacteria > Pseudomonadati > Bdellovibrionota > Oligoflexia > Oligoflexia bacterium. The sequence continues at coordinate 207,459 of DAOLES010000003.1, forward strand.
ATTGTTAGCGTAAAAAAACCAGATAAAACCTGGGTTGGCAAAAGTTACGCCTGTTACCAAGGTGCTAAAAATGCAAGTGGAGAGTACTATTTATTTATTGATGCTGATACTTGGTTTGAAGCTGAGGCTTTTAATAAAATACCCAACCTTCTTGCTCAAGATAATGCTGTTGTCTCACTCTGTCCCTATCATCATGTTCCAAGTCTATATGAACAGTTCTCGGCTTTTTTTAATATTATGATGGTTTTAGGCTTAAATGCTTTTGAACCTGTATTTAAACCGTCCAAACAACAAAAAAAACTATTTGGACAGTGCTTACTCATTCACAAAGATATCTATTGGTCCATAGATGGGCATGCTGCTGTTAAAGAAAAAATTCTTGAAAATGTTTTTATGAGTGAATTATTGCTTAAAAAAAACATACTTATTCAGAATTTTGGAGGACAAGGCTTTATCAACATGAGAATGTTTCCTCACTCATTTAAAGAGCTTTGTTTTGGCTGGATCAAAGCTTTCACTTCAGGAGCCAGCCAAACACCTAAAAACACTTTATTCAATATTATTATTTATTTGAGTGTATGTATGTTTACAGGTATCTCAATTTTTTTGCTTCCTTTGTTAGACGCTAGCTCTTCTTACCTAATACTGGGGCTTTATACTTTAATTGCTGCTTATACGTATTACCTTTTAAACAAAATTGGATCTTATAAAGCTATAACAGCATTGTTGTTTCCAATTCCTTTATTTTTCTTTATGGTTGTTTTTGGTTTTTCTCCAATCATAAAAAAAATCTTTACCGTTACTTGGAAAGGTAGACATGTTTAAATTTAGCATTCTACTAACAACTTTTTTAAATATTATCTTATGGCCTATCATTCATATGTCTATTTCATGGCTCATTACTCGGCTTCCGTTAAAACATATTCCTGCTCATGCCAACCTATTTAAGCCTTTGCCTTTTGAAACGCCCACTTGGTACAAAAAATACTTGCTGATTAAAAAATGGAAAGATTGCTTACCCGATGCTGCAGCTTGGTTTGAACATGGGTTTGCCAAAGCAACCTTAAAAAGCTCAGAAGAAGCATATTTAAAAAGATTTTTTATTGAAACCACACGCGGTGAACTTGCGCATTGGCTAACCATGGCTTTTACTCCTCTATTTTATCTCTGGAACCCAATATGGGCGTGCATAGTGATGACAAGCTATGCCCTAGTTGCCAATGTGCCCTGCATATTGATCCAGCGTTACAATCGCCTGCGAATAAAAAAAATCTTAAAAATCTAAAACTTACTCTTTTTCTATCCCTGACTTGATTATAATTTCCATGTTAACTTTTTCAGCATTGACCGTAAATAAAGTCTGCTTGTATTTAGGTGGTCCATACTTACGCCAAGCATTATTAGAAAACCCATAGTCTTCTTTGGGTATGCCAAGAAAATTTGCATCCAAATCCATATTTGAGTTCTCATCGTGAAAAACAGCTATCGAGTACTCTCCATATGGCACATTTTTAAAAATATACTCTGCTGTCTTATTGTTGATTGTAACTTTTGCTCCTTTAAATGGGGCTTTCTTTTTTAAAAATGTTTTGTTGGTATTATGCAAAGCCAACATTGCTTGTCCTTCATCAGATTTAAAGCCCTTAAGAATCACTTGAATATCTGCCTGATCAGCCGCAAAACTTAAAAAACTAAATAACACACTTACAATACATAGTTTTATTTTCATTGTTTTCATCATAATGAAGACTGACCTATAAATAAAGAATTACAAATAAAATTCATTCGATCACTATTTTTCTTTATTGAGTCTGACATTTTTCCTAAGATACAAGGTATGTATCAATTGAATTTACAAAAAGGTCAAGATGAGGCCATGCAAGTCGTTCTTAAACAAAACCAAACCAGTGTAGGTAGAGCTGCAAGCAACGATATTTGCCTCCCTGATCCAGATATTTCACGTGTACACTTTATGATCACCAAAAACAATGATCATGAGTTCATCATCACTGATAAATCAACCAATGGTACCTTTTTAAATGATAAAAAAATCAGCAGTAGCGTTATTCGACCCCAAGATTGCATTAAAATTGGGCAATGGACTATCTTCTTTTTACAAAGCCAAGAACGGTCTGAAGCTGCAACACAAATCATTGACACGGCTCCAACCAAGGTTATTTCTTATAAGCCAGACAATGGAGAAATACTCACTGAAACCTCACAATTGGAATGCCTAAACACACAAACCAGTTATGACTTAACAGAAAACATGATATCTATAGGTAAAGCTGCATCCAATACTATTGTTATAGACTCAGAGTATGTTTCTAATTTTCATTGTAAACTTGAGTATAAAAACAAGCAATTTCATCTTAAAGATCTTAACAGTACCAACGGGACTTTACTCAACAACAACAAAATTCTTGAAGCCCCACTCAACGATGGTTCAATCATTTCCGTAGGTAAACATAATTTCCGTTTTTCTTCTGAGAAGAGTTTAGAAAAAATTAAAGCATTGCCTGTACAAAAATACCATAGCATTATTTCTCAAGATAAAAGCATGCAACAAATTTTTGCTTTGATTGAACGCATGAGTCAATCTGATGCAAATGTTTTAATCCAAGGAGAAACTGGTTCTGGTAAGGAATTAATTGCCAGAGCCATTCATAAAGTTAGCAACAGAGCTGTGCAGCGCTATATCACTTTAAACTGCGGTGCCATTGCAAAAGACTTGATTGAAAGTGAACTTTTTGGTCATGAAAAAGGAGCTTTCACTTCTGCGCTTAGCCAACGCAAAGGTGTTTTTGAAGAAGCCAATCACGGGACACTTTTTTTAGATGAAATAGCCGAACTCCCACTTGAACTGCAACCCAAACTGTTGCGTGTTCTAGAAAACAATGAAATCAGGCGTGTTGGCAGCAATAAAACCATTGCTATCAATACTCGTATTATTGCAGCTACCCACCAAAACTTGCATGACTGTGTAAAGAAAGGAACCTTCAGGGAAGATTTATATTACCGTTTATTTGTTGTTCCTATTAATATTCCAGCCTTACGAGATAGAAAAGAAGATATCCCTCTTCTTGTAGAGTATTTCTTAAATGAAAAAAATAAAATCTCTCAAAGTGCTCTTGAGTTGCTCAAAAACCACTCTTGGCCGGGCAATATCCGCGAGTTAAAAAACCTTATTCAAAGAGCCCAAATTGCTGCTAATGAAGGACAAATTGAAGACGAACATATTAATTTCTCACCTTTAGGCATTGCTGATAGAACTTCTTATGAATTTGATAGCACGCTGAATAAAATTCCAAAGGTTTCAAAAACATTAAAGGATGTTGAAAAAGAGATTATTCTTGAAGAACTTAACAATAACAATTGGAATAAAACAGAAACTGCCAAGAAATTAGGCATTGCTAAATCAACATTGCATGAAAAAATCAAAAAATACGACTTAGAAGAACATTAAGATTCATTTATTTTTTGTTTCACACGCGTAGAAGGTCTAAATACAACATGTTTTTTCTCTTCTACCTCTATCATATCTCCTGTTCGTGGGTTTCTTGCCAGTCTTTTAGTACGTTTTTTGACTTGTAAAACACCTAAAGCCGGGTGACTTATTTTTTTATACCTTTTTAACATATAAGCCATTTGATCAGTCATACTTTCTAAAAAGTCTTTTATTGCCGCCTTAGATATTCCTCTTTTTTTCTGCTGTTCATATAAGACTTCCACCAGATCACTTTTATTCATAATAAATATGTTCATAGCATGACTTGAAACTTGGCTCCAGGCATTTTAGATGCCATAATAATGAAATGAAGAAACTAAGTTTTTTAATGGTCCTTCTTGTCTTGCCGGGCTTGAGCGCATGCTTAAACTCAAAAAAACAATTTGCAGAACCTTATGTACAAAAAAACGACACTGCTGGTTACAGTACTCAGCAAATTTATGGTTACAGCTACAAAGATACTTGGGAAGCCACCAATGAAGTTCTCAATGCCATCAATACCCCTATCTTGGTTAGTCGTCGTGAACATGGCCTCATCATCACAGACTGGATTACTGGCAAATCTTCAAGATTATTTTCAGGTTATGGAGAATCAAAAATACCTTATAAAATTCGTTACAAAATGAAAGTTACCGTGCAACCCAGCAAGCAAGGAACAGTCATTACCATTGATTCAAAAGAACAATACTACACTGACGTGATTTCTGGGCAACTGGATTTTCAAGGATCTTTATACCGTTGGGTAGAAACCAAGCCTGGAGGTGAAATACAAAAAAATCTGCTTCAACAAATTCAAAATTACTTGGCGCAATCCTCCAGTACTCAAAGTTAATGACTGGATAAGTAAAGGACCAAGTGGCAGAAAAAAAAGAATACCTTGGGAACTACATCCTCTCTGAAAAGATTGGTACAGGGGGTATGGCAGAAGTTTTTCTTGCTCACCATAAAAAACACCCTAACAAACGATTTGCATTAAAGCGCATGCTCACCAAGTTTTCACAGAATAAAAGCTTGGTTAACATGTTTATCCAGGAAGCCAGCTTAGCCTCTATTTTAAATCATCCCAACATTATTCCCATCTATGACTTTGGTGTTATAGACAATCAATATTTTTTAGCCATGGAATATCTTGAGGGAAAGGATTTAAAATCTGTTTTACGGGCATGTATTATCCAAAAAAAATCTCTCCCAGTAGCACTCTGTGTTCATATAGCCTGTCAAGCACTGCATGCGCTTCATTATGCTCATAATAAATGTGATCATTATCAACGTCCTTTACAAATTGTACATAGAGACATCTCACCACAAAATATTATGATTTCTTTTGATGGCAATGTAAAAATTTTAGACTTTGGTATTGCTAAAGCCATTGCTAAACCTGGTGATGAAGAAAAAGGAATGCTTAAAGGCAAGTTTTCTTATATGTCTCCTGAACAAGCCTCTGGAAAAGCGATTGACCCTAGATCAGATGTTTTTGCAGTAGGTATTGTATTATGGGAGTTGTTAACTCTGCACTCTTGCTATACAGCCAATGACCCTATGGAGCTCATTAAAAAAGTAAGATTAGCAAAAATTGCTCCTCCCCACATCATTAATCAAAAGGTCCCTCTTGAGCTGTCAGATATCATTATGAAAGCCTTAGAAAGAAATTTACAAACACGTTACCAAGGGGCTCTAGAGTTTGGTATAGATCTAGAAAACTTCTTACTTGATCGTTATGGAAGTGTAAATCACGCGGATATGATTTCGTTTTTAAGCACTGTTTTTTATGAGCCAAAATTAACTGAAACCCTTAACGAAGCTTTACAAAATAATACAGATTATGTTTCATTCAATCAATTCAATGACAATAAAAATGGTCAGTTTGATCATTCAAAATATGCTCAATCTTCAAAATTAAAAAAAGTAACTCCATGGAAAGTTGCACCTTCTTTACTTGAAAAATACCTTAAACCTTTAGTCGTACTAGCACTCTATATTTTAACCGGCTTGTTTATTTATCAAAAAAAACCGGCTTTAAAAGCAGCTTTTACTTCACCCCCAGCTTATATTCAATCAACCAGTAAAGCTATCAGTGCATTTTTAACCGAAAAAAACATAAAAAGTAGTTCTATACTATCTTTAAGCAGCTCATTACCAAGTAACACTAACAATGCTCCCACTGTATTTTTTAATAAGCCCATCGCTGACACCATTAATACTTTAAGGGCACAAACCATTTTAGCCTTAAGTCAGCAACTTGAAGCCGTTGCTCAAAAACCAGAGAACTACTTTAAAAAAAGTGATGTTTATGAATTCACTTCATCAGGTTACACTGTAGGTATGCTTTTTTCAAAAGAAACCCAAAGCCTCAATATTATAAGCCTAAAAAAAAATGACCCTTAAACACACTCTAGTCCTTGAGATTCAGTACATTTCAGTTCAATAATAAAAACTGCTTAAATGCTACTTTGGTGTTGTTGGTACCAACGTTGCCATTGATATGCACAATCACTTTGTTCTTTTATCGTTTGTTCAAGTTTCAAAGAATTGTTTTGTACCAAGCTTTTTAAAGCATTGCATACCTGAATTTTAAATTCAGATTCAATATTACTGCGCTTGATGAGTTTGGCTAAAGTATGAATGGATTGCCTATCATTGTAACGAACAATTATCTCCAACATACTTTGCAGTATACCCATTAGATCTTGTTGATTTTGCAAGCGATTTTTATCATCAAACATTGCCTTTTCAACGGCTTGTAAGACTTGTTGATTGGGTTGAATAGAAAGTGCATTAATAGCTGCTTTTCTCACAACCAATGAATCATCTTTTAAACATTGAATGAGCTGCTCTTGATATTTTTCCAGATTATCTTGTACAGCTAAAGCTTTAATACTGGCTAAACGGATTAAAAACAGCGGATCTTGTAAACCTTGAACTATTTTTTGCTCTGCACTGGGCATCATATATTCTGCCATATACATCACACTCAGCCACCGCCATTTCCATGGATAGGCTGGTGATTCCCAAACCCTCAGTAAAGATTGTTTATCTTGAGTAGACAAAGAATTGAGCTGTACAAATTGCTCAGAAAAATCTTTTTTATTTTCAGCCTCAACAAAAATTTTTTTTACACTCTGACTTAAAACTTGTCCGTCATTGGCGTAGGTTTGAGCTTGGTGGTAGAAAGGTATAAGGAAGAACAAAAACAAAGCTTGCATCCACACTAAATCTCTTCTAATAGTACTAAACATGAAAAAACTTCTCCTAGCTTCACCTCGTGGTTTCTGTGCTGGCGTCGTCCGGGCAGTTGATATTGTTGACCTTGCCTTAAAGCATTATGGCACGCCTTTGTATGTAAGAAAAGAAATTGTTCACAATCAATCTGTTGTTCAATCTTTTAAAGACCAAGGTGTTGTTTTTATTGAGGAATTATCTGAAGCACCCAAAAACAGCCGGGTTATTTTCAGTGCACATGGTGTTTCTCCACAGGTTAGGGAGGAAGCAAGAGGCAAAGGACTCAAAATTATTGATGCCACTTGTCCACTTGTGACCAAAGTTCATTCTGAAGTCCATAAATACAAAAAATTGGGTTATTCTATTGTTCTTATTGGCCACAAAGAGCATGAAGAAGTAGAAGGTACCTTTGGTGAAGCCCCTGATATCATTCAGATTGTTGGTCATTTGGCCGATATAGACCGTTTAAAAAATATTAACCCTGAAAAAGTGGTTGCTTTAACCCAGACCACGTTAAGTGTAGATGAAGCCAATTTTTTAATTGATGCATTAAAAGTAAAATATCCAAAGCTCACCACTCCCCCAAAAGGTGATATCTGTTATGCTACTCAAAATAGACAAGATGCTGTACGTGCTTTGGTCAAAGCAGGTATTGATTTACTCTTGGTCATTGGTTCACAAAACAGCTCTAATTCAAAAAGGTTGGCCGAACTTGCAACCAGTCTTGGTGTTTCAGGATACTTAGTTGATTCCGCCAATGAAATAGAAAGCTCTTGGTTAGATAACAAAAAGACCATAGGCTTAACTGCAGGAGCTTCTGCCCCAGAGTATTTGGTTCAACAAGTGGTTGAGAAACTTAAACCTTTAGGCTTTGAGGAAGAAGATTTTAGTTTTGTTAAAGAAGATGTATTGTTTCAGTTGCCCAAAGAGTTACAAAACCTTCAAGAAAATCAAAGTACCGCGTTACCCACACATCGTTAACGACCTCGATAAAAACTGGATATGCAACAACTATTATCTCTTTCACCTCACTGAGTATAAAAAATAGCATATGTAAACTTATCTCGCTTTTTACTATTAGGTATATTGATAAAAACTAACTTTCTTGTTTACCAAAAAAAATCTTTTTGTTAATTCAATCTTATATGAAACATATTTTTGCACTTGCTCTTTTATTTTCTTCAGCCTTACTTGCTAAATCATCAGGTTTCGCTAACTTTAACCTTTACCCTTATGACACAAGAGACCTGAGTGTTTACACTTTAGAGTTGGGCATTAATATTTCATCAAAACTAAAATATTTTTCATTTACAAACTTTGAGTCCCAATTTGGAATAGACAATGAGGATATTGCCACATTTTACAGTGAACAAAACGTATATTGGGCAATGTTCAATAACACACCATTACATTTCGTTGGTCAATGGGCAATCGCTGGAGGGAGCCAAAACGATACATTACGTGCAGGAGCAGGTTGGAATATTTCGCAAACAAAGTTTTTAAAAGATTTCTTTAAAACCATCCATTTAAGCTACACTCTTAACTGGTACCCATTACAACTAGATAGCCTCCCAGGCTATAGGTGGCAAATAGAACATTACTACTATTGGTTGCTTTTCCCTAAACAACTTAGCAAACGTATGTACTTATCTGGATTTTTTGATCACAATTTCAGTGACAACTCCACCATCACTGTAACCGAACACCAGCTGGGCATTAATTTTTATAAACAACTGTATGTTGTTGCTGAATATAGGTACAATGGTTTCCTAGCTGATAAAAATGGTCTAGGTCTAGGTATAGAGTTTAAAACAAGTTTTTAAAGCTTATTCATTGACTTTTTCGCATTCGTAATAATATTTTGATATGTAGATATTGGTATTGGAATCTCTAAATACTCCCCTAACAGCCGTAAAATACTTGCTTGTTTTTCTGATACCTTCTCATCATAACTGATAGTTTTATAACTTGCCGCTAATAGCTTTTGACGCTCATAAAATGCAAGTTTTTTTAAACTTTCTAAGGCTAGTAACAAAATATCATGCCTAAATTCATGTTTTTCAAATAACTTATACTGCCCATGATGATAGAAAAACTTCATTCCTGACAAAAATGCACTTTCTTGATCTTTAATGTTTTTACTTTGACCTGCATAGCTTAAGCTAGATAAAACTATAACCACAGCCTTATCTATTTTTAATTTAATGCTTTTAGATCTTTCTCTAGGTAAACAATTCAATTTAAAAATTTGATAGGCAACACACTCAAACAAAGATACTTTAGCATCATGATCAATAATTTTTTTTATTACATCATTAATCTCAAATAAATAGTCATGTCTTTGCTTCTTAAGCAATGGTAGCCACAAATCCTGCATACCAATTTTTTCATTGTAACTATGCTTACTAAAAAAATCATTGGCTTTGATAAAAATTTTAAATTCATCTTCTAAGAGATGATGATTTAAAAATTCTTTTTGCTGATCTAGCATTGTTTTGTTCTTTGAACTGTAAATTGCACAAAGCTTAGCTTTTAAATGTTCAGAAGACTTTAACCAATGATATCCATCTAAATTTAAGTCATTTAAAAAATGGGCCGCGTACAAGGTATCAATGGGAGAAATCATGCCTCCAAGCATAATAGATGGTTTATCTTGTAGCCATTGTGATTCAACCCCCGGAGTTACTTCTTTTTTTCTGGTTTGTGGAAAAACACCATCAAATGCTTTTTCATACACTCTAATCCTACTTTCCAAACTTGGGTGAGAAGCTAAAATTGAAGGAGCAAAGCTATGATTTAAATGAAGATCAGAAAATAACATGTGGCTCACCCTTTCAATATTAGAGTTAAATAATTGAGAGCCCCACCGATCTCCACCAATTTTTTTAAGTGCTCCTGTTAATGCACTTGGGTTACGAGTAAACTGAACGGATAAGGCATCCGCAAGATATTCTCTTTGCCTAGACAATGCTGCTTTAATAATTTTAGAAAACAATTGCCCTAAACTGCCTATCAACATAAGAACCAAGCCTAAAAAAATTTGATACAACCCGCCTTTAACTCTAACTGCTCTTTTACCTGGAGAGAGTAAAAATTTTCCAAAAAGATAAATAGAATTGATGCTATTTAAAGAGGCCAACATCAACATATTCATTTTAGTATCCCCTGACAAAATATGTCCAAACTCATGAGCTATCACTGCTTGTATTTCATCTCGATTCAAATGATCTAAACACCCTTGTGTGATTGCAATAGCACTATCGTGAATACTGTAACCACTGGCCATAGCGTTCATTCCCGTTTCATTTTCAAAAATATAAATATTTGGACATGGAACACCAGAAGCAATTGCCATTTCTTCAACACAATTTTTTAAAATTGATTGCTTGTTTGAAAGTTTTTTACCTAAAACGGGTTTAGCCCCTAAATATTGCATAATTGTATTTGCATTGGCTGCTGGACCCAAACGCATTTTTAAAAATGATATTATTAACGTAATTAAAAAAACTGTACTGACAAGAAAATACCTTTGTGCTCTACTTTCAATAGAGGCTTTTAATACAAGATCTGAACATAAGCATAAAGCTAAATTAATGACTAATACAGCAGATATAAATAAAAAAATATAAAGCTGTGATGCTTGTTTTCTTTTTATTTGTTGATTAAAAAAATCCAAAATTAAAATTTAACTTTTGGTGTACTGCGCTCTTGCTCTGCAATTTTAAGTTGCGCAACGGGTGTAAAAGAAAATAAACCTGCAACCATATTATTTGGAAAAATCTCTCTTGCAGTATTATAAGTCATCACTGAATCATTATAAGACTGTCGAGAAAAGGAAATCTTGTTTTCTGTACTTTTAAGTTCTTCAGATAACTGAGCCATTGTTTCATTGGCTTTTAAATCTGGATAGTTTTCCATAACTGCAAATAACTTGCCTAAACCTGAACTTAACGCATTTTCTGCATTGGCTAAATTTTCCAGCAACCCAGTATCACCCAAATTATTCTTTAATTGATTAACAATACCTGAAGCTTGCTGTCTTGCTTGAATGACCGCAGTTAAAGTCTCTTTTTCATGCTCCATGTATTTTTTACTGACTTCAACTAAATTTGGGATAAGATCATGCCTTCTTTTTAACTGTACATCAATCTGTGAAAATGCATTCTTGTACCTGTTTTTTAACCGAACCAAGCGATTGTAGATGCCTAAAAAAATACTTATACATAACAACAATAAACCTAATAGAATATATATCATAGAATAAATTCTACTTTAATTTATAAAAATGTCCACTTCAGAACACAATGTTGATTTAGATATTAATACTATTAGAGCTAAACTTTAGAAAGTGCATATTGAAGATCGTTTTGTAGATCTTCAATATCTTCTATACCCACAGATATACGTATAAAGGCATCCGTTATACCTAAAGCTTTTCTTTTTTCAGCAGGAAGACTGGCGTGTGTCATGATTGCTGGATGTTCAATCAGTGACTCTACTCCTCCTAAACTTTCCGCTAAAATAAAAAGCTTTAAATGGCTCAAAAAAGCTTTGGTTTGGTTTAAATTCATATCAAGATAAACACTTAGCATCCCGCCAGCATACCCTTGCATCTGTTCACGGACTAAGCCATGATTGGGGTGATCCTCTATCCCTGGGTAAATAACTTGATTAACTTTACTGTGGTTTTTTAAAAAATTGCTTATCTTGCTTGCATTTTCACAATGTCTTTGCATTCTTAAAGCTAAAGTTTTCACACCCCTCAATGACAACCATGTATCAAACGCCGATGGCACTGCCCCAATTGAGTTTTGTAAAAACTTAATTTTTCCAAACCAATTAGCATCATTACACATAATTGCGCCACCCACTACATCAGAGTGCCCACCTATATATTTTGTTGTTGAGTGAACGACCATATCTGCTCCTAGATTCAATGGGTTTTGAATGAAGGGACTGGCAAAAGTATTATCTACAACCAATTTAACATCATGAGTTTTACACAAATTGCTTAATTTTTTGATATCAATGAGTTTTAACATGGGGTTACTGGGAGTTTCTATCCAACTTACATCCACTTTATTTTTATTAAAAAACTCTTCTACTTCATTCAAGTTAGAAAAATCTAAGTAGCTAAACTTTAAGCCATGTTTGGTAAACACTTTATCAAACAGCCTAAACGTTCCACCATAGACATCGTCACTACAGACAATATTTACATTTTTTTCTAAACTTTCAACAATACAATGAATGGCTGCCATCCCAGAAGCAAAGCTAGCACAATAGTTTGCGTTCTCTAAGGAAGCCAAACATTGTTCATAAGCATGTCTTGTTGGATTATCTGTACGTGAGTACTCATACCCCATATGCTCACCCGGAGATTTTTGTGCATAGGTACTGGTTTGATACAATGGAACAATAACCGAACCCGTTTTTTCATCTGGCTCTTGTCCAACATGAATAGCTTTACTTGCAAAATTAAGTTTTGTTTTATCCATATTATAAATAACCGTTTTCTTTTAACCAATCATTATCATAAAATTTACTGATATAACGTGAACCACTGTCTGGTAAAATCATCAAAATTCTTTTTTTACCTTCGGTTTTTTCTGCAACTTTAAGCCCACCAGCAATAGCTCCACCGCATGATCCTCCAGCAAAAATACCTTCTTTAGCAGCCAATTCTCTTGCCATATCAAAACATTCTTTATCTGACACTTGAATCACGTCATCAATTAAATCAAAATCTATAGTACCTGGCATAAAGTCTTCACCAAAACCTTCAACTTTATAACTGGTAACAATTTTGGGTATCTCACCTGTTTGAAAATAATCATAATATATAGACCCTATCGGATCTATACAAATGGCTTTAAGGTGTGGAATCTTTTCTTTTAAATATTTTGCAGTTCCACATAATGTCCCCCCTGTTCCGCTTGCAACAACCAAGTAATCAAGTTCCCCTCCTAGTTGCTGATAAATTTCTGGTCCAGTACTCAAAACATGGGTCTTTGGGTTGGATGGATTATGATACTGATTAACATAAAATGAGTTTTCAGTTTCTTCTGCCAGTTTTTTTGCTACAGAATAGTAACTTCTAGGATCATCTGGCTCAACAGCCGTTGGAGTAACTACAACTTTACAGCCCATGGCTTCTAAAATTTTTATTTTTTCGCTAGACACTTTATCAGGCATAACACAAATACATTTAAAGCCCATAACACACGCCACCATTGCTAGCCCCATACCTGTGTTACCTGAAGTGCACTCTATAATTGTTCCACCTTTTTTTAATCTTCCATTTGCAAGAGCATCTTCAACCATTTGCTTGGCAATTCTATCTTTGATTGAACTACCTGGATTAAAAAATTCAACTTTTACTAAGAGCTCGTGTTGAAAGTTTTGACCAATCTTATTTAAGCGAACAATTGGTGTGTTCCCTATACATTCTAAAATATTATTTTGAATCATACTTTCTCCTTCTCGCTATACAGTTATTCTTTAATGTTAATAGTTGAATATACTTGTTCAGAAAAAACATTAGGTTTAAATCCTAGAAGCTTGTTACTCATGACACGCCCTGTAACTATATGAAAAATTGGAACCAATTCAACACTATCTAGAAGGACTCCTTCAGCTTGTCTAATACCTTGAAGCACTTGACTCCAATAAGCATGTTCAAAGGCTTTGTTTAAAGTTTTTTCAAAACCAATGTGGTAAAAACTACCTGCACTTGCTCTACTTGGCAAGAAGGCTTCTAAGATACCAAATGCATTGTCTGGTAATGCTCCAACAGTATCCAAAGCCATATCAAAGTCACCTTTAACAATTTTTTGATCAAATTCACTTTGCTTCTCGGCTTTTAATATAACTCGCTTAAAAGGCAATGCATTTAAGAAAAGTTGTTGCATAGCCAAAGCAATTTTTTCATTGCGGGGGGTATCAACATATATAAACTGTAGCTCTCCCAATTGTTTGCAATTATTTCGACCTTGCTCAACACAGTACCCTAAACTTTCTAGCTCTTCCATTGCACGTGTTTTTGAGTATGAGAACCCTGAAGGTGGTTGGTAGCCTAAAACATTTTTTGGCATCATTGAGTAAGCTGCTTGATAACTATTGAAATGCAAAGACTGTTTAATAAAATCTCTGTTAATTGACATTGCTATTGCTCTACGTATAGCCACATCTTTTAATATTTCTTGTTTATTATTTAGCCTTAAGAACATGGTTAATAAATCTGGTTCATAAACATATTTATATCCCTGTTGTACAAAACTCATTTTATATTCATCAAAATCAATTGAAAACCCTCTATGCCCCAACAAATGAACTTGCTGAGGTCCAGTCTTTTCTATTTGCTCCAAGTTTTTATTATAAAAAACACTAATCTCATCTACTTCTATTTTACTTGCCCAACGATGATAAGGGTTTTTACGCAACAAAATAACTTGTTCATTCTTCCTCACCGGAACAAACATGCCACTCCCTACCCATGAAGAAAAATCTTGTTGATCTTGCAATGAACCCATCGTGTTTATTTTTCTTAAAGGACTGGTCCATGGACGCGCAAACAGCATGACTGTTCTTAAATCAAAATGTTCAAATTCAATTTTAAAAATCTTTTTACCTAAAGATTTTACTCCCAGTTCATTGGGCGACAGAATTTCTCCTTCTATTAACTTTTGTGCACCTTTGATATGAATCAACTTTGCAATATGAGGACTTTTATTATTTTTATTTAATATATAGCTGATGGCATAAACATAATCGTCTGCTGTAATTTCTTGTCCATTTGACCATTTTAAATTTGATCTTAGTTTAAATGTAATACTTTTTTCATCAAAATTCTGCCTGTAACTCTCAGCTGCCAATGGAACAATTTTTCCCGTCTCCGGAACAACATACAATAAAGGCTCATGAATTTGTAAACCTAATATTGTCTCTGTATAACTATTTAATTGACTTGGATGCAATGTGCTTAAATTGCTTTGCGTAACAACTCTAAATACTTTTTTAGCCGGTTCTCTTCGACCAACATTTACAAATTGAGATGTACATGACCATAAACCAATAAGACTTAGGCCAAGTCCAAAACGAAGCCAGTGTGATACTAATTGTTTGATATGCATGTTAAAAGTTCCTTTTTTGCTTGTTTTAGTTGCGCTATATCTTGTTGTAAAATTGCTACCAAAAAAGAATAGTGTGCTGAGCTTGCGGTATTAAGTAAATTCAGATCTTTAATCAGTAAGCCTTGCCAAAAAAAATCAGTTTCTTTTCCCAAAAAAGTTTGTGGAAGGTCTATAGAGGTCCTAAATAAAAATTCAATACCTTCATAAGGACATGGTTGTATAATGATTTTAATGTAATTGGACTGTTCTAAACCTTTTAATTTCTCTGTAAGCGCTGATATGTTTACTTCTTGGCAGAAAACAACAACACTGACTGCCTGCTCTTTGCTTTTATATTCATTTATAAGTTGTTCTAAGGTCATATTTTGCCTCTTAAAACCCCAATGGCACTATGATCTAAATCAAATATTTTATTTGCACATTCATTGATTTGGCCGATATTTACTTTTTTTAATTTTTGTTCATATTCAAATAGATTTTCTATTTGTTCACCATTGACCGCAGACTCTGCCATTAAATAAGCCAAACTACTGGCAGCTTGCATGTCAACAGCATGCTGACAAGCAGCACATTCAATGGCTTCATACAATTCCTGCTGAGGTATCACTTGATCTTTAAGTCTTTCAAACTCTACCAAAACTCTATTCTTAACTTCTTCTTCATGCTTTAGATTGGTTTTAGCATATACAAAAAATGCTCCTGCCTTTAGTAAAGCAATATTGTAGGCCATACTCTGATAAACTAAAGCACGTTTATCACGCAGTTCATTAAACAGTCTTCCACCTAAACCTGACAAAACATGCGCTAAACAGTCTAAAATAATTTTATCGCTATCATCAAATTTAACTCCTTTAAAACCAAAAACAAAGCCTACTTGCGATCCTTTTGTTAAAGCAATATTTTCTATTGGGCTGCGTGGCGGCATAAATGACAACACACCTTTTTTTTCTATTCGCTTATTTTCAGTCTCTAAATTAAATTGAGATAAAACCATTTCTTGCACTTGCGCATACGAAGCTGGACCAACATAGGACACTACCATATTAGATAAACAAAAATGCTCCTGATGCCAGGCTAAAATGTTTTCTGCATTAAGATTCATAATTGAGTTAACATGCCCATACCTTGGCCATGCATAAGGATGCATACCCATTAAAGCTTGATAAAAAAGCTCAACCGGTCTAAAAAATAAATTCTTATCAATTGCAGATAACTGATTAAAGATTTTGTTTTTTTCTTGCTCTAATAAATTTGCATTCACATAAGGTTCCATAATCATATCTGAAATTATTCTTAGGCCTTGCTGTAAGTTGATTTGTGGTAAAGTCATTGCATAACCAAAATGATCTGCAGACGCATCATAACTTAATTGAATTCCCTTAGACTCAAGGTTATCCTTAAACTCAAGTTGACTTTGATGCATGGTGGCTTGCGCCAATAATCCTAAACATGCGTTGGTGTAACCGCTACTGGTAAAGGTTTCTTCTAAGCGTCCCCCCCGAAAACGAATACTTAAATTTGCCATTTGGGTCTTAGGTTTTTGGCAATAAACCAGCTGTGCTCCACAAGCAAAACTTTGTTGTCTAAACCTATTTTCTTCCCTTGCTTGTGTATTTAAATCACTAGCAAAGACTTTTTCCGGTACCTCAGGCAAAATCTGTTGAGTTTGCTTATTGCTGTAGTTTTCTAAGTAGTTTTCAATTCTTTTATACAACGAAGCCATCTTTTGCTCAGCTTCATGCGTGTGTCCCATATTTTTAGGCACCAATTCTAAAATTTTAACTTGCTGTATATTTAAAAAATCACGGATAAATGTTTGAATATTTTTCAAATCAATATTTTTAAGTGTTTGTAAATAAACTGAATCATCATGATCAAGCGATAACTGTTGTAAACAGTGATGCATATAGCACTGTTTGTATGTGGCATTGACTAAGCTTAAGTCTTGAGAAAAATAATTGCTGTACAAAATATTTTTTGCTTTTTGTAAGTCACTTTGCGCAAAAGCATAACTTTGTTCAATATCTTTTGCAAATGCATACAAGCTGCACAGTAACGTTTCTTGAGTTTGTGCTAAATCCTTAGTTTCACATTCTGCTTCAAGTAAAAATACACTTTTTTGATTAAAGTGTAACACTGTGCTTCCAGCATGATGCCCTAAACTTTTTGATAAAACACTGCTTTTGCCTTTACCTAAAACAATCGCCAATAAATCAGATACCAACATATTGTTTAAATTAAGTGGAAACTCAAATCCTAGTTTGCAATAGGTTTGAGATTGATCGGATAAAATTCTTCTGTACTTTAAATGTTTATTGGAAGTTTTTTGCTTTTTAGGCTTACTTTTTTCTAAGTCCGTATTATTTTTGTTTTGTATGTCTGAAAAATTTACTAGACATTGTTCTAAGTAATTTATGGTTTGCTCAGGGTCAAACCCACCATGGACACATAAAGTCATATTATGCGCTTGATAGTGTCGATTATGAAACTGTTGAACGGCCTGCAACTCTAAGTCAATGGTTTTATCTTGTAAACTACGTTGTTTTAAACCATCATTATCGGTAAAAATCATGGCCAACAGTGCCTCACGGGCTTGAATATGTGGATCAAAAAGCTTTTTTTTCAATTCTTCAAATATAACTGCTTTTTCTATCTGCAATTCTTCATTGTCATAGTGATTGGATAAAATTGCCTGTAACTGAGCAGAAACGACTGGAAGAAAGTTTTTTTGGGTACTCACTGCATAAAAATGCGTGTGATCCTGTGCAGTTACTGCATTATGAACCGCACCATGCCTACGCATACATTGCAGTAGACTTTGTTTTTCACCAGATTCATCAATGATCTTTTTTCGGTAATACAAATGCTCAAGCATGTGAGAAATCCCTAAAATATCTTTGGATTCATGCTCATACCCTGCATTAACCCACAACATAGAACAAACCAATTCTTCATCTTGGCGTGGGCATAGTAAGACGTTTAAACCATTGGATAACTTATAAACCTGAGCTTGTTTCAAGACTTGATGATACTAACATGCTCCTCCTTATGCGTCATGAAAAACTTTAGTAATGACATACTTTACTGTTTCCTCAATCTTGAAATTCACACATACCTACAATAACAAACCCACGAATATAATAGCTCTCATAACTATAGCTATCGACTATAGCATCATTTTATGCTAATTTGCCGGATATTATGTTTGGCTGGAGTATACAAGATATCCTAAACTTTATTTATACCATAACCTTAGAAACTGTATTCTTAGGCTTTTGTATTATTCTTATGGGCTTATCAGTTAGCGAAATCAAGAAGCGCCGTAAGGTTTTTGGGCACACCCTTCTTTTTCTCTTGGGCGGACTACTTATATTGGTCAGTTTTTACGTTAGTATGATTTTTCTTGAGGGATAAACATGGTAGAAAAAAAATCTAAAAAAATGGCTTTTGAAGTTGCCTTAGAAGAACTTGAAACAATTGTCAGTCAACTTGAATCCAAAGACATGCCCCTAGAAAAATCTTTGGCATTGTTTGAAAAAGGCATCAGTTTATCAAAAACCTGCACCCAACAAATCAGTGAAGCGGAAGATAAAGTGGATCAATTGCTACAGCAACTGCAGCAAAATCAAGAACAAGATGATTAATTGTTATGATACAGGAACACCTCACCCAGCTTCTACAACTGACAAAAGATCAGTGTGACACATACCTTAAACAATATCTTAAACAGCAAAATAACTTTTCAACACGTTTGCAGGAAGCTTGTGAATACAGTTTATTTGCCGGAGGTAAACGCATTAGACCCGCCTTAAGTTTTGCTTTGGCAAAAGACTTAGGTGTTGAAAATATTGACCAGATCACCCCCATTGGAGCAGCCTTAGAGTGCATTCATACTTATTCTCTAATTCATGATGATTTACCTGCCATGGATGATGACAGTTTACGTCGCGGTCAAGCTACCTGTCATATTGCTTTTGATGAAGCCACAGCTATTCTTGCCGGAGATGCCTTATTAAACATGGCTTTTGAAATTTTATCTTCTTCTCAATGGGATCTTGTTCCAGAGAAAAAAATTCAAATCATAGCTTATATCAGTGAAAAGTCTGGAGCTTGTGGCATGGTGGGGGGACAAATGCTGGATCTTCTCCATGAAAATAACCCTCATTTAGATCAAAATACCCTTGAGCAAATACACATGGGTAAAACTGCAGCGCTGATCAATGCTGCCTTAGTAGCTCCTGCCATTGTTTTAAATCTAGATCAAAAAAAACAAACACTCCTCAGCACCGTGGCTAACCAGATTGGTTTAGCCTTCCAAGTGGCTGATGATATTTTGGATGTCACCCAAGATTCACAAACCTTAGGCAAAAATGCCAACAGTGACCTTGAACAGCAAAAAAGTACCTATGTTTCAATACTAGGCCTTGAGCAAGCACAAAATGTTATGCATACTTTGCTTCAATCAGTTTTAAGCAATATTAAAGCTTTAGAGTTAAAACATAATAATCTAGAGTGTTTAAGCAAATTTATTATAGAGAGAAAATCCTAAACAATAGCTACGCAACAGTGAAAAAAACATCTGCCCGCATACGTCTTGATCAACTCTTGGTTGATCAAAATTTAGCTGATTCTAAAAGCAAGGCTCAAGCCATGATTATGGCTGGAGAAGTTTATATTGGTGAAGAAAAACAAAGTAAGCCAGGACATAAAGTTGCACAAGATAGCCCTGTCCAAATTAAAAATATTATTCCTACTTATGTCAGCCGCGGAGGTCTTAAGTTGGCTGGAGCCATCAAAGATTTTAGTATTCAAGCCAAAGGTCTTATTTGTTTGGATGTGGGAGCATCCACCGGTGGTTTTACAGATTGTTTAATTCAACATGGTGCTCAACATGTATACTGCATTGATGTTGGAAAGAATCAGCTGCACTATAAACTGCACCAACATCCAAAAATATCCTGGCGTGAATCATTGCATGTTAAGGATTTTTTAGCAGAAAAAACTTTTTCCCCAGTTAATCTTAAACATAAGGTTGATTTAGTTGTGATTGATTGTTCGTTTATTGCTTTAGAAAAAGTCATGCCCCACATTGTTGATACCTTACATGCCCAAAGTCAAGTCATAGCCTTAATTAAACCGCAGTTCCAAGCACAAGCCAAAGATTTAGTAAAAGGTGTCATCAAAGACCAAACTTTAAGACAAAATTTAATTGTGTCTTGTATTGATACTATTGAAAGCAGTTTACCTTTTAGATGCACAGCCAAGAGTGATTCTCATATCAAAGGTCCCAAAGGTAACCAAGAATGTTTTGTCTTGTTTGAGTATCAAGAATAAGCCTTAATTAATTGGTTAATTGACTTGGCGAAGCAGTCTTTTGATCACTTTATAACTTTTATAATGCTCTTTAACACTGTCAGGTTTTCGAATCAGACAGAAGGGTACTCCTTGTTTTTCATGCTGTTCTTTATACTGAATCTTAAATGTATGTTGTCCATACTGTCTATAGTCTTCTGTTGAAAAAACTGTACTTTCTTGGGTCCTCTTGGGAACCATACGTCGAGGAGCTCCTGTTGCATTGCCCCAGTTGGCTCCATCCAAACCTGGTGGCATGGCCAAAATATCTGTATCTGCACCATGTTCTAATAATAATTGAACAAGTTCATCTTCTCCTGCACAAACCGCTGCAAGCAAGGGAGTTTCATAATAGATATTTTTTTGATTAACATTAACATCATGGTCCAACAATGTTTGCATGCAGACTTTAGCTGTCTCTGTTTCTCTATCTTTTGGAATGTAAGCTTTACCCAGACCAAGTTTACCATACAAACACTTATGCAATGCCCCATCCGCATCCATATTGTAAAACAAGTCATCCATGGCGGGTGTTGTTTTAGAAACATTTAAATTTGGATTGGCTCCGTTGAATAATAACACCTCTAGCAAGGGAATATTTCTATTTTCAGCAGCTAAAATAATAGGTAAGCGTCCAAACCAGTCACTTTTATCCAACAAAGCATTGCTATCTTGCGCATGTTCAAGCAAAATTTTCACAACTGCAACTTGCGCTTCCTGTTGGTCAATATTTTTTGCTGTCAAACTTGATAGTAAAACCAATGGGCTGGTCATGTATTGAGCATAGGCTGCTAAACCATACTGTTTAATTCTATTACTTATATTCTCTGAACTCTGATTCATGCTATGCATGCCAAGAATATGGTATGGACTTTTCTTGTCTTCAAAAAAAACACTTGTTTCAACTGTCACTTTTTCATGCTGCAAAAGTTGTTGAACTTTTTCAACATCATAGTTGCGCAAGGCTTTTTCAAATTCAACAACACTGTCATCAATCTTATTGAGGTTTTGATACAATGTTCTAGAATCAATATTGGGATGGTTAACTAAATATGTAAAATACTCTTCAACTGAAGAAAATTGAACCTCTTGTGACAAAACACTCAAAGCTAGCAAGCATGTCATTAAAAAAGCTTTCATACCACAATTTGTAACAGGTTATATACTCTGCATCAAGACCTAAAAAATTGAAAAAAATGGGCTGATTGTTGATGTTTAATGAAGCGTTGGTTCTAGAATTTCGTCATTAATTTGGCCATCGAGTAATTGGAAATAGCCAAAAATCATGGCTTTTTGCAAATCACTATCTAAGGTTTGCAAATATTGTTTTTTCTCCTCAAAATTATCCAATAACAATAAATCATTGAGAATGTCGTTGATTTCTTCAATACGCCCCTCAAACAGATCTAATAAGCTGTCATGTTCATCCCTAAACGTTAGTCTAATCATGTCTAAATTGAATAACAGATGATTACCTTTACGTCCTTCATCTAAAATAAAATTCAGTTTATAAAGCTCACCAAATGTATCCGGTATATCCATCCTCATGACCACTTTTCTCATTCTTTACACTTTATACCCCTGAGAAAAAACGTCAAGTGCCTTACTTTTACCTTTATTTTACAAGTGCTTAGAGACTCAGTTTGAAACTGAACAAAAATATTTTAATTTTTTAGATTATGCCCAATTAAAGTTACTTCTCTTGAGCAACAACTTTCATATTTGGCTTTTGAACATAGAGCTTGTAGCCTAAATTAGAAATAAAAAATTCTAAGCTTGTTCTTAAATCTTTACGGTGAACAATCCTGTCTACCATACCATGCTCCAATAAAAACTCCGAGCGTTGAAACCCTGCAGGCAAAGTTTGTTTAATGGTTTGCTCAATCACCCTAGGTCCAGCAAAACCTATTAAGGCATTTGGTTCTGCTAAATGGACATCGCCCAACATGGCCATCGATGCTGCTACGCCACCTGTGGTTGGATGGGTGAGTAAAACAATGTACGGAATTCCAGCTTTTTTAAGTTTTTTTATGGCGGCTGAACATTTTGCCATTTGCATGAGCGATAAAATCCCCTCTTGCATCCTAGCCCCGCCAGAAGCCGTAATCACAACGACAGGTTTTTTTTCTTTTAAGGCTAATTCATAGGTGCGAGTAAGTTTTTCTCCCACCACAGATCCCATGCTTCCACCCATATACTCAAAAACAAAAGATCCTAGGATAAAATCTTTACCTTTAATTTGAGCTTTGCCATAAATATACGCTTCATTTTCATTGGGAAGGCTTTTCGCCATGGCTTTAATTCTATCACTGTATTTTTTACTGTCTTTAAACTGTAATGGATCTGTAGGCTTTAGGTTATGATCAACTTCATCAAAGCTACCAGGATCAACAATACAATCTATTCTTTGCCTAGCTGATAATTTAAAATGGTGTTGGCAGTTTGAGCATACCATTAAATTTTTGGCCAGATCTTGGGCAAATAAAATTTCCTGACAAGATGGGCATTTTTCCCACAAACCTTCAGGAACATCCTCGCGCTTTTTGGTTTGGTTGGATATTCTTGGTGCTTTAAATTTATTTAACCAGCTCATAATTTTTTACCAGTGTTCACTCTTATCAAAAAAAATAGCTTTCGTAAGGTTTTTATTAAAAGCTTGGATTTATTGGGGTAGTCGTTTAATTTTGGCCCCAAGAGCCTCAAGTTTTTTTTCCATACTGACATAGCCTCTATCCAAATGATAAATACGCATGACTTCTGTCACACCTTGCGCGGCTAAACCTGCTAGAACTAGGCCGGCACTTGCTCTTAAATCTGTGGCCATCACCGGCGCACCGGTTAATTGCGCTACACCCGTTATTTTTGCAATGGAACCATCAATTTTAATCTTAGCTCCCATACGATTGAGCTCAGCAACATGCATAAATCTATTCTCAAAGATGGTCTCTTCAATTGTACATTCTCCTTGAGCCACTGTCATCAGAGCCATGTATTGTGCTTGTAAATCGGTTGGAAAGCCTGGATATACTTGCGTTTTTATTGAATGCGCTGTCAGACTATCATTGCCTTTAACCCATACTCCCCCATCTTTGGATTCAGCGTCTAAACCACAAGCTCTAAGCACACCAAACACTTCAGCTAAAAGAATCTCTTGGCAATCTTTTAAAAAAACTTCTCCGCCCGTGATACCCGCTGCTATCGCATAAGTTCCTGCTTCAATACGATCTGGAATTAAACTGCATTTAAATCCAGATAAACTGGTTTTACCCTGAATATGCAAAGTAGATGTCCCTATTCCATCTATATCGCAACCCATCGCACACAACATTTGGCATAATTGAACCACCTCGGGTTCAAATGCACAGTTTCTAAAAGTACTCTTAGCAGAAGAAATCAATGCTGCTGCCATTAGGGCATTCATGGTTCCGGTAACCGTCACCATAGAAAAAGTAAAATCCGTGGGTTTTAGTTGCTTTGCCTTAGCAAAAACATAGCCATTTTCTACCTTAATATCTGCTCCCATGGATTCCATGGCTTTAAGATGCTGATCTACCGGTCTTACGCCAATGGCACAGCCTCCAGGTAAAGAAATTTTAGCTTCTCCAAATCTGGCTAACATGGGACCTAAAATTAAAATTGATGCCCGCATTTTTCTGACCATGTCGTAGGGTGCTTCTTTGGCTTGTAAATTTTTTCCAGATAAAACAAGGGTCTCTGGATCTTGCTCAAAAAAGCTTTCAACCCCTATATAGTTTAGAATACTCAGTAGGCCTTTAACATCATGCAAATCAGGCACATTGCTCAGAGTACACGGTTCTTCAGTAAGCAAAGACAAACACATCATGGGCAAAGCTGCATTTTTTGCCCCACTGATATGAACATCTCCATGTAAAACACAGCCACCTTCAATTTGTAATTTTTCTAACATAGACACCTAGTTGTTTAATTTTAATAATTAATGCATAATACCGCTTATGCCATCAGGTTTAAAACAATTCATTCTAACTTTATGTTTTGCTTCATTGGTTTTTGGTCAAGACGCTAAGCTTCTGGATATAAAAACCTTTGCTGACAATGTCTTTCTTGGACAGATCTACCCTTCTGGGAAAATATATGTAAAGTCTATCAAAGATAATCCAGACAACAAATCTTTTAATTGGCCAAAATCAATCCAGTTTCATGCGCTTGTAGCTAACAAAACCCATGGTCAAACAAAAACCTTTTTTTCTGCCACATGGGAAAAACTGTTTAGCAATCCAGAAAGAAGTTCTCAAATTAATCATGCTTATATTCCAGCCTATGAACAAATGCCTCATAATCATATGCCTTGCTCAAAAGATACACTAAAACCAAACAAAGATTATACCTATCTCAACAATACTTATTACTTAAATGACTTTTTTGACTTGGTTTTAGATTATTGTGCAGAAAATAGCACTACGGCTGTATATAACAGTAACAAAAAAAGTAACTTTTCTTATCCGATTATTGCATTCACCTCTACCATAGGTGAGCCTATATCCATCACTCGTTATTCTAAAAAAACTTTGCGGCCATTATTTGAAGATGAAAAAAAACAAATCCTAGAACATAAAGCTGCATACAAAAAACTTGATGAAAACGACTCTTGCACCACTGTTGCTAGCTATCTAGATAGCGCGCAAACGCTCTATCATGCAAAGTTTAATGACGGTAACGCTATCAGGGTATCTTTTTATAATGATGCTGGTTGTCATGGTCACAGTTCAACAAATTACATTGTTGATTTAATCAAGCAAAAAAAAGTTTTAGCATCACACTCCCTACAACAATATCATGGCCCCATTTAAATCAATATGGTTTATCATTGACTTAACTGGGCCACAATCACTCGGTCAATTTGACTTAAATCCTTGATATTCTTTAACACTGTAAAAGTACTTTGCTCAAAGATTTTTTTTATGGCACGACTTTGATCTATGCCAAACTCACATAACACCATTCCTTTTGGATTTAGCTGCTTTGCTGCTTGCTTTATAAACCTAATATATAGCCCTAAACCTTCTTGATCTGCAAACAAAGCTTCTTCCGGTTCATGCCTCACCTCTTGACTCAAGCTCATTTTATCTGACCAGGATACATAGGGTAAATTGGCAACTATCAAATCATAACTTTGCTTCACATTCTGCAAAAGATCTGAAATGATGAAGTTTATCTGTGTGGCATGTTTTTGCGCATTAAACTGTGCAAGCTCTAATGCTTTTTCACTGATATCCACTGCTGTTACTTGCGCATAAGGTAAATAATGTTTGAGTGTAACTGCCAAAGCCCCACTTCCAGTACCCACATCTAAAATAGATTTAAATTCTATCCCCTGGTGATGCAAGCTAAGCACTTCATCTACAATAAGCTCTGTTTCTGGTCTTGGGATTAAGACGTTTTCATTGACCTTAAAATCAAGGCCATAAAACTCTTTTTCACCCATAATGTAGGCTACCGGTTTACCTTGAGCTCTTGCTGCAATACAATCTTTATATTGTTGCTCTTGTAAGGAAGTTAGCACTGTGTCCGTTTGTAAATAAAGTTGTATATTAGTATAGTGACAAATAGATTGTAAAAAAATGGCTGGAGCTAATCCTGCGTCATCTTTTTCAGCTTGAGTTAGCTGATGTTTTCCCCAGACAATGGCTTCACCGATGGTCATACAAAAATTTTTATTGGGCTGCTTCTTTGAGTAGTTCTGCTTGGAAAGATGTCCTTAAGGCTGTGATAACCTCTTCTAAATCACCTTCCATAATTAAGTCCAATTTGTGTGACGTTAAACCTATCCTATGATCTGTTAGTCGATTTTGTGGAAAATTGTAGGTACGAATGCGCTCGCTTCGATCACCACTTCCCACCATAGATTTTCTAAATGAAGATTCTTCTTCTTGTTTTTTTGCAATTTCAGCTTCCAGCAATCTTGATTTTAAAACTTTTAAAGCCTTGGCTTTGTTTTTGTGCTGTGACTTTTCATCCTGACAAATAACAACAATACCAGATGGAATATGCGTAACCCTTACTGCAGAGTCTGTGGTGTTAACACTCTGACCACCGGGACCACCAGCTCGCATTACGTCTATTTTTAAATCTTTTTCTTCAACTTTAACATCCACATCATCAGCTTCAGGTAAAACCGCAACGGTAACTGCTGAAGTATGTACACGCCCACTGGTTTCTGTTTGAGGAATTCTTTGTACTCTGTGTACACCACTCTCATATTTGAGTTGACTGTAAGCACCTTGGCCTTGAATCAAAATAATGATCTCTTTAATTCCACCTAAACCTGTTTCACTCTTTGACATAACTTCAATCTTCCAATTGAGGTTTTCCGCATAGCGCAAATACAAACGCAATATATCTGCTGCAAATAAAGCAGCTTCATCGCCACCGGTTCCCGCTCTGATTTCTAAAATAACGTTTTTGTCATCATTGGGGTCTTTAGGAAGTAAAAGTAATTTTAGATCACGCTCAAAATCTTCTTCTTTTTTTTCTAACTCTTCCAGCTCAGCCTTAGCCAAACTCACCATGTCTGGATCATCCGCAAGCTGAACCATCTCTCTTGCTCCAGCTATTTCTTCTGTGATTTTTCTATACTGCCTGTAGGTTTCGACCAACTCTCTCAAGTCAGCATATTCTTTGGATAATTTTTGAAACTCTTTTTGATTGCTAACAACTTCTGGCAAGGATAGCCGATTTGATAAAGCTTCAAACCGCTTTTCAACATCTTTTAAATGCTCCAGCATACTATATCCCTAATCAAGCTGTTTAAATGCGTAAGACTAAGCTTACTTGCTGCCGTACTTTTTCTTAAAGCGATCAATACGACCTTCGGTATCTACCAAACGTTGGTTACCTGTGTAAAAAGGATGGCAAGCTGAACAAATCTCAACTCTAATTTCGTCAACGGTAGAGCGGGTTTCAAATGAGTTTCCACATGTACAAGAAACATTAACCGTATTGTATTCTGGATGAATATCTTTTTTCATCGTTATCTCCTAAAATGCTTAAAAATTTTTAAGTGGCTTGGTTTAACATATACGCACAAAGCTTGCAAGCAAGCTTTACCGTTATTTTATTAATCAAACATATAAGTTTTTTTGGCGGATAATGCTTTCTATGGCATTGATATCCTTACTTAAAAATCGATCTTCATTGACTTGTGGGCATTGCTCTCTAATCACTTTTACAGCGGTTTCAATCCGATTTGAGCTTTTTAAGGGTCTTAGCAACTCAATGGCCTCAGCAGCACATAAAGCTTCAATGGCTAAACAATGGTAGACATTGTCAATGACCTGCATGAGTTTCCTTCCTGCATTGGGCCCCATGGACACATGATCTTCCTTATCATTGCTGGTTGAGACTGAATCCACTGAGGCTGGATGGCAAAAAATCCTATTTTCTGCCACCAAGGATGCCATGGTGTATTGGGCAATCATTAAACCATTGTGCAAACCTGAACCCTTGGCTAAAAAGGCTGGCAACTGGGAAAAAGTTGGGTTGAGTAACTTTACCACTCTTCGTTCAGCAATATTGCACACTTCTGCTAAGCCCATGGCCAAGTAATCCATGATAAAAGCCAAAGCTTGTCCATGAAAATGTCCTCCAGAAATACTCTCACCCTTATCTGCAAAAACAATAGGGTTATCGGTGACTGCTTGCAACTCAGTATTCAACACTTCCTTGGCATGGCGTAAGGTTTGTTTGCAGGCTCCATACACTTGCGCTGCACAACGCAAAGAATAAGGGTCTTGCACGCGTGTACAATTTTCGTGATTTTTTAAAATATCTGAACCTTTAAGATATTGTCTGACTCTTTGCGCTGTTTCTACTTGCCCAGGATGAGCTTTAAGCGCATGCAAGTCTTCATCAAAAGCTCTGATTGAACCTTGCAAAGCATCTAAACTCATGGCTAAAATAAAATCAGCGATATCCATCAGGTATTGAGCATGGTCAACGGCGATCACTGCCTGCGCCGCCATTAAATGCGTACCATTGATTAAACCTATACCATCTTTGGGGCCTAAAACAACGGGTTTCAAATCAAGTTGTTGCACAGCTTGACTGGCTTGCATGGTCTTGCCTTGATAAACAACCTGACCTTCACCCATCAAACAGTAGGCAATGTGAGCCAAAGGTGCTAAATCCCCAGAAGCCCCTACTGAGCCTTTTTCTGGAACCACGGGCACAATGTCATGGTTTAAAAAATCAATGAGCCTTTGAATAATGTCTTCTTGCACACCAGAATGACCTTTGAGAAGACTTTGCGTTTGAATCAAGATCATGGCCCGGACAATTTCTCTGTTTAAGGGCTTGCCCACACCCGTACAGTGCGAACGAATCAAATTGACTTGCAGCTCCGCCGTATCCTTGGCTGCAATATTGACTGATGAAAGTGCTCCAAAACCGGTATTGATCCCGTACACAGGTTCGCCTTTTTTGACACACTCTAAAACAAAATCGCGCGCTTTTTTAACTCTAGCCTTAGCCTCTTGCGAAAAACTAAACTGAGTAACTTGCCCTTCTTCTTTGGCATAAATCGCTACAGTGTTTAAATTAAGATTGTATCCATCCAACTCAAATTGATTGTGCATGGCTTTGTCCTAACATATTTGTGATTCTTTAGGAATCATGTATATCTTTATGCATATGAATACCGATTGGATTAAAGACTTAGATTTGTCTCATATCACTGTGCCCACTGGACAGACTCTACATACCAAAGGCTGGCAGCAAGAAGCCGTGTTGCGCATGTTGCTCAATAACTTAGACCATAGAGTGGCTGAAGATCCACAGCAGCTGATTGTTTATGGCGGAACCGGTAAAGCTGCTCGTAACCGAGAATGTTTAGAAGCTATCTTATATGAATTGTGCCAACTTGAAGACAAGCAAACCCTATTGGTCCAATCTGGTAAACCTGTGGGTGTGATTCAAACCCATCCAGATGCACCCAGAGTGATGATTGCCAACTCTAATCTGGTGCCAAAATGGGCCACCTGGGAACATTTTCATGAGCTGGATCAAAAAGGCTTGATGATGTACGGACAAATGACCGCTGGTTCATGGATTTACATTGGCAGCCAAGGCATTATTCAAGGCACCTATGAAACCTTTGCCGCAGCTGCTCAAAAACATTATCAACAAGATAATTTAGCTGGTAAACTTGTTGTCACCGCTGGTCTTGGCGGTATGGGCGGTGCCCAGCCCTTGGCCGCAAAAATAGCCAAAGCTTGTTCCTTAAGTGCAGACATTGATAAAGCGCGCATTCAAAGACGCTTGGATGATAAATATTTAGATGTCTTGGCCGACTCTATTGATGAAGCCATTGATTTGGCCTTAGAGCATACCCAACAACAACGCAATACCTCTATTGGCGTGCATTGTAATGCGGTTGATCTTCTGCAAGCTTTATTGGACAGAAATATTACGCCTGACTTACTCACTGATCAAACCTCCGCGCATGACCCTTTAAATGGTTATGTTCCACAAGGTTTAAGTATGCAAGCCGCATTGGACTTAAGACACAATGATCCAAAAAGTTATACGCAAAAAAGCTTGGATACCATGGTCAAACATGTAACGCTTATGAATCAATTGATGGAGCGTGGTGCGCATACCTTTGATTATGGTAATAACCTGCGTGGTTTTGCAAAAGAAAATGGTATGCAAGATGCCTTTCGTTTTGAGGGCTTTGTACCCAAGTACATCAGGCCATTATTTTGTGAAGGCTCTGGACCATTCAGGTTTGTGGCTTTAAGTGGCGATCCACAAGACATTGAACACTGCGATCAAGCTTTATTGGAATTATTCCCAGAAGAAGAAAAACTTAAAAATTGGCTTTTGGCCGCCAAAGAGCATATTCCTTTTCAAGGTTTGCCCAGTCGTATTTGTTGGCTAAAATACGGTCAACGCCAACAAGCTGCTTTAAAATTTAATGAGCTGGTCGCCAATGGAACCCTTAAAGCACCTATTGTGATTGGCAGAGATCATTTAGACTGTGGCTCTGTTGCCAGTCCTAATAGAGAAACCGAAGGCATGAAAGACGGATCTGATGCGGTATCAGACTGGCCTTTACTCAACTTAATGTCTTCTACCGCCAGCGGTGCAACTTGGGTGAGCTTCCACCATGGGGGTGGTGTGGGTATGGGCTACTCACAACATGCTGGTTTGGTGGTTTTGGTCGATGGCAGCGAAGCATGCAAACAACGTTTAAGTCGGGTTCTCAATAACGACCCGCAAATGGGTGTTTTACGTCACTGTGATGCTGGCTATGAGGAAGCACTTGATTTTGCTCAACAACACAATATTCATATTCCCATGGTCAAGCACAAGTAAAGTCTATGAAAACATTAATTGCTCATTTGAATCAATTACAACACTTTGATGCTCAAGCTCAGATACTGCAGATGCAAGACTGTCATATATTAATTGATCAAGATGGAAGGCTTGAACAAATCTCTGAGACCCCTATTCACTATAATGAAGATGTCCACTTAATTGACGGTAAATCTTTGTTAGGTTTACCCGCCTTTATTGATTGTCACTCACACAGTATTTTTGCCGGTAATCGAGCACATGAGTTTGAAATGAAATGTCAGGGCAAGTCTTATATGGATATTGCCAAAGCTGGTGGAGGAATTTTATCTACAAAGGTTGCTACTGAACAAGCCAGTGACACTGATCTTTTGTCTTTACTAGAACAACGCATTAAAAAGTTTAAAGCACAAGGCGTCTATGGCCTAGAAATTAAAACGGGCTATGGTTTAAGTCATGCCCAAGAGGTTAGACAGCTGCGTTTATTAAAACAGTTACAGAAAACCGCACCCATTAAATTGTGGATCACTTATTTGGGCGCACATGCTATTCCTAAAGATACAACTAAAGAAAACTATATGTATAGCATCTGCAATGAGACGCTTCCCTTAATAGCCCAAGAAAATCTAGCGGACTTTATTGATATCTTTGTCGATGAAGGTTTCTTTTCTTCTGAGGACCTAAAAGTTTTGATTGATGTTTGTCAAAAACTTAAGCTTAAAGTAAAAGCCCATATTGATGAGATCAAAAATCTTGGGGCTGCCGATATTGCAGCTAAACATAAAATTGTTAGTGTCGATCATTGCCGACATACCAAACCAAAACAATTAAACGCTTTGTATGAAGCTGATGTACAAGTGGTTTATTTACCGGCTACCAGTTTTTACATCAACGAGGGTTTTGTCCACATGCAAGACATTCGTCCTACCGGCGTCAAACCAGCCATCAGTTTAGACTACAATCCGGGTTCTCAGCCCAGCATGTCCTGGCCATTTTTACTGCATTTAGGCATGAAAAAAATGGGCATGACTGAAGAAGAGCTGCTGTATGCAACAACAATTGCACCTTTAAAAGCTTTGCATGAAGACCTTTCTCATTGGTCATTCACAGAAGGTCAAAACTGTAAACTCAACCTTTTTAACGCCAAAAGCCTATCTGAATTAGCCTACAGATACGGTGAAAACTTATTAAATCAATCACTTATATCTTTTTAGCAATGACCCATCAATTTACAAACCATTTTCATTCTCCAAAAGACTACGCTGCAAAAGCAAGAGCTAGCATTGGCTCACACTGTTTAACAAAAGACTTTAATCAAGCTCAGTGGTTTATGATGGGCGTTCCAGATGACCGAGGGGTAAAAAATAACTACGGTCGTGAAGGAGCAAAAGAAGGTCCCAGGGCATTTAGAGAGGCTTTTTATAATCTGTCATTGGGTTCAAGTGCACCTGCTCTAGGCAGCATCTATGATTTAGGTGATATAAAACTCACCCAAGATATTGCCAGCAGCCATGAGCAGCTCAAAAATATTATTAGTCAAATCAAATCAATCTACACGCAAAGTAAAATTTTAATCATTGGTGGCGGACACGATATTGCTTACGCTGAAATTGCTGGCTGTTTAAGTTCTTCAAAAGCCGCTCACAATCATCATATTATCAATTTAGACGCTCACAGTGATGTAAGACCTTATGAAGCCAATCAAGTCATTTCTAGCGGGACTCCCTTTTACAGACTGATTACTGAATGTGGTATCTTAGGCAAACACTATCATCCTTTTGGTTTGCAAAAAGCATCCAACAACGCCCAACTCGTTGAATGGATGATACGTCAAAATATTGCTGCTACTTGGCTAGACGATATGCCTACTGATGCTCAACAACAAGAAATTTTTTCTCAACTGATAGCAGCTATGAACAGCATACCATGGCACTTAAATGTAGACCTAGATGCTTTTGCTGTTAGTCATGCGCCAGGCGTGAGTGCCCAAGCTAGCTTTGGCCTGAGCCCTAATCTATTACTCAATTTAACCCCCTATAAAGAGAGTCTAAACTCCCTGCAAAGCCTAGGCATTTATGAACTTGCTCCCATCTACGACATAGAGCACAGAACAGCACGGCTGGCTGCAAAAATAGCTTACAATGTCATGGCTGCTTGCAAACTCTAATTACAAAAGGTAGCCGCTACCTATTGTAACTCTATCTATTTATTGATATTTTATAGACTCTCCGTCATAATAAAGCTTCGTGAACAAAACCTTTGATCAACAACAAACTGTCCCTTCAATTTTTTTTAGGCATGTTCACAAACATGCACGTAAACCTGTATTTGCTGATTATATCAACGATTCTTGGCAATGGTTATCTTGGCAAGAGGCGGCCCAAATCATTGCTTCTTATGCCTTGCATTTGCAGAGCTTAGGCATAGAAAAAGGCGATACTGTGGCCATCATGGGAGAAAACAGCTCGGCCTGGATTATGGCTGATCTTGCCATTCAAAGTTTAGGTGCCGTAACTGTACCTTTGTATCCCAGTGGATCCAGGCAACAAACTGAATATATTTTAAATCATGCAAATGTAAAAATTGCTCTCTTAGGTGAATCAGTGCTCAGCCATCCTGCATTTAAAACGCTTGGTCACTACCAATCCTTAAAGCATGTTTTATCTATCTCACCCAAAACTACTCTTAGCAGCCCTATTCCTCAACTTGATAAAACCAATCTTAATAACAACAATATTAATATTTTAATCAGCCATATCAATAGTATAGATCCTGAAAGTTTATCCAGCATTATCTATACCTCAGGAACCACTGGTCAGCCTAAAGGCGTGATGCTCAGCCATAAAAATATTTTTTTTAATGCTTGGCACTGTTCACGGGTGGTTGATGATATTGGTCCCAACGATTGTCATTTAGCGTTTCTTCCTTTATGCCATGCATTTGAGCGTACTGCAGCAAGCTATACCTGTATGATGACTGCCTGTAAAATCGCTTTTGCGGACGATATCAATAAAGTTTCCATTTATTTGGGTCAGGTCAACCCTAGTCTCATGTTTACAGTGCCCAGAGTTTTAGAAAAAGTCCACACTGCCATTTTAAATAAACTTCATCCCATGCCATTAAGAATAGGAAAACTGATTTTACAGTATATTGAACTCAACAGTGACCCCGTCAACATGAGCAATATGAAGTTTTCACAGAAACTACTGTTGGCATTATTGAAAAAAACTTTTTTTAAACGCATTGCCCATAAATTTGGCAAGCGTTTGCGCTATATCGTTTCTGGTGGTGCTGCACTTAATCCTGATCTATCAAAATTTTTTAAAGGTATTGGCTTAGTTATTCTCCAAGGATATGGACAAACAGAAGCTTCACCGGTTATCAGCACAAATAGACCCGATAACCCAAAAACAGATACTGTTGGCCCACCTTTACCTGATGTGATTTATAAAATTGACCCAGAAAGTCATGAACTTATGGTTAAAGGTCCAAGCATCATGATGGGTTATTATAAAAACGACGAAGCCACGCAGAACGCTTTTTCTGAAGATGGCTACTTAAAAACTGGCGATATCGCACAAATTGATGCGGATGGGCATATTGTTATTACCGATCGCATCAAAGATATTATTGTTAGCTCCGGGGGTAAAAATATTGCCCCAAGCCCCATAGAAAATGCTCTAAAAAGCAACCCATATATTGAAAATGCTTGCGTCATTGGTGAAGGTAGAAAGTACTTATCTGTCCTTATTGCTCCGGA
The DNA here is from genome assembly GCA_035326705.1 of Oligoflexia bacterium. Classification (NCBI taxonomy): domain Bacteria; kingdom Pseudomonadati; phylum Bdellovibrionota; class Oligoflexia; species Oligoflexia bacterium. The sequence continues at coordinate 241,762 of DAOLES010000003.1, forward strand.
TCATCATGGTCTAGAACAATGGATAAAACGTAGGCAATTGAAACACCTTCTTGAACTCAATTCTAATGAGCGCCTACAACAACCCGAGATTTTAAAGCACTATCAGGCAATCATTGATACTATAAACGACTCTCTGGCCTCATATGAAACACTTAAATATTTTACTTTACTTGAAGAAGCTTTTTGTCAGGAAAACAATACCCTTACCCCAACATTAAAACTCAAACGAAAAGAGATCAGACAACACTATAAACAGCAAATTGATGCAATGTATCGTTAACATAAACCATACTGATACAAGAGTATAAATTATTAAAATAAATATAGATTTTTTAAATTATTTTCTTGCAATTTTTTTTCAAAAAACCTATTCTCTTAGATGAGTCGTTTGGAGGTTGAGTTGCGACAAATTGTCGTTGAGTGTTGGGTTCCGCCATCTCATTTCCCCCTACAAAATGGTGCCTAGCATTTTGCAACCCTTTCCTTCTTACGACTCTTTTAATTTCAACTACTTAAAAAATCGAAACATCTAAGAATTAAAGGCAAGCTATCACATTTGCGTCATTATGCAAGCTCCTTTTATAAAAGGTTAAGCTGGCTGCTCAAAAAATTATATATTTTTATCAAAATAGTATTGAAACCCATCTAACAAAGCATACATAATACCTAGATTATTTTAGCTGACTTGCATTAACTCAATGCGTCTATCCCACTGTTCTTGCAAGATAATTTTAAGTTGCTTATGCTCCTCCTGCTCTAAATCAGGATCATCTTGTAAGAGTTTCACACAATAACTGCGCACTTTTTCCAATAAAATCAAATCTCTGGGAAATAATGCCGATTTAAAATTGGGAAAACCCGATTGTTCTCGGCCAAAAAAATCTCCTGGACCTCTGACTTTCAAATCTTCTTCAGCCAAAATAAAACCATCTGTAGTAGAAGCAAATATCTTTAGCCGCTTTTTAGCAAGCTCTGAGATTCCTTGTGGATGAATCAAAAAACACTTGGCCGCATACTCTCCTCTTCCAACCCTCCCTCGCAACTGATGTAATTGCGATAAACCAAATCGTTCTGGATGTTCAATCACCATAATACTGGCGTTAGGAATATTAATTCCGACCTCTATTACCGTAGTGGATACCAGAATATCCAAATCTCTTTTTTCAAAAGCTTGCATCACAGTATTTTTTTCATCCCCTTTCATTCTGCCATGAATAAGACCAACTTTATGCTGGGGGAAAACCTGCTTTTGTAAATGCTCAGCCATACTGCTAGCATCTTTGAGATCTATTTTTTCAGATTCTTCAACCAATGGATAAATGATAAATGCTTGTCGTCCTTGTTGAAGCGCATGATCTATGTGTTGATAAACTTCATGTCTATGTGCTTCATCACATACCTGGCTCACAATGGTTTTTCTTCCAGCTGGCAGTTGCTTGATTTGACTGATATCCAAGTCACCATACAAAGTTAAAGCTAGGGTTCTAGGAATGGGGGTTGCAGACATAACCAAAACATCGGGGTTATCCCCTTTGTTTTTTAATTTTGATCGTTGGTACACGCCAAAACGATGTTGTTCATCAACAATCACCAAACCTAATTTTTTAAAGATCACATCATCTTCTAAAACTGCATGCGTCGCCACCACAATATCTATCTCACCCAACTTTAATTGTTTCAGCAGAGCATTCTTTTCTGATTTTTTTTGCTTACCTAACAAAAGAGCTGATTTTACATTGAATCCATATATAAGCTTGGTAATACTTTGATAATGCTGCTGACATAAAACTTCTGTTGGCGCTAAAAATACCACCTGACTTCCATTATCAACTGCATGCAAAGCCGCTAAAATAGCAACTATAGTTTTACCACTGCCTACATCTCCTTGTAAAAGCCTATTCATTGGATATTGACTTTTCATGTCTGTAAGGATTTGTGTTAAAACTGTCTTTTGATCTTGCGTTAACTCAAAAGGTAAATCATGCAATAGTTTTTCTTTTGTTTTTGAAGATAAACCATGAACAATGCCTAAATGTTTTTTTTGCATGTTTTTGCGTAAGAACAAAGCTAAAGTATAAAAAAACAATTCTTCAACGATAAATATTTTTTGTAAGTTATAAATCTCCAGGTCATTTAAAATCAACTGTGGATAATGTAGTTTTTCAATGCTTTTTTTAGGATGATTTAAATTCAATTCTTGGCACAATGTTTTTGGCAAAACACAGGCAATTTTTTTTATGTGCTGGGTTAAGGTTGACAAAATAATTTTCCTCAAGGTTTTTGGATAAACCCCTTGCACATCTTTATATATAGGAACAATTTGGCCAAAACTGCTGCTATCTAAGTTTGCTCCCTGTGCTTCTATGTCAGGATGGTGCATCTCAAAATTTTGCCCGTACTGCTTCACTTGTCCATAAATCAATAGGTTTTGTCCAACTTTGGTTTGACTGGCAAATTGTTTTTCATAAAAGTGAAACCACTTTAGTTTTAACTCACCATGATCATCTTGAACAATCACTTCATAAACTCGTTTACGAGCACCCTTATAATAAGCTACCCCAGAAAAAATGACTTGAGCTGCAATAAAGCAAACTTGTCCATCCTGTAAATTTTTAATCTCCGTAAGATGACGTCTATCTTCATATTTTCTTGGAAAAAATTTTATGAGTTCTTCTACCGTTTCGATACCCACTTTCTTAAGCTTTTTAGCTAAAACTGGCCCTACACCTTTAATATACTGAATGGATTGATTGAGCTTTTTAAAATCTTTTTGCCATTGTTCTATCTTAATCGGTAAGTGCTCTTCTTCTTTAAAGTATTGCTCTTGCTGTTGAGGTTTTTGCAAAGAATGCCTTGCACTGTTTTCAGATAGTGCTGCAGGATTATTGGTTTTTTTTTGCGTGCAAATAGACTCAATCAATAAAACCGTTCGCTTTTGCTCAGGCAAACTTTTATCATTATAGCCCTCAAGTGTTGAGCTTATCTCTTTAAAAATATTTTCAGGAAGTGTTTTTTTGTGCTTTTCTAAAACTTTATCAACATGTGAAGAAAAATTACTGACCGCTACAGCACTTTTAAATGAGGTCTTCTTTAAAAACTCAATAGCATTAAAGATTGCTTGTAAATCTGTATGCAGCAAAGACATAACATCAATTATTAACGCAAATTTTAAGATAAAGACACTTATTTTCCGGAACGTAAAATATGATCCAAGGGTTAATTTAAATTATTATGGTGAAACTAAAATATCTGTTGTCATGGGGGAAAAGGCTCTTAAACCACCATCATCAATGGCTATCACAATTCTTAGTCTTTTTTTTGAGGAGTCATCCCAAAACCCCTCAATTTGTATTTGATAATTCACACCATCTGACCCTTGGATCGTTTTTGTTTCTGATAAATTTAAAAAACGGTGCTTTAATTCTTCAAATGCTATAGCAGATAAAAGCTTTTCCTGTTCATTTAAAATTGTTTGTGCATGCTGTTTATTCACTGTTAATACATACTCTGCAAAGATATGGGCTCAACTTTACCTTGTTTAATTTTTTCTATGGCTTTAGATGCCGCTTTAGCACCTTGCAAGGTTGTAAAATAAGAAATGCCTTTTTCAAGCGTTGATCTACGAATGGAGTAAGAGTCTTTCACAGATTGTTTGCCCATGGTGGTATTAAACACCAAGTCCACTTCGCCATTGACAATTTTATCCACAATATGTGGTCTGCCTTCAACCACTTTATTAACTTTTTGCGCGGGCACACCGTGCTCAATTAAATATTTAGCTGTGCCCCGGGTAGCTAAGATAGAGTACCCGTTATCACGCATACGCTTAGCAATTTCTAAACACTCTTCTTTGTCATTATTATTCAAACTCATAAAAACTGTACCTGACAAAGGTAACTCATTACCAGCTGCAATCTGTGCTTTGGCATACGCCACTTCCCAAGATATATCATTGCCCATGGATTCTCCGGTAGACTTCATCTCTGGACCTAAAATGGTATCTGATTTTGAAAACTTTAAAAATGGAAACACCGGTGATTTAACTGCAAAATATTTAAGACTTTTTAAATCAATTTTAGGCAATTCATCAATGGTTTTTCCCATTAAAACATCCATGGCCATGGCAACCAAGTTTTTACCAACAGCTTTGCTCACAAACGGAATGGTCCGCGAAGCTCTAGGATTAACCTCAATTAAATACAGAGTGTCATTTTGAATGGCAAATTGAATATTTAAAAAGCCTTTAACCTTTAAAGCTGCCGCAATTTTTTGGGTATGATCTTTAATTTGATCCATTAATTTTTCTTTGATTGAAAAAGGAGGAAGCACGCAAGAGCTGTCTCCTGAGTGAACTCCAGCTTGTTCAACATGCTCCATGATGCCACAAACCATAGCGGTTTCACCATCACTGATTGCATCCACATCCAATTCAATGGAATGATCCAAGTAATGATCTAATAAAATATGCTGCTGCTCAGAAAAGCCAATATTGCGCTTTAAATAACTCTCCAACTCTTCTTGCGAATAAACGATTTCCATTGCTCGTCCACCCAAAACATAAGACGGTCTAACCACCAATGGATACTCAATGGTTTTTGCCACATCCAACACTTCATTAAAGTCTTGCGCAATGCCATTTTGAGGTTGCTTAATATTGAGCTCTTGCAATAAAGTTTTAAATCTTTCTCTGTCTTCAGCCAAATCTATGGCATCATAATCTGTTCCCAAGATTGGCCAACCTTTATCTGCAATGACTTTAGCTAACTTGAGCGGCGTTTGCCCGCCAAATTGCAAAACAACACCATCTGGCTGTTCACGCTCTAATATATTAATGACATGCTCATAACTCAAGGGTTCAAAATACAAACGATCTGAAATATCATAATCAGTAGAAACCGTCTCAGGATTACAGTTAACCATAATACTTTCTACATTCATGGCCTTTAACGCTAGACTTGCTTGCACGCAACAATAATCAAATTCTACCCCTTGACCTATTCTGTTAGGGCCACTGCCTAAAATAACCACTTTCTTTTTGTCCGTTGGCTCAGCTTCACTGGCATGCGCATAGCATGAATATAGATAATTGGTTGTCGCTGCAAATTCACCAGCACAGGTATCTACCACTTTATAGTTAGGTAAAATATTGTTTTTAATTCTATGGTTTCTGACACTATCTTCATCTACATTCAGCAATTGTCCCAGACGATGATCTGAGAAGCCTAAAGATTTATAATAGTGCATATCCAAAGCTGAAATTTTTTCTAAACTTTGCTCTTGAATTTTATTTTCTGTTACAACCACTTGATTAATCTGAGCAACAAACCATGGATCAATTTGGGTTGCTTCAGCAAGATCTTCAATACTCATCCCACGTTTTAAAGCTTCTGATAACAACATGATTCGTTGTGGCGTTGCTGTTCTAACTTGGGCAAAAACCTGTTCATCGGACAAGGTTTGGGCATAATCTGAATTTAAACTCAAACCATTAAGATTAATTTCTAATGAGCATAAAGCTTTTTGAAACGACTCTAAAAAGTTTCTACCCAAACTCATCACTTCACCCACAGCTTTCATCTGTGGCGATAAAGAACGATCGGATTCAGGAAATTTAGCAAAATCAAACCGAGGAATTTTGGTCACAACATAGTCAATACTGGGTTCAAAAGATGCTTTGGTTACCTGGGTGATATCATTGCTAACTTCATCTAGGGTATAACCAACCGCAAGCTTGGCAGCAATCTTAGCAATTGGATAGCCGGTTGCTTTTGAAGCCAAAGCCGAGCTGCGTGAAACCCTTGGGTTCATTTCAATCACATACACTTCACCGTCTTTTGGGTTAACTGCATATTGAATGTTTGACCCTCCAGAATCAACGCCAATCTCACGCATGATCTTTAAAGAATAGTCACGCAATTTTTGGTAATCTTTGTCAGTTAAAGTTTGGCTTGGAGCCACCGTAATACTATCCCCAGTATGTACTCCAACCGGGTCAAGGTTCTCAATGGTACAAACCACCACGACATTGTCATTTTTATCGCGCATCATTTCTAGTTCATATTCTTTCCAACCTAAAATGGACTCTTCAATAAGGACTTCAGAAATAGGACTAAAGTGTAAAGCATTAAGCACCAGTTTTTCAAACTCTTTATCATTAAATGCCATACTGGCACCTGAACCGCCCAAGGTGAACGATGGTCTAATAATAGCTGGTAACCCAATCTCTTCTTTTAGCTTTCTAGCTTCTTCTAAACTATGAACGTAACCATTTTTGGGTTGTGGAACACCAATTTTATTCATGGCTTGCTTAAAACGTTCTCTATTTTCTGCTTTTTCAATGGATTCAATGTTGGCTCCAATCACTTCTACATTGTAGGCTTCCAACACACCTTCTTTAGATAAATCCATGGCCAAGTTCAAGGCCGTTTGCCCCCCCATGGTTGACAACAATGCATCAGGACGCTCTTTTTCAATAATTTTACTCAAGGTCTCAACATTTAAAGGTTCAATATAGGTTACATCAGAGTATATGGGGTCAGTCATGATGGTTGCAGGATTGGAGTTCACCAAGATAACCTTATACCCCTCTTCTTTAAGCGCTTTTAATGCTTGGGTTCCGCTATAATCAAACTCACAGGCCTGACCAATGACAATTGGGCCAGAGCCAATGACTAAAATACTTTTTATATCAGTTCTTTTTCCCACTTTTTATCTCATCCCTTAATTGTTTGATTTTTTCCAACGAATAAATCTCTTTGATATCCACATGTGAAAACTGTTGGCGCCTGTGTGCCATATAAGCAAAATCTAGAACCGTGGATATATTTTTTCTAACCAAATGTTGGTTGTTTTTAAGTTCTTTTTTAATCAGGCTACTTGCTTCAACGCTATGGGCAAAAATTGTATCCATGATAAAAACTTTATCTTGGTATTTAAAAATCCGTGCATCAATCACTTGGTTTTTATTTAATCCTAGCAGAGCTTTCTCTTCAATACAGGATTGATCCAAAGTGTATGCAGCTTTAGGTTGGTATAAAAGATCTTCTAAAATATATTTTTTAATATTTTTTATATTGAATAAACTGCGTTGACTCTCCAACAAGGCTTGTAAAAAGTCTTTATCCATATCAACTTCTTGATGGGCTTTTGCAAAATGCTCAGCTGGGGTTTCTCTTTCTTCGTCTAAAATACGATCCAAAAGATACCACTCTAAAAAGCCAGAAATTTTAAGTTCATAATCTGGTTCATCTTCAAATGCTTTTCCAGCCTCATCAAAATAATCTTTCTTAGCCTCAGAAAATTCTTTCTGATAGCGTTCATCAGAAAAAAAATCTGCTATTTGTCCCAAAATTTCTTTATACATCGCTTAAAATCCTCAAAAATATACTCTGCATCATTAGGGCCAGGAGATGCTTCTGGATGATATTGTATAGATTGCAAAGCAATCGATTCAATATCAAAACCTTCCACTGTATTATCACTTAAATGGATATGGGTTAATCGTAAATCTTTGTATTTTTTTTCACCCTCTTTTTTTAAACTTTGAGCATCTACTGCAAAACCATGGTTTTGCGAAGTAATTTCAATCTTATTTTTAATTGCATTATGAACCGGGTGATTCCCACCATGATGACCAAAATCTAACTTATAGGTCTTAGCTCCCAAGGCCAAAGCTAAAATTTGATGCCCTAAACAAATGCCTAAAAGAGGAAACTGACCAAAACATTGTTGTAAAACTTCCGGCAAACCCTGTACGGCATCTGGATCACCCGGACCATTAGAAACCAAGATTCCTTTTGGATTGTATGTCGCTATCTGCTCAAAACTGGTGTTGTATGGTACCACTTGCACTTTAAAGCCCAACGCTGCAAGTTTACGCAATATATTATGTTTAACCCCACAGTCTATCACCACTATGCAATCTTGACTTTGGCTGTCTGGATTCCATGTGTATGGTTGCTTACAACTCACCTCTCCTACCAAAGCTGTGCCTTGCATATCAGGAATATCGCCAAGTTTTGCTTTTAGATCCGCAATGTCATGCTCACCACAAGCAACAACACATTTCATGGCCCCTTTTTCACGAATTTTTAAGGTGATATAACGGGTATCCAATCCTTCAACCCCAACGACATTATTTTCTTTTAAATAATCAGCTAAGCTGGCTTCATTGGCATAATGACTGGGGTAATTAACATAACTACCCACCACTAAAGCACTGGCCCAAATATTTTTGGACTCCCAGTCTTGGTTATTGGTGCCGTAGCTCCCAATCATAGGATAAGTTAAAGTCAAAACTTGGCCACAATAGGATGGATCGGTTAACATCTCCTGATAGCCAGTCATAGACGTATTAAACACCAACTCGCCACAGGCTACTCCCTGTGCACCAAAGCCTTTACCATGCATGACGGTACCATCTTCCAATAATAAAGTTGCTTTCATATCAGTATTCTCCATAAACCATTTTCCCCTCAACAAATGTCATCAAGACTTTTCCGTACAAATCAATATCCCATAAAGGTGAGTTACTCGATTTAGAAAAATTATGACTTTGACTCAACCTTTCTCCCTTTTTTTGCACAAAAACACATAAATCCGCTTTGCTGCCCGGACTTAATGAACCTGCATCCAAGTGGGCTAACTTGGCTGGTTGTGTGCTCATTCTGGCAATCAAATTAATCAAACTTATCTTACCTTCATTGACCATCTGTAAACTACTCGCTAAAGCCGTTTGCAAGCCTAAAATCCCGTTGGGTGCACTGCAAAACTCATGACTTTTTTCATCTTCTGTATGTGGGGCATGGTCCGTTGCAATAACATCAATGAGGCCTTCTGCCAATGCTGCCTGCAAAATTTTATTATCTGCATCATGTCGCAAAGGCGGGTACATTTTGGCATTACTTTGATATTTTAAAATACTTTGGGTTGTTAAAAATAAATGATGTGGGCAAACTTCAGCACTGATATTAGCCATCTTTGGTTTTACTTTACGCAAGATTTCAATGGATTCTTTGCATGACAAATGCGCCAAATGCAAATGACATCCGGTTTCACCAGCCAAGGTGATGCTTCTTAAGACATCCAAAGTTTCAACATCACTATCTAAACCCTCTAAGCCTAGTTTTTCTGCAACATCACCATTACTGATGGTGGTTTTTCCTTTTGAAACCTCTAAATCTTCACAATGTTCAATAATTGGAACCTTTAATTGCGCAGCGACTTGCATTGCATTTTTAAACACTTGCGTTTCTTTACAGGGTCGGCCGTCATCTGAAAACGCAACACATCCTGCTGTCTTTAAGTCCTGCAAGGGGGCCATCTGCTCTCCCATTAATGACTTAGATATAGCTCCCACCGGATAAACATGACACAAAGCTTCTTTTTTAGCTTTTTCAACAATATAGCGCGTGATTTCAACATTATCATTGGGGGGATAGGTATTGGGCATACACATTACTGATGTATAACCTCCAGCCACCGCGGCCAAAGAACCGCTTTTTAAATCTTCCTTATGGACTTGTCCTGGGTCTCTAAAATGAACATGCATATCCACTAAACCTGGTGCTATAAAACTGTTCTCATCAAGATCAATACTTTGATCAACAGAATAAACTTTTTCTTGCGGATCAACAATTGCCTCAATCACAGAGTCATTGATTAAAATATTTTTTTTAGCATTTAAATTCTGACTGGGATCAACAACATGCGCTCCTCTGATTAATATCTTCATCAAGTGTGCCCTCCAAGCAAGGTATCAAAAATGGCCATACGGATAAAAACACCGTTTTTCACTTGTTTCCAGATAAGGCATCTGGAGTCTTGCAAGACCACCTCATCAATCTCAACATTTCTTCTAAACGGTCCTGGATGCAGAATGAAAGCATTTGAACGCAATAATTTTAGACGCTGTTTATCTAAACCATACTTTTTTAAATAACTTTTATTTTCGGTATGTAAATTGTGTTGCGCAATGACTTGTTCACTCCAGCGTTCATCTTGCGCTCTAAGCATCATGACCACATCACACGTGGCAATGGCTTGATCTAAATCATCTTTGTATTCTAGATTGGCAATAGTTTCTTTCGATTGCAAAAATTCTGGCACATAGGCCCAACACTGAGCTTGCATTTTGTGCATCAACTTTACGTTAGATCTGACCACTCTGCTGTGTGCAACATCACCAACAAATAAAACTTTTAATCCCGCCAATGAAACATTGTTTTGCTGTAAGGTAAACACATCCAACAAAGCTTGACTGGGGTGACCTTGTTTTCCATCCCCAGCGTTAATTAAGACCACATCTTTAGGTAAATCATTCATTAAATTAAGATAGTATTGATCTTGAGGATGTCTAACCACAAAACAACGAATACCGGTAGCATATAGCGTTAACAAAGTATCCAGTAAACTTTCACCCTTTTCTGCGCTGCTGTGCTTGGCATACAAGTACATGGGCCTATGATTTAAATGTTTAGCAGCCAGTTCAAATGAAACTCGAGTACGCGTACTGTTTTCCCAAAAACATAAGGCAATATCTTCACCATATCTGGCAGTTGTTAAGTTGTTTGGATGTGAGTAAAATTCACGTGCTTTTTGAAAAATACGGTTAATATCATTCAGACTTAAATCATCAGTATTAAGCAGTTCCCTCGACATAAGCCTAGTAAATGGCTCTTTCTTTTTCTAAATTAAATGTTAACCTACGCTTTTGACCAAAACCCCAGTCAATAATGGGTTGCCACTTTAAAATAATTTCAACATAACCTTCATATTTATTAATTTGAATATCATCTGGCTTAATGACTACATCCAATTTTCTACGAGCTGCCTCAACAATCGCCGATTTTACAACATAAACATCTTGTCTTTTGGCTTGAAACGAGGCTTCACCTAAAATTTCAAGCAGTTGGGAACGGGTTTTAACGATAGGAAAATACTTAACTGAAGCATAAACCCCAAAAGCCAAAACAAAAAAAAACACATATTGAAAGAAATTGAAATTAACTTTACCAAACTGGAAATGAGAACAAGAATAAGAAGAACGTTTCATCTTAAAGAGACGCTATATCAAAAACAACACTAGGATCAATTTCTTTTTTTGTTTTTAGATTAATCCAACATCGTTAATCACTATCTTATTGATTTACTTTGTAATTTAATAAAAAACTTTTGCCGCAAATTAAGGATAGAATCCGCAATAATCTTTGCATTGGATTTTTGATAACCTCCTGAAAGGACCATGACAATTGGAGTATTATGTTCAAATGCATACTTAAAGACTATTTCATCTCTTTTTATTATCTCATCCTTCTTAAGATTTAATAAGCCCAAACGATCTCCAGCTAAAACATCCGTTCCTGCATTATAAAATATCAAGTCAAAATTATGGGCTATGTTTTGTAATGCCTCTGTTAAGCTTTCTAAGTATTCCTTACCATCCGTGTAACTATCCAGAGGTACCTTGTAATCGACATTCTTTTGCGCTTCTAAATCGCCGGGGAAAACATCCTGGTTATACATATCCAGTAAAAATACTTTATCGTTATTTTTAATCTATTTTCAATATCGCTAAAAACGCTTCTTGTGGCACTTCTCCCGCTTCGCTCTTTTTTTATGGGAAAAAACGCTTTTCCCCTCTTGTCCAAGACGCGGTCTTGGACAATTCACCCTTTTGCGCTCGACATCGATATAAAATCTCGTCTCGCAAATTCGTTATTTTCAATCTATTTTCAATATCGCTAAAAACGCTTCTTGTGGCACTTCTACGTTGCCTCCCGCTTCGCTCCTTTTTTTAAGAAGGGCTCACGCCCCTCTCAAAACACAAACCGCGTTTGTGTTTTTTCACTCCCTTGCACTCGTCTGCTTTGACAGACTCGTGTACTTTTTAATCTATTTTCAATATCGCTAAAAACGCTTCTTGTGGCACTTCTACGTTGCCTAAACGCTTCATGCGTTTTTTGCCTTCTTTTTGTTTTTCTAGCAATTTACGTTTGCGGCTTAAGTCTCCACCATAACATTTGGCGGTTACGTTTTTACGCATAGCAGAGATGCTTTCTCTGGATACAATTTTATTACCAATGGCTGCTTGAATGGCCACTTCATACATTTGCCTTGGAATCACTTCTTTTAGTTTTTTGGCCAACTCACGGCCTCTATAGTATGCATTATCTTTATGCACAATTAAGGATAGGGCATCTATGGAATCACCATTAATCAACATATCCATCTTCACCATGTTTGAACGCTCATAGCGATCAAATTCATAATCTAAAGATGAATAGCCTTTGGATACAGATTTAAGTTTATCGTAAAAATCAAAAACCACTTCACTCAAAGGTAAATCATAGGTTAGAACCACCCTGCTTTGACTGGCATATTCCATGCTGATTTGCCTACCGCGTTTATCTTGGCAAAGTTTCATGATGCCACCCACGTAATCACTGGGAGTATGAATGGTTGCTTTGATGATGGGCTCAGAAATATAATCAATCTCTTGGGGTTCTGGCATTAAGGCTGGGTTATCCAGATACATCACAGTCCCATCCGTCTTGGTTATTTGATAAACCACTGTTGGCGCTGTAGTGATGACGGACATGTCATACTCTCGCTCCAGTCGCTCCTGAATAATTTCCATGTGCAATAGCCCTAAGAAACCACATCTAAAACCAAAACCCAGTGCTGTTGAAGTTTCCGCTTCAAAACTAAATGACGAATCATTGAGTCTTAATTTTTCTAAAGCATCACGTAATTCATCAAAATTTTGATCGGCGGTAGGGAAAATACCACAAAATACAGTGGGTTTAACTTCCTGAAAACCAGGAAAAGCCTGCTTACAAGGTTTAGCCGCTAATGTTACCGTATCTCCAACTTTTGCTTCTGTGACTTCTTTGATGGATGCAGAAAAAAATCCCACTTCTCCGGCTTCTATGCTTTGCATTTGTAAAGGCTTTGGCGTTAATACCCCCACTTGGTCTACGTCATATTTTTTACCGGTAGACATAAATTGAACTTTACTGCCTTTGACAATTTTACCGCTAACCACTTTAACCAATGAAATGACCCCCAAATAAGCGTCATACCAACTGTCAAACAACAATGCTTTTAAGCTATCTTCATCTGGATCAATCTTAGGCGGGGGGAGTTTTTCTACAATTTGCTCCAACAGCTCTACCACGTTGGTGCCATCCTTGGCACTGATGGCAATGGTATCTGACGTATCTAGACCTATGATTTCTTCTACTTCTTCTTTAATTCGCTCTGGGTCAGCGTTGGGTAAATCAACTTTATTCAAGGCTAAAATAATTTCTAAATCTTGTGAAATCGCTTCATAGGTATGAGCCAATGTTTGTGCTTGCACTCCTTGTGAGGCATCCACCAATAACACTGCCCCTTCACAGGCAGCCAAACTGCGTGAAACCTCATAAGAAAAATCCACATGCCCCGGTGTATCAATTAAATTAAGTTGATAGGTCTCACCATTTTTTGCTTTATATAGCATGCGAGCAGCTTGGGCTTTAATGGTAATCCCACGTTCACGCTCTAGGTCCATACCATCCAGATATTGCGCCTTCATATTTCTGTTTTCAACGGCGCCACAGATCTCTAAAAAACGATCCGCAAGCGTAGACTTACCATGATCAATATGGGCAATGATACTAAAGTTTCTAATATTTTCTTTTTTAAACGACATGTTAATTCATGGCTAACTATCTTATTTCCACAAAAGCCACAATAAATATACTAGCCCTATGCGTTTAAAACCTTTATTTATAGGTAGCACGTTACTTTGGTTGTAACTTAGAAGGTCATTTGGCCAGGGATTTCATTTTCGTATTCTTTTAAAACCAAGTCAATGCCTTGACGGATATACTCAGCAATGGGGACTTTGGTTTTTTTGTTCAACAACTTGAGCATTTCGTTTTGTTCTTCAGTAATGTAAACCGTGGTTGATATTTTTTTACGTGACATTGCGTGTATCCTTTGTACAATAAAAATTAAATTGCCATTGATTGCCCTATGTTTCCATATATATAGTGCAAAATCAAGCTTTAATACAGCTTTTATTTTTTTCATAAATACTTAATAAAAAAGAATTAATTTTATTTTTTACTTTTTTATAAAAAATGGTAAACTTTTATATATACTTAAGGTTTTACTTTTATTATGAAATCAATTTTAATTTATATTTTACTTTTTAATGCTGCTTTTTGCGTTTTTTCGCCGATACACGCCAATTCCTTGTATGTGTACTACGTCAATGGCAAAAAAGTATACACCAACGCCCCACCCAACCATGTAAAAGCAGAAAAAAAAACGCTTAAATCTTCTCGTATTATTGTTCAACACAGTCTTGATAAAAAACAAACGCAATCCCCTCCCCAACAAATCACAGAGCTTATTCACAGCCTTGCTCCTAAATACAATGTTTCAGTAGCCTTAGCCAAAGCAGTCATTAAAGCAGAATCTAATTTTGACCCTTTGGCTGTCTCTAAAAAAGGTGCCCAAGGTTTAATGCAATTGATGCCAAAAACGGCTGCTCAGTTGCAAGTGGAAAACTCTTTTGATCCTGAACAAAACATACGCGCCGGACTAAAACTTTTACGCACCTTACTTAGCCAATACCAAGATATGGATCACGCTTTAGCTGCCTACAATGCTGGAACCACGGCAGTCAACAAATACAAAGGCGTCCCCCCCTATCAAGAAACTATTGACTATATTAAAAAGGTAAGACAGTATTACGCTTACTTTGAAACCAGCAATGCCGCAACAACACTACAATCCTTCTAAAGTTCACCGTACTATTTTTAACCTGCCCAACTGTCTTAGTATGGGACGCTTATTGCTTATTCCTTTACTTTACTTTATTTTTAGTTGTTATGAATCTGCAGAAGCCATTAAATTCTACTCCTGCCTTATTTTTTCTTTGGCCATGTTTACTGATTTTTTGGATGGTTATATTGCGCGTAAAACCGGACAAATCACTTTTTTTGGCAAAGTTCTTGATCCAATGGCGGATAAACTCATGGTCACCAGTGCATTGTTACTCTTAATGGGACAAAATATGGTAGCGGTTTGGTTGGTGATCATCTTGATTGGACGAGAATTGGTGATCAATGCTTTACGTAGCATTGCTATGGAACAAGGCATGCATATTTCATCCAGTGGTTTGGGTAAAAGTAAAACCATGGTTCAATCATTTGCAATTGCTTTTTTATTGTTGGGCGAGTTAACTTTACTTAAAAAGTACAACATCTCTGCTTCTGACTTAGGCTTAGGTTTATTGTATATTGCTACCGCCCTTTCTATACTTTCTGCAGGTGAATATTTTTACCTTTTCGCTAAAAATATAAAAAATACTGCCGCTTAATCAGCTAATTTGTTACAATAGACTTATGAATGATCAAGATAAAGCGCTTTCTTTTTGGGATAAAACTATTGAAAAACTTAAACAATGCAAAAATGAATCCGATCGTTTTTTTCATATTGGCAAAGTAAAACTGGATAAGACATTTTTGGAAAAAGAAAAACAACAACACCTTGTAGTCTTAGGTGAAAAAGCCCTTGAATTGATAGAAAGCAATAAAATTAAAAATGCGGAACTTAAAGCCTTGAGCCAAAAAGTGATTGCTATCAATAATCGCATCAACTCCAAATCTGATAAACTTAAAGACATCACCCACTCTAAAATTGAAACTGAAGAGAGCATTGAGACCTCCAAGCCTATGCGTAAAAAAACCTCGACCACAAAAAAAACTGACGAATAAGCTTTTGTAAGGTCTCATTCATTGCAAAACAAAAAGTTGCATTGGTGACCGTTGCCAATAGAGACATTGAGGAAGACATTGATAGTATTCTATGGCTGCACAGCTGCTAAAGAATGTCCTATAGGTCAATTTTTTGCAGACGGTGAAAAAATAGCGTGGTAAAATTGATGCCGCTCAGAAAAAAAATTTGCATCTTTGCCCAAATACCATATAAGCACATATATCTTATGGGGCCTTAGCTCAGCTGGGAGAGCGCAACGCTGGCAGCGTTGAGGTCAGGGGTTCGATCCCCCTAGGCTCCACCATTTTTCTTTAAAATAATGCTAGCTCTTAATTTATCTTTCTAATTCAATTTTGGTTTGGGATCGAACACGTTCGTTTTTATCTTATGATGCCTTTGGCATCATGGCCTAGGTTCGACGGGTGCCATGAATCATAACGGTTCATTCAAAAACTATTGTGCATCTAGTCTATCAACTATTTCAACATCTAAACCATCATTTTTAAAACTAATTAATTTTCTAATCATCTCTGCGTGGGTTGGTAAAAGGTCAATATAGCTTCTTTTTTTAGATTTAAGATAATTAATTTCAGAGCCAAATTGTGTTTGAAACTCTCTGTCATACTGTAAAAACTGCTCAATTTTTTCAATTGGCAATTGATTTGACTAATGCTCTTATTAAGCTTATCAAATATCACCAGCTCAACATCAAACCAATTAATTAAAGGAGAAAATTTTATGAGTACACTTATTGATCGTCTTACAAAGGCACAAAAATATGCAATGTCTATTCGTCCTAATGTTGGGGGTTTTCCAGTGCTAGCGGAAGTACTTCGTCAGGCGGATGTTAAAATGAATCGCTGGTCGTTACCGTCATGCCAGTCTGTTTACATAATGAAAGATGGTGCTGTGGTTCAACAAGGAACTCCACTTGTTAATGGTACCTATGATGTTCCACAGTTCGATCGAGATGCACTCATCAAAGCTATTCGGACAGATCAAGAGGGCCGCTGTTCTTTTCCTGAGTTTCTTCTTGCAACTTGGAATGCGGGAGTTATTGCATACGATGCAGATTTTGTCGAACGTAAGGTTACCTATTATGGAGTCAATGGTGAGTCTTATGTTGAAGATTACCCAGAGGTCGAGTTAAAAAAACCCTGAAGGGTGTGTAGTTTATAAGTAGTTTGCCGGCTTATATCAAGATAAAGAAAGACAAAGACCAATCTGGACGAATTTAAAATCTTTAGGCTCTATTTTAATAATTACAAAGATCTAAACCAAGGTAAAGTTTCTGCTGGGTTCTCAATGAAACTATATCTAATGCATAACTTATAGAGGGAAAAGCTTGTCCAGTATTGGCCTTCCATCACTATTTACAACTTTAACTCTAATTTATGTTTCTCATAAGTTTTGACTTGGGATAAAATGCCTTTGTTTTATATTTGTGATGTCAGTAGCTTCAAGGTCTTAAATCAAAAAAAATAACTTTTATAAAAAATACCAAAAAAGCCTTTTTTCATAGCTATTGGGTAAGTGTCTTTTAGCCGTGTATGTTCATACTCATTTCTACTTACTTTTATTTTAGCAATGTTATCCCCATCTTTTACCGTAAAATAAAAATGCATATTTATTTTACTAAAGCCACGAGAACCTGTTTCAGTATGCATAGAAACAACTTGTCCACTTTTAAAATAGACTTGATCTTTGACCGGTAAAACTGCATTAAAAAATGAAATCCATCCAGAACAAAACATAACCTGCATAATGCTAAACACTACAAAAAAAACAAGACAACTGAATATTTTATGATCTACATAGCCGCTTTTTCTATAGCCAATAATAATTAATAAAAGATTCATCAGAATAATTGGGAAAAGAACAGTATCATAAGCCATTTTCCATGGTTCTAAGTAATTTGATACAAAAAGCAATGCTGACACTATGGTCAAAAAGGCACTTAACAAAAGAAAATAAAATGGATATTTTACATGAGGATGTATAAGTTTTTATATTGAGCTTATGGTATAATGCGCCCTATTTTCATATCATAAACCTTTTGCCTTGTAATACAATTTAAAACTACCCTTTTAACAATCCTGACCGTTAATTTTTTTTTAACCTTTACTATTTGCGGCGGAGATATGTGATGTGTTAAACCATTGGAATGAAAAAAATTGATTGGTTGCGCGATATCTCTTTGGATGAACTACAAGACATTCCCTACAACACTGTAGACAAATCTATTGTTGAACATGATTATGAGCAGCGGGGTTTTGTTTCTGTTCCCGTTGATTACTCACGGCCAGAAGGACCAAGTTTAGATATTTTTTATCGCTTTATGCCAGCACACAATCTTCCCATTACAGACAACTCCAAACCCATTGTAGTTGTGATCAACGGTGGCCCAGGCATGGCTTCTTATGGCTATAGACCATATGATTTTGATTACACTGGTAAAGTAAAAGCTGAAGTCGATTACTTAGGTGAGTTATTAAACTATTTTAGGGTACTCATTATTGACCAAAGAGGTACGGATGGAAACTCAGCGCCTTTGGACCTGAACAATCCCAATATTAAACCTGAAATCATTGCGCGCTACTTTGACTCTCACCATATTGCCAGAGATCAACAAGAAGTCATTCAACAGGTGCTTGGTGAACAGCCCTTTTACATGATTGCGCAAAGCTATGGTGGTATGGTGGGCATGAGTTATTTAACCTTGGAAGGCATTGAACGTCTTCCAAAGGGTATTTGTTTTTCAGCTGCCGCCATGCCACATTCAGATTTTAAAAAAACCCATTTAAATAGACGAAAAAAGCAAAAACAACTTAACTTGAACTTAGAAGAAACACTACCCAACATTGGTTCAAAGATTTTACAGCTGAGAGATCATTTTACTGCCAATGGCTTAGAGGGTACAAACTTTCATTACCTATGGCGCTTTTTAGGTCAAAGTGAATTTGGCCATTGGCAAAACAACATCTCAAATAAAATTGATGAGTTACTTGCTGCTAATAAATCAGGCTTAGAAACATTTATAGAAAATGAAAGTGGCAGTAACTTTCTTAATTATATTTTATCTAATCCCATGTCTACACCCAACTATACCGATACAACTTTGAGTCAAGAAGTTACTGCATTGGTTCCTTATGAAAAAGAATGGATGTTGGATGAATGTTTTTTATTACAACGCATTGGACGCGATGGCTCATGGCGGGAAGAGCTCATTAATCAAATGGATGCTTTTCCACATCCAGGTACGCACTATGCTTCACCTGAAACAATTAAAGATCGTTTCAGGCATACAAAAGTACTCTTTAGCTTGGCAGATGATGATATCTTTTTGCCTTTAGAAACTGTTCGTGAAAACTCATCCAAATTTTATGTTAAAGGCATAAGCCAAGAAATTGTTTTACCCGGTGGACATAAAGCCATCTTTTTACCCAAAGGTGTTAAAGCTTTTTATGATTGGACGCTTCATATTAAAAAATAAAAATTTGACCCCACAATGGATTTAGACCCATTTTTTTTAACCATACTATCATGGACTTTTCATTTTCTTGTTTTTTGATTGATATCTTTCTCTGACAAATAGGTTTTGATATATTCTCGCCTAGAATATTCTTTATGCATATCTATTTACTTAGATTTTTTATTCAAATGGTACGTTAATGCCAAATATATGCATTCTTTTATGGGGACACGATTATTGATTACATTTGTTTTTGAAAAAATAAGGGCTCTTTTATCTTCATATTCAAACATATCATCAAAAAGTATTTTGTATTGCTCAATTAAATTGGTTTGGCAATGAACATACATCCCACATTGATTGGGTTTATTTTTATTCCAGGCCAAACGAATACTGGTCCCAATCTTTTTATCCTGAGCTCTATAACTGGGCTCTCCCCATTTTAAACTTTCTTCAATCTCACCAATGACAGGATTTTCTTTAGCAACTGCAAAAATAAGTTCCCTAAGCTTGTATAAAAGAACTCTAAACTCTTTAGGATACTGATTAAACTTTTCTGCTACAGCTGGGTTGTTAAACTTGCTTTGCATCAACCTACCTTTTTCAATTGTTTTCTTGCGGTGGCTACTTTTTTACGCCACTGACAATCTTTAGCATGATCGTTGACCAATCCCATGGCTTGCATGAAAGCATACATGGTGGTGGGGCCCACAAACTTAAAACCTCTTTTTTTTAAATCTTTGGATAAAGCAATGGATTCAGCAGATGTTGATACAACTATTGTATCATTGCCTAGGTGTTTGCTTTCATATTGCCAAACATAACTGGCAAAAGAACCATACTCTTTAACCAACGCTTGAACTTTTTTTGCATTGTTAATCACTGCTTCAATTTTACCTCGGTGCCTCACAATCCCTTCATTTTTCAATAATGCTTCAACATCTTTGCTTGTAAACTTGGCCACTTTATAAAAATCAAATTGTTTAAAAGCCTTACGGAAATTTTCTCTCTTGACCAAAATTGTTCTCCAACTCAAACCAGACTGAAAGCCTTCTAAAGATATTTTTTCAAACAAAGTAAAGTCATTTTGCACGGGGTAACCCCATTCGTGATCATGGTAATCTATATACTCTTGAGTAGCTGTACACCAGCGGCAGCGTTTTTGACCATCTTCACACAAAATTGCTTTATTCATTCTCATTTCTCCTAATCTCAAAAGGTAGGCCGTACCTTTTGAGATTTAAATGACGACGCAATTCATTAAATTTTTTCACCTGTAGCAGGATCAAAAAATAAAAATTTAGCCTGATTTAAATAAAAACTCATGCTCTCACCTTTTGCACAAACATGTTTTGGTCTGCAGCGGGCAACCACTTGTTTACCATTCATAGAAGTATGCACCAAGGTATCTGCCCCCGTTGGCTCCGTAAACTCAACACTACTTTTAACTTCATAAGGATTTAAAGTTCTACTGGGTTTAGACGTTATATCTTCTGGACGAATTCCAACTAAAACTTTTTTATAGTCTGACAACGCTTCTGGTGCATCCAGTTGATAGTTTGCATCTGTTGTTTGAAGATTAAAAAACTTTTTTTGACCATTGTTCTTAATTTCGGCTTCAACAATATTCATGCTTGGAGATCCCATAAATTGCGCAACATAGGTATTGACCGGATGCGCATAAATATTTTCTGGAGTATCCAACTGTACCACTTCACCCTCTTTCATAACAGCTACTCTGTCTCCCAAGGTCATGGCTTCAATTTGATCATGGGTCACATACACTGTGGCACAGTTTTGACTATCATGCAGTTGCCTAATTTCTTTGCGCATACCCACACGTAATTTTGCATCCAAGTTACTCAAAGGTTCATCGAACAAAAACAAAGAAGGCGTCCTGGCCATAGCTCTACCCATAGCCACCCGTTGTCTTTGCCCACCAGAAAGTTTAGCCGGTTTTCTGGTTAAAAGATGTTCTATCTCCAGTGACTTAGCTACCTCATCAATTCTTTTATCAATGTACTCTTTAGAACGTTTGCGCATTTTCATGCCAAAGGCTAAGTTATCTCTTACAGTCATGTTAGGATACAGTGCATAAGACTGAAACACCATGGCAATGTCTCTATCTTTGGGTAGAAGCTCTGTTACATTTTTATCGGTAATAAAAATATCCCCTGAATCTGGTTTTTCTAAACCTGCAATACAATTGAGCAGAGTACTTTTTCCGCAGCCGCTGGGGCCAACCAAAATTAAAAATTCTCCTGCTTGCAAAGATAAATTAATATCTTTTAAAATCTGTTGTTGTCCAAAAGATTTATTTAAATTGCTGATTTGCAAAGCTTGTGTCATTTTTTATCTATCCTTTTACTGAACCTGCGGTTAAGCCTCTAACAAAATACTTACCCGCTAAAATATAAACCAATAGCGTTGGAATAGCCGCAATAATGGCTGCTGCCATATGTACGTTGTACTCTTTTTCTCCCATAGATACATTGACCAAGTTATTCAATGCTACTGTAATGGGTTGTGTGTCTGCACTAGAAAAAATGACCCCAAACAAAAAGTCATTCCATATTTGGGTAAACTGCCAGATAACCGTTACAGTGATAATGGGTCCTGACAAGGGCAATAAGATTTTAAAAAAAATACTGAAAAAATGCGCGCCATCAACTTTTGCTGCATTGACAAGTTCTGATGGTACGTTGGTATAGTAGTTTCTAAAAAACAAAGTGGTACCAGCAACACCATAAATCACATGCACCAGGACCAATCCCCAATAAGAGTTAGACAAGCCCACTTTTCCTAAAAGTTGTGCCATGGGTAAAATAATGATTTGAAAAGGAATAAAACACCCCACCAAAAGTGCTGTAAAAAAAATATCAGACCCTTTGAACTTCCAATGAGAAAATATATACCCATTCAAGGCACCAATGGCTGTAGATATGACAACTGCTGGCACAACAATTTTAATAGAGTTGAAAAAATAAGGTTTAACGCCTTCACAAGCAATGCTTGCGCACGCGCTATCCCACGCTCTAAACCAAGCAGATAAATCAATGCTTGTAGGTAGAGACAATAAGCTGCCCGAGCGAATATCAGCCATACTTTTAAATGAGGTCATCAACATCACTAAAAAAGGAACCAAATAATACAAAGCCATCAAAACTAAGACACTGTATATTACGCCACGTATCAGTGTATTTCTTTGTTGAGAGTTTTGTACCATTACTTTGACTCCTTGGTTTGTGCATAAACAAATGGCACAATGATTGCCATAACTGCCATCAACATCATCACTGCACTGGCTGAGCCCATGGCCATTTTACTGCGTTGAAAGGCAAAGGTATACATAAAGGTGGCAGGCAACTCTGTTGCGTAACCTGGTCCCCCTTGCGTTAAAGCCATGACCAAATCAAAACTTTTAATGGCGATGTGGGTTAAAATCATAATGGCACTAAAAAATACAGGGGACATGCTTGGAATGATTACTTTACGGTAGATTTGCCAGGTATTGGCGCCATCAATCTGTGCGGCTTGAATCATTTTTTCATCTACACCTCTTAAGCCAGATAAAAATAAAGCCATGACAAAACCAGAAGACTGCCAAACCGCGGCAATGACCACGGTATAAATGGCCATCTTTGGATTGACCAGCCAATCAAAACTGGCATTAGCAAAACCCATATTTTGTAAAACTTTTTCTACCCCATGACTTGGGTTGAGCATCCATTTCCAGGCTGTACCTGTGACAATGAAAGATAATGCCATTGGATACAAATAGATGCTTCGAATGGTATTTTCCATTCTAATTTTCTGATCTAAAAATATAGCCAAGACCAAACCTAAAACAATGGATATTCCTACATACAAGCTACTAAAAATTCCCAGATTTTTAATGGCAATCCACCAGCGATCATTTTGAAAAAGTTTATCATACTGTTCAAGACCAACAAACGTGTGACTGGGTAATAAAGTAGAGTTGGTCATGGATAGCCATACCGTCCAAGCAATAAATCCGTAGATGAATACCACTGCCATTAAAAGTGTTGGAGAAATCATTACTTTAGCAACAGATTTCTCCCAGAGACGATGTAGCTTAACTTTCAACTTATTGACTGGCCTTTATTGATTGATAAAGTTTTTCTGCGGCTTCTTTTTCAGACTGCTGTGAATTAAAGAAATTGGTTACAACATCAAAAATTGCTCCCTGTACTGCGGGTGAGCTAGACATCCCATGCGCCATGCTGGGCAGAAAACTTTTTTTACTGATGCTGGCATTAATGTCTTTAATAGATTGTTGTCCACAAGCATCAAACTCACTGTCTTTGATATTTTTATTTACAGGTACAGAGCCTTTATTGGTGTTAAATATTTTTTGAAACTCTTCTTGTAAAATCAACTTAGCCATAGCATTTTGTGCTGCCTCAGATTTTGGATTTTTATTTTTAAACATAACAAAGCTGTCTACGTTGTAGGTAAAATCACCTTGAGTGCCTGGTACAGGTACACATAAATAATCTACACCTGGTTTTTTACCGGCTTTCACAAATTCACCTTTGGCCCAGTCTCCCATGATTTGCATACCGGCACTGCCTTTAATAACCATGGCTGTTGCTTGATTCCAATCTCTCCCTGTACTGCCTTTATCCGTGTATTGTTTATAGGTTCTTAGTTTTTTAAAGGCATTTTGCATAGCCGCACCAGTTAAAGCTTCTTTTTTTAAATTTATAAACGCATCTGTATACAGTTTAGAGCCTCCTTCAGACAATACAATGGCTTCAAATACGGTTGCATCTTGCCAGTTTTGCCCACCATGCGCAATTGGCGTAAAGTCTTTCAGTTTGTTTTTAACTGCGTAGTCTTCTAGGGCCTGTGCTGCAGATTCTAACTCTTGCCATGTTGTGGGTACTTTAACCTTAGCTTTTTTAAAGACGCTTGGGTTGACCCATAACCAGTTAACTCTGTGAATATTAACGGGAACAGCTACATAATGTTTATTGTATTTAAGATGGTCAATCAGTGGACCATAGATTTTATTATCCCAATTTTCAGCTTTGGCAACTGCATCTAAATTTGCGTTTACACCCATGCTGGCCCATTCTTGTATGGCAGGTCCTTTAATTTGCGCTGCTGTTGGGGCATTACCTGAAACCACCCTACTTTTTAAAACAGTCATAGCATTCTCACCGCCGCCACCGGCTACCGCAAAATCTTTCCAAGTATGACCTTCTTTTTCAAGTAATTTTTTTAGCACATTAACGGCTTCTGCTTCACTTGCAGAAGTCCACCAATGTAGGACTTCAACTTCACCTGCAAAGCTATAATAAGAAAAACTTAAAACTAGGGCACAAAAAATATTTTTTAAATAAGTATAACTCATGCAAAGATTTGTATGTGCTCAAACTAAGATTGGCAAGAAATTCTTGAATATTTTCTGGGATCTTATCCTTTGTTTTTTGAAAAATAACCGACGGCAGCACCAATCATACCTGCATCATCTCCTAAATGGGCCAGCATGATTTCTACATCCCTACCAGGATGGTTTTTTAAACGTATTTTTAGCTCTTCATACATTGTATTCTCAAACAAATCTTTTGAGCGGCTCACCCGCCCACCAAGTAATATACGCTGAGGATTAAAAATATTGACCAATGAAGCAATAACTACCCCTAGATGCTTTCCCAAATCATGATAAACTTGCTGGGCAGCTTCTTCACCTTTTCTTGCTTGGTCAGCGATGACTTTAAGACTTTTTTGGTGCTTGGCTTCTAATGCAGATGCTGAAATATACGCTTCAATACAACCACGGTTGCCACACCCACACAGTGGACCATCCATTTGAATGGACATATGCCCCAATTCTCCAGCCATTGAGTCATAGCCCAATAATAATTGACCATCAGATACAATGGCTCCACCGATGCCAGTTCCAATACCTAAATACAAGCAATCATTGATTCCTTGTGCATTCCCTAATTTTTGTTCCGCCAACATCACTGCATTAGCATCATTGAGCGTATGACACTGTTCTATAGCTAGGTCCATGGCTTGACATATTTGATCAATAATCTTGATATTAATCCATTGCGGAAAATTAGGTGCACAGGCAATGGTTTGATCTTTTTTAACATAGCCTGGAATACTCAAACTAATGGGTAACTTTGTATCTTTAGCCAAGCCCTGATAAAGCTTTTTTATCTGTTCAATCACATCTGAAAGTTTACGGCTGGCAACGGTTCGTTCAGATTTTTTTTGTAAAATATTAAGCTTTTGATCAATTAATGCAGCACGTAAATTATGACCACCTAAATCAAAAGCTATAAGTTTCTTATTCATTGCCTGCTCTAAATAACATTTATTAGTTAGAGTAGAAAGTAGAATGATTTTACTTATGATACTTTCTTTACACTAAATTTTAGATGAAGTAAGCGTCAGTTTAAAAGCTTATTTACTCTTTGTAGTAAAATAACAAATATTATTTTCTTGTACATTATGTACGTTTACCAGCATTGATTGAACGCAATTTTTTATTAAACTTTAATAATTACTCATATAAAAAAAATATTTTTTAAAAACTCAATATATGAATTTTATTTCATGAAAAAATATGCTATATTATAATTTATGATATCGTCTCAATGGACTTTTTTTTCTAATCATGCCCATGTTTTGTTTATACTTTATCAACATCCAAATATAACCATGAAAGATATATCAACTGCTGTAGGCATTACAGAACGTGCTGTTCATAAAATCATTAAAGAACTAGAAGCGTTTTACTACATAAAATCAAAAAAAGAAGGACGTAGAAACACTTATACTTTAAACTTAAATAAACCCTTAAGACACAAAATAGAAAAACACTGTAAAATCAAAGATCTTATTCAATTAATAAGTCTAGAAGATAAAAAATGAAAACAACAAACTCAGCACCCTTAAAAACTCTAAAACTCCTTTTTGCATTGATTATCAAAAACAGTAAAGATTTTGCTCTCAATATTCTTTTTTTTGGTTTGCTGGTCTCTGTTCTAAGTCTTGCTATTCCTCTTTCAGTGCAAACATTGGTTAATAGCATCAGTTTTACCTCACTCAATCAACCTATAGCAGTTGTTAGCATCCTTCTGTTTATTGTTTTAATTAGCTCTGCTATTTTCCAAGTTTTGCAAACATGGCTTATTGACCTTTTTCATAGAAAAGTTTTTGCTCATCTGGGCTCTGAAGTAGCCAATAGAATTTATTTAGCAAAAGCAGAACTTTATAAAAATCAAAATGTACCTGAACTAATCAATCGTTTTTTTGATATTTTTACTTTGCAAAAAAGTTTAGCAACCTTAATGACTGACGGCTTTGCTTTATTTTTACAATTGACTATTGGCTTGCTGTTTATTGCTTTTTATCACCCTTTATTCTTGGCATTTGATGCTTTTTTAATCCTATATCTTTTTTGCATATGGTTTTTTTTTGGACAAAAAGCAATACAAACCGCTATTAATGAATCCAAAGCAAAGTATAAATTTGTGAATTGGTTAGAACAGTCAAGTAAAGCTTATGAACTGCTCGCTGCAACTAAGGTTAAAACCATTACTTATCAAAAGTCTGAAAACTATATCTCTTCTTACGTAGAAAAAAGAAAACAACATTTCACTTACCTTTTAGCACAAACAATCATGCTCACTACTTTGTTTGCTATTTCAAGTTCTTTATTATTAGGTTTAGGTGGTTACTTGGTTAATCAAAATCAACTTTCATTGGGACAGTTGGTTGCTGCTGAAATTATTGTGACCAGTATTTTGATTAACCTTTCTAAATCTTCTAAATATCTTGAACTATTTTATGATTTAGTTGCTGCCTGCGAAAAAATATCTCATTTATTCTCATTTAAAATTGAACAAAAAAACAATAAAATTCGTTCCTTTGATAGAATTGATATTTCAATCAAAGACATTTATATTTCAAATAGAGATAAATACTTTCAATTATCTTTGGATATCCCTTTCAAAAATAAAGTTTATTTTCATGTCAATGAGAGTTCTTGTAAAGAAATTCTCCTTGATCATCTTTTTGGTCAAAATAACACAGGCAGTGGTCATTTATTTATTAACAATGAAAAATCCAATAACATCCCCATTCAAGACTTAAGACTAAATATATACGACTGTGGTTACCCTAATTTTATTGAAGGTAGTATTAAAGATAACTTAACCCTAGGTTTATCTAACATTGATGACAAAGAGATTTATAAAGTCTTAGAACTTTTAGAATTGGAAGAAAGCATTAGCACTTTTAACAAACAACTCAATACATTAATGCTTCCTAATGGTTCACCTTTATGGAAAAGTCAATTACCTAGATTGGATATTGCCAGAGCAATTCTTTTAAAACCTAAAGTATTAATTTTAAATGAATCCTTTCAATTACTTTCAAAAGAACGCCAAGATAAAGTTTTAGATTATATTACTTCTAGCGAGCATTCTTGGACTGTATTACACTTTGATAAACAACCGACCAATTCAAAAAGATATGACCAAATTGTTTCACTAAAATGGGAAAGAAAAAATGAATATTGAGTTTAATTCTAGCACAGAGAAATCAGAATTTTTTAAAACCAAAGATTTAATCCAATCTCCTAAATTTATATGGTTCCTAAGTATCAGCACCTTTAGTTTATTTACATTACTTTTACTCTTATTAATTTTTGTTCCCTGGCAGCAAACAACCGCAGGAGATGGCCACGTTATTGCTTTAGATCCAAACGATAGAATTCAGGATCTAGAAAGTTTTGTCGATGGTATCGTATCAAAATGGTATGTTAAAGATGGCAGTATTGTAAAAAAAGGTGACCCTATTGTTGAAATTATTGACAATGATCCTCTTCTTATAAACCGACTAACTAGAGAAACTCAAGCAAAGCGCAAAAAAGTAGATGTTTCCAAAATTGCTGCTCAAACAGCAAAAAATAATTTTTTACGTCAAGAAAAGTTATACAAAGAAGGCTTAGCATCACAAAAAGATTTTGAATATGCCACAATAAATTACAAAAAGCTTTTATCACAATTAGCTCAAGATGAGGCTGAACTAGCTAAGTCTGAAGTTTCTCTTTCAAGACAAGAACTAAGAATAGTTAAAGCACCATCTGATGGAACAGTTTTATATGTCATCCCTGGGTCAAATAATCTGATTATCAAAAAAGGAGATAAGGTTGCGCGTTTTTTACCAAAAACTCAACAGCGTGCAGTAGAAATTTTTATTGACGGTAATGATTTTCCATTGGTCTATGCTGGTAGAAAAGTAAGAATTCAATTTGAAGGTTGGCCAGCAGTTCAATCAACTGGTTGGCCTTCTCTTGCCATTGGCACATTTGCAGGCACTGTCTGGTCTACGGACTCTTCACAAGAAAAAAATGGTAAATTTAGAGCCATTATTGTACCTGATTTATCAGAAAGACCTTGGCCTAGTGAAAGATTCTTACGTCAAGGCACAAGAGCTCATGCTTGGGTTACTTTAGATGAAGTAACATTGGGTTATGAATTATGGCGAAGATTTAATGGTTTTCCAATTGCAGTTGATAAAAACTTAGATACCCTGGGCTCTGTAAAGTAATGCTAGTTAGATCAATTATACTTTTATCCCTAATTTTTAAATTTGCTTTTGCAAAAAATAACTCTTATTTGTCTTTAAAACAACTGCTTAAAAGTGCAAGTGAGTTTCATCCAGAAATGATGAGCCAGTACGAAAAAATAAAACAAAGTGAACAGGATATTAATATTGCTAAAAGTTTTTTTGACACTAAACTTAATTTTGAAAACAATTACGCAGCAAATGGATTTTACGATGGCAGCTATTTTTCTACTTTTTTTGAACAAAGTCTACCATGGTCTAGTATAAATTTATACGGACAGTTTAAAAAAAGCAATGGCAACTTTCCTGACTATGAAGGTCATCTTGAGACACTGAGCCAAGGAGAGATGAGCTTTGGAATTGAATGGTCAATCTTAGAATCTTTTATAACTGATCCGAGAAAGATTGCCATACTAGAGGCAGAGTTTAAAAATAACATTGAAGTACAACAAGCTCAGCTTGTGAAAATTTTTTTTCAAGAAAAAGCTGCTCAAGCTTTTTTTAAGTGGAAAGCATATGTCAAAATTTTTAACACCTATCAAAATCTACTAGCTCTTGCACAAAATAGACAAGAAGGTTTGATAAAACGAAATAAATTTGGAGACCTTGCAACAATTTATATTGAAGAAAACCAACGTTATATTTTTGAAAGAGAAAGGAAAGTGCTGTTAGCAAAACAACTTCTTGACAATGCCATCATAGAGCTTCTTTTTTTCTTGAGAAATTCTGAAGGAAATATTCAATATACTCCTGATACCTTTAAACTAGAGCCTGATGAAATTGATGAAGGGGCTTTGAGTTTCGAGGACACAGACAGTTCTGCTATAAATAATTTTCCAGGTCTTAGCATCTTTCTTTTTAGAAAAAAAATTATTGACCAAACCATGCAGTATTTAAAAATTAAGCGTTTACCTGACTTAAAAATTAAAACTAAATACAGTAAAGACCTTGGAACTGGTTCACAATCACTTGCTCCTCAAGAATTCGATATATCATCAAATTTTTCTTTTCCTTTGCAAAACAGAAAAAATAAAGCAACCTATTTAAAAGCAAAAAGTAAATTAAGAGAACTTAATTTTTCTTATCAAGCAGAGAAAGAAAAGCTTAATAATGCTTATAAACAAATTCTTGTATCAAAAAATACTGCGCAAAAACAACTGAAGGTTATTCAACAAGAAGTTACAATTGCAAAGAAGCTTGCTCAGGCAGAACGTATCCGTTGGGAAAATGGTGATAGTAATTTTTTATTGGTTAACCTTAGAGAACAAGATCTTGCCGCAACCAATATAGAGCTTATCAAGACCCACCTTGCTTTGGAGACACTCTGGGTTCAAAACTTGGGAATAACCAATAACTTTGAGAAACTACTTCATTAACTCTTTAAACGATATCCTGTTTTAAAAATCCAACGAATAATTAAAATACATATAACCAACATCACTGCAATAGCTTTTAAACTTAACCACACACTAAAGTCAGAGTTTTCATAAAAGCTCCATCTAAAACCATTGATTAAATAAACCACTGGGTTAAGCATAGAAACTTTTTGCCAAAACTCTGGCAACATTTTAATGGAGTAAAAACTACCGCCTAAAAACGTTAGGGGTGTAATAATTAATACTGGGATAATATTAAGTTTTTCAAAACCATCCGCCCACAAACCAAGAATAAAGCCTAACATACTAAAGGTTATACAGGTTAAACACAAAAAGAGAATCATAATGAAAACATGCTTAATATAAAGATCCACAAAAAAGAAAGATGTTAACAAAATGATTGTCCCAATGATCAATGATTTACTGGCAGCTGCCCCTACATAACCAATAATAATTTCTACATATGAAACTGGCGCAGATAACACTTCATAAATTGTTCCAGTAAAACGTGGAAAGTAAATGCCAAAAGATGCATTGGATATACTTTGGGTTAATACAGATAACATAATCAAGCCAGGAACAATAAAAGAACCATAACTCACGCCATCTATATCCTGCATTCTTGAACCAATAGCTGAACCAAATACAATAAAATACAAAGCAGTTGAAATTACTGGCGAGGCAATGCTTTGCATGGCTGTCCGCCACATTCTTTTCATTTCAAAATTATAAATGGCTTTAATGGCTTGAATATTCATTTTTTCTCCACAAGTTTAACAAAAATTTCTTCTAAAGATGTTTCCTGAGTTTTGATGTCATCAATGATTAACTGACAATCTTCTAGACATCTAAAAAAGCTGGTTACATTTTTTTGTCTAATATCATAAGTATAGGTTATTGATGACCCGTCATCAGATAAACTAACATCGTATTGATTTAAATTTTCCGGAAGGGTCTGTAATGCTGTTTTAAGAAAAATAGTTAAACTTTTTTTGCCCAATTTACCCATCAATGAAGCTTTATCATCTACTACAATTATTTCACCTTCATTGATCACTGCAATTCTATCTGCCATGCGCTCAGCTTCTTCTATATAGTGTGTTGTCAATACAACACTAACCCCACTTTTTCTTAGTTCATCCACTTGTCGCCACATGCTTTCTCTGAGCTGAACATCCACGCCTGCTGTAGGTTCATCTAAAAATAAAATTTTAGGCTCGTGCGCTAAAGCTTTAGCAATCATGACTCTTCGTTTCATGCCTCCAGATAGTGCACCTAACTTTTCATTCCTTTTTTCCCATAAGGATAAGCTTTCTAAAGTTTTTTGAATATAAGCTGCATCGGCTTTTAAACCAAAAATACCTCTTGAAAAACTCACTGTATCCACTACTTTTTCAAATAAATCTCTGGTTATCTCTTGTGGGACCAAGCCTATCAATTGCCTAACTTTTCTATAATCATCAACAATATCCAAATCATTGACTGTAATTTGTCCAGAGGTAACTTTAATTAAACTACAGACAGCACTGATTAAAGTTGTTTTACCCGCGCCGTTAGGTCCTAACAAAGCCAGTATTTCCCCTTGTTTTAGTTCCAAATTAATATTTTTTAATGCCTCAAAACCACCATCATAGGTTTTATTTAAATTTTTAATTTTTAATATTGTTTGTGCCATAACTGGCCCAGAAGATAACGGCTGTTCAAGATCTTGACAAGACAAAAGCTTTAAAAGCACAAAAGTTTTTTGCTTAAATTCATCAGTTTGGTAGAAAAAAAATATGAATTATTGGTTAATGAAAACTGAGCCCGATGCTTTTTCTCTAGAAGATCTTAAAAAATCCCCACAACAAACAACTTTATGGGATGGGGTTAGAAATTACCAAGCCCGCAATTTTATGCGTGATCAAATGAAGCTTGGTGACAAGGTGTTCTTCTACCATTCACAGGAAAAGCCACCCAGTATTGTTGCCATTGCCAAAGTAGTAAAAGAAGCTTATCCAGATCCAAGCCAATTTAATGAAAAAAGCAAGTACTATGACAGCAAAGCTGATCCCAATAAACCAAGGTGGTTTTGTGTGGACATTCAATTAGAGCAAGAGCTTAAGCAAGCCATTGGTTTGGATGAACTTAAAAAACACTCAGAACTTGCAGATATGCCTTTATTACAAAAAGGCCAACGCTTATCGGTTCAACCCGTAAGCTCAGCCCATTGGAAGTTTATTCTTCAATTAATAACATAAACTATGCAATATTTGCGCAAAATGACTTTTTTGCAGGCTAACCCTAGATAAAAACTAAATAATATTAATATCTTAGTCTAAGACTATCATGGCCTAAAAATTGCTCACTTTAAGGCTATGCAACAAGAAAAAAAAATAACCTTTCAATTGCTTTCTAGCTTAATGAGCTCACTATTGATGGGAACATTGCTCCTAACATCTTGTGGTGGAAAAATAAATGCGGCCTTAAACGGTGAAGAATCAGTTGTTCATAGGAGCTATCATTTTAACAATATCGTAAGGCATGTTTCTGTAAGAAACGATGATAAAATCATCGTAGCTGGTAATTTTACTGAATATGGCCCATTAGAAGTGGGGCGATTTCTGCGTCTTAACGCTGATGGTTCTTTAGATGAAAGCTGTTTGTATTCTAAGTTTGATAATACCGTTATGGACGTCACACTACTTCCAGATCAAAGCATGATTGTTGTTGGTTTATTCATGAGCTATGGCAATCAACCCGCAAAACGTATTGCTAAACTCAATGCTGACTGTACATTAGATACAAGCTTCCACAACACGCCCAATACAGACCACTATTTTATTAAAGTTGCCTTGCAAGGCAGTAAAATTTTAGTGGGTGGTAGGTTTTCAACTTACGATGGTCATACACAAGGTGGCTTGGTCCGCTTAAACTCTAATGGTATTGTAGATGCAAGCTTTAACTCTGGAAATGTTGGTTTTGATGGTGGTGTTATGGCGATCAAAGTTAAAGATGATCAAAGTATTTTAGTAGGCCATGGAGGCACCCACTACAATAACGTTGCTTTAAGTAATTTAACCAAACTGAATCCAAACGGAGGTTTAGACGCTGCATTTTTTAATGGTGATCAAGCAGGACAAGCTACTGACAGGTCTTCACTGATTAATCCAGTTATTGCTATTGAAGAAATTCCCTGCGCCTCAGAAAGTCCTATTGGTTTTGAACAAGAAGGAAGCTGTAAAAACATCGTTGCAGCCGGTGCTGTCAGTTGGTATGAAGACAATACCTACACCTACAATCAAACCCTGATGGATGGCATAGGTTCTGTAAAAAACGATGGCTCTTTAAACACTGCTTTTAAGCGTTCCCACGATGGATCTATTTACGCACTTTATGATCTTTTATACGATAATGATGAGCAAAGCCTTTGGATAGCAGGTGGTATGGAGTTGTATGGTGTCCAGGTTGATGGTATCGCCAAAATGGATATCCATGGTAATTTAGATCAAGACTTTTTCTCATACAGCAATTTAGGATTTCATAGCCCAGGACAGGACTTTGACTCTTCAGGGAATCCTTCAGATTTTCCAGAAACAACCGATGGTCCAATGATTGTTTACTCGCTAGACCAACAATCCAATGGTAAAGTTTTAGTCGGTGGTATGTTTACGCACTTCAATAACCAAAAAGTCAACTACTTTACCCGCTTAAATACTGATGGTAGCTTGGATCAAAGTTTTGGTTTATAAAAATGCTCTAAAACGATAAAAAAGCATGCTCAGTAATTTTTGTATAATCGACATCTTTTGCCACGACTGATCATCTTGCTTTTGACAAATCTCGCTAACTGCGTTTTCATAAAATTGAACAAAGCGCTCAACACACTGTTTATCACTGGTATGAGCAACCAATTCTAAGTTATGCAACAAACTACGATAATCAAAATTATAACTTCCCAATGATAGCCATACTCGATCAACACAAATGGCCTTACCATGCGAAAATCCAGGCCAATGATAAACTTTGATTCCTTCATTAATAAGCTTATGTAAAACCACTCTAGATCCATAATCAACAAAACGGACATCACTTTTTTCTGGCACAATCAACTTAACATCAACCCCTCTATCAACGGCTTTTATTAAGTGCTTTATGATCGCTTTATCAGGAATAAAATAAGGATTAATAATCCAGATACTTTCTTTGGCTTGTTTAAAGGCATGTAAAAAGTCCCTGCGTATGCGCCACCTATAAGTAAAGTGATTGTTACCTTGAACTCTGACATCTTGTTGCCCCTCAAACTTACGTGCTTGTTTACGGCGTTCTTTTTTTGTACCTTTTAATCGAGGGAATTTGAGTTTTTTTGCCTGCCAAACCTCATCAAAGTAATGATAAATTTGCTGACATACCGGCCCATCCAGCAACAGGCTAAAGTCATGGATTCCTCCTAAGCGCCATTCTTTTGCGTATTTATCCGCAATGTTAAATCCACCTAACATGGCATGACTACTATCCACAATAAGAGTTTTACGATGATTGCGTTTAAAATATTTTTTACCTACATCTTTGGATAAAAAAGAATGGTAGCATTTGACCTTAACTCCTTGCTTTTTCATTGCTTCAAAAAAACGATTGCTGGATAATGCACTTCCCCAGTGATCATAAATTAATCTAACGTCACAACCTCTTTTGGCAGCAGCAATTAATTCATCCGCTACCGTTTTCCCCATTTGATCATTGATAAACTCATAAATTTGCAAATAGACTCTGTATTTTGCATTGCGAATAAGCTTTAACAATGCTGGAAAAATCTCTTCTCCACCCAATAAAACATCTACATTATTGCCAGTTGTGACCGATTCTTGATCAAAATAATATCTCTGCGCAATCATTATCTCATTATCCAAAACATAAGCTTGTTGACATCTCGATTTGGCTGTTTATTATAGTCATCGCAATCAAGCAAGGACTTATTCTGTTTTGCTTGCCCAAGGAGTAGCCATGAAAAATATTCTTTTAGTCATTTCAACCATTATTATCACCTTGTTTGCCCATCAAACATACTTACACTCAAAAACCAATGACTCAAATCTAGGGCAACCGGTTGCTCAACAAAACACGATTAACCCTTTGCTATCACAATACATTGCAACAAAACCTAATCTTTTTTCTGAAATCGCTGAAAACAGTGTCAACAGTATTGTCAATATTGCTTCTACGAAAATTATTCGTTATCGCAACCGATCACCTTTTTTTAATGATCCTTTTTTTGAACATTTTTTTGGTCGTGGTCAAAATCCATTTGGTGTTCCTCAAGAGCGTAGACAACAAAGTTTAGGCTCAGGGGTTATTGTCAGCGCTGAAGGCCATATCTTGACCAATAACCATGTGGTTGCCAATTCAGATGAAATTACCGTACGTTTAACTGATCAATCAGAACATAAAGCAAGTGTTGTTGGCACTGACCCACACACGGACCTTGCTTTAATTAAAATCAAACTCCCAGAAAACTTTAAACCTTTGCCATTAGGTAATTCAGATAATTTACGCTTGGCTGAAACTGTTTTAGCCATTGGTAGTCCTTTTGGCTTAGGTGGAACTGTCACTATGGGAATTGTCAGTGCCAAAGGTCGAGCCAATGTGGGTATTGTTGACTATGAAGACTTTATCCAAACTGATGCTGCCATCAATCCTGGAAACTCAGGAGGTGCTTTACTTAATCTTAATGGTGAATTGATAGGCATTAATACTGCTATTTATTCTAAAAGTGGTGGTTATCAAGGTATTGGCTTTGCTATACCCATTAATATGGCCAAGTATGTTATGGAACAATTGATTAAACATGGAAAAGTTGAGCGCGGATGGTTGGGCCTGCATTACCAAGACATTACAGCTGACATTGCAAAAGCATTAAAACTTGAAAAATCTTCTGGAGTGATTGTAAGAGCGTTGTTTGAAAACGGTCCAGCAGCAAAAGCTGGTTTTAACCCGGGTGATGTTATTGTAAAATACAACAATAAAACTTTAAAAAACTCAGGTCACTTAAGCAAATTACTTTCTGAAACCCCTGTAAACAGCAGTATTAAATTTGATATTTTACGTGATGGTAAAAATAAAACCATATCCAGTAAGCTTATGCCGTTACCAGAATCTTACAAAGATCAACGCCAGAACTTATATCAACAAGGTCCAAGACGAAGCAGATAAAACAAAACCTATCTATGAATTAAGTAATAGATAGGTTTTTTAATCATTATTAATCAAGTGATACTTATAAAATTAAAGCGCTATGACTTTATCTAAGTTAAAACGTTTTTGTGCGTAGGCCATTAATTTTTGTCGGACTTTTTCGTTTACGCTTCCTGCAGGAAAGGTTTTATCTTTATTAATTTTTCCCGCCGTTTCACCTGTCAACAACTCAACGGCTTCATCCAAATGTTTTACAGCATAAATTGCAAATTTTTTATTTTTAATAGCCTCAACCACATCTTTTCTTAACATTAAGTTTTTAACATTTGCGTCTGGAATAATTACCGCATGTTCACCATTGAGCCCACGTTGTTCACATATATCAAAAAAACCTTCTATTTTTTCATTCACACCACCAATGGCTTGTACATCACCATTTTGATTAATAGAGCCTGTTACAGCAAAGGTTTGTTTAATGGGGACTTCAGACAATGATGAAATTAAAGCGCATAACTCTGCCGTTGAAGCACTATCACCATCAATCATGCCATAAGACTGTTCAAAAGCAATACTTGCAGACAAAGATAAAGGTAAATCCTGCGAGTACCTGGACGCTAACAATTGCGTAATAATCATTACGCCTTTGGTATGTATTGATCCACCTAGCTCTGCTTCACGTTCAATATCAACCACCTGTCCTTTGCCCATGGAGCTGGTCACAGATATTTTAGTAGGTTGTCCAAAAGCAAAGTGCCCAATACTTATCACTGACAAACCATTGATCTGCCCAACTTTTTTTCCTTTGGTATCAATTAGCTTAGTACCTTCAATAATACTGTCTTGCATTCTGTCTCTAATTCTTGCAACACGATGTATTTGCGTATCTATGGCTTGTTGTATTTCTTCTTTTGCTATTATTTTCTTTTTATCTTTACGAGCCCAATAATCTGCTTCTCTTAAAATATCTGCCACATGCAAAATATTGGCTGAAAGTTTACGGTGATCATCAATTAAACGGTGACTTTGTTCTATCACTCGTGCAACTGCACAGGCTGTCAACGGTAACATATTTTCTTTACGAGCCATCGTTGCTAACAAACGACTGTATTGTTTAATATTCCCTGTGCTTGCAGGAATTTGATCTTCAAAGTCCACAGCCACTTTAAACAACTCATTAAATTCAGGATCCAACTGACTGAGCATGTAATACATTTGCCTATCTCCAATCAGAATAACTTTAATGGACAAAGGAATTGTTTCTGGTTGTAAGGTCACGGTGGTTGCCATATGGTACACTTGGTTTAAGGATTCAATACGGATTTCTTTGGTTCTTAAAATCCGTTTTAAACTTTCCCATCCCAAAGGCTGCATCAAAATTTTATGCGCATCCAAAACCAAATAACCGCCATTGGCTCTATGCAATGCTCCGGCTTTAATATAATGAAAATCCGTTATAAAACTTCCCATTTGCGGTTTAAGCTCTATACGCCCAACCAAGTTTGGATAAGTGGGATGACTTTCATAAACCACTGGCGCACCCTTGGTTTTACTATGATCTACAATGACATTGACATCATAAATCCTAAAAGAAAGTTTTTCTTCTTCATCGGCTGCCTGCTCTTCACCAGCTTCAATATCCTTATGTAAAAAGTCATCTATGTTTTCAATAATGTTTTCTTTAACATCTTTTAAGTACTGAATAACTTGGTCAAAGGCTTTGTGTTTTTTAGACAAGTCATCAAACAGGTACCCTACAGCCAATTCTGCTGTATCTTGATTTAGTTTCTTGAGCGATTGCCTAATTTCTTTTCTGGCTTTAGGTAAATCTTGCAACAGTTCTTTTAATCTTTGTTGCAATTTTTCTATGGCTTTTTCATATTTATTTCTTTGGGTTTTTGGCAAAGATTCAAATTCTTCAGCTGACACCACTTTGTTGTCTTTTTTTGGTGCAAAAACAAATCCGGTTTGGGTTTCCATTAACGCAATCCCTTGTTTTTCACTGTCTTCTTCAAGTACTTTAAATTTATCTCTGCGTTTTTTACGGAAAAATTCTTCTATATCCATTTTTCTACGTCGGTATGCTTCATCATCAAACGCTGCAGGAATTACCACTTTAAGATCTTTTACAGCTTGATGCATATCTGCTTTTAATTTTTTACCCAAACCCGGAGGTAACAATAAAGCTTTAGGTTGATCAGGCTCATCAAAATTATGCACATAACAACAGTCCATGGGGGTTTCTTGTTCTTTACACACTTTATCCAAATAGCGATTAACCACGGAGTGTCTACCTGTGCCAGCGTTTCCAAGTACAAATAAGTTAAAACCTTTGCGTTGGATACCCACGCCAAAACCAAGAGCTTCAATGGCACGTTTTTGCCCCAAAAACTCTTTTAAATCTTTTAAATCATCGGTGGTTTTAAAGCCGAGTTTTTTTTCATCACAGGATTGATATAAATCTTTGATTTGAACTTGATTGTTTGGCATGAGATATACAATAAATCATCCCATGTTTCTTGTGAAGTTCTAAGAGATTTAAAAAAAAATTATGATCGCTTTGTTTGTACAAAATTAAATAAAGTTAAAGCAAACAACATTAACAACAATGCAAAACCTTCACTTGCACTTTGTTGCTGACATGCTGAGATTGCTAAATTAGATTGTATGCTAGGAGCATTATCATAGAGCGGTGGGTTTTGTTCTGGCGGAGTTGTATCTGGAGTAGGAACCGGAGTGGGTGTTGGATTTGTTGTTTGATACGGAACAGCAAGCGTTGCAACAGTGGCTACTGTTGCTTGAGTAATAGCCTTGGCTAGGTTTGAGTTATTATAAGACTGACCAATGGTGTCACCCGTTGAGTGAATAAAATTAGAGTGGGCATTGCTGTCTTCAAAAAAGAACACTGCTGGATAACCTTCATTCCAAAACGACTTATGATCACTGCTGGCACCTGGAGGCAAAGAGCCTTCAACAACCGGTAAGTTTGGAACATAGGCTTCAATGGTTGTTTTTGCCAAATTGTACAAGGCTTGACTCCCTGTATTCTTAACAATGTCTAAATCAAAGGCATCCCCTGCTTGTAAGTAACCAATCATATCTAAATTAATCATGGCAATCACATTTTCATTTTCATCATTAAGATGTCCTGCATAAGACTTGCTTCCCAACAAACCATATTCTTCTGAAGCAAAGGCTGCAAAAATAATTGTTTTTTCAAAATCATACTGTGAAAGAATTCTTGCTGCTTCTAAAACACCTGCTGTTCCTGAGGCATTATCATCTGCTCCGGGTGCAAAGGTATCTCCACCAAAACCACTTAAAATAGAATCATAATGTCCACCAACAACAATAATTTCATCTGGATGGGTCATACCTGGATATACAGCAATAATATTATCATGATGTGTGGGTTGATTATCCACCGGAAACAAAGAAACATCTGTGATGCCCAAGGCAGCGTATTGTCCTCTTACCCATTCCTGTGCTGAAAGCCCACCCTGCGTGTTGGCTTTTCTAGTACCAAAGTTAACCAAATCTTGAACCGTTTGATCTATGGCATTGCTATCCACTTGTGCTACCATTTCTTCAATTTGTTGGTCATTCACAAAAACTTGCGTACTGTACAAAGCGTCACTGGCAATAGGCTTTTCTAAATCGCTGTTAAGTTCTTCAATATGATAGCCTAGATCCACCAAAAAAAAGGCTTGATCTTGTGTTGCCTTTAACAACAAGCTATCACTGGCTTCAAGCACAATATCAAAGTTACTGTACAAAACATTGAGATTATGTGCCTTCAAATGACTGATAATCCAAAACCTACCCAAACCTGAGAAAACGGTGGCTTGCAAATCTAATGCATCACACACTTTTTGTGAGTCCTGATTCCATTCTATGATGATATAATCCTCTAACCAACCTCTGATAGGGAGTTTTTTTGCCCAATATTGTTGATCTGGAAAAGAAACTTTAACCGCCGCCAACTGAGGAGAAACATTGAAGTAAGAAATATGCGCAGCTTCTAACTGTTGAGCCTGAATCATAACTGCTATTGCAAGCGTTATAAGTAGTTTACGAAACATACTCTATAATTAAGCACGTTTTATGCCTAAAAAAACTTAGCTTTACTTAAATAATTACAAATACTTATATTATCATAACTGATACATTTTTTGCACTACTGCAAAAAATGCATAGTTAGTGACACTCAACTTTGATCATCAAAAAATCTTTTTTGTCGTTGTTTTTGTAAGATATTTTGCCACTGACTTTTGATAACATCTGTCCCTAAAAATAAAATATAGGGCGAGATAACAATTAACAAACTTAATTTTGTTGTGGTTGATCCCATAATCATTTGCCATAATAAAAAAGCTCCGGCCAAGATAGCCAGCCACTTGGCTTTGACTTTTAAAATAAAGTACAAATAAAACTCAATATCAGGAAACAAAGTACCAAACGCCAAAGATACATTGAGCGTGACGTAATACCAAATTGGAATGTATTGATTAAAAACAAAGCCCGCCGTTACGCCTGCAATATAACTTAAAACCACAAACAAACTTAAAGTATTCTCGCCCCAAATACCTTCTAAAGCATCTACTATATAATAAACGTACAATACATAGAAAATCAGCCAAAACATGCTTTGCATGCTTGATGGCAAAGCCAAAAGACGCCAATACTCACCCATTTTAATCAGGCTGGGATCAAACATATAATAATGCCTAGGATAGCCCATGGACTCCAACAACAAACCAATGATAGGAAGCGCAGCCAAAATAATGGATAAATAGGGGATACTTAACCAAGAAAAGTATTGGTTTAAAAAACGGACAAAAGCATTGTTTCTGTGCATGCTTGGTCTTCTACAATGTCTCAATCAATAACTCAAGTTACAAACCCCTAGGATAAAGGAAATACACCTGTTTAAAATGTCAAACAACATCAATATAAAAATAAAAAAGCCAGACTTAAAGTCTGGCTTTTTTAGGAGATTAAACGCTTTTATATTTTAGAACTATCCTTATGAACAGTTGCCCTCATCTAAAATATAAACGGCTTGTACATTGGTCACTTGGTTATGCGGTGATGTAATTCTAAACCGAGTGTTGCTCACTTCTGTAATATTAGCTTGGTTAATCGCTTGTCCGTCACCACTTACAGATAAACTGCCAGGACAGCGTGCTTGTGTATCAAAAATTTGTTGATACTGTGCCACTGTACTTAATGTTTGTGCCAACACATC
Organism: Oligoflexia bacterium; assembly: GCA_035326705.1. Classification (NCBI taxonomy): domain Bacteria; kingdom Pseudomonadati; phylum Bdellovibrionota; class Oligoflexia; species Oligoflexia bacterium. The sequence goes on from DAOLES010000003.1 coordinate 283,415, forward strand.
AAATTCACTGACAAAAGCGGGTATATTTGGCGTTCCTAACAGATGCTTGATAGGCACTTGGAAGTCTTCCAAGTTACTATGAAATTCTTTAACCATTTCCATTTCTGCTACCGCAATGTTTGAGTGCGATCCTGGACCTGGCTCACCTGGGCCACCTTGGCTAGAATGACCCACTGAAATAAAACCACCGGGTAATGCACCAAAGAATGTTCTAAAAATATCTTGGTAATCTTCAATGGTACGGTTGATATCCCAGTTACCGGTAACTGAGTTAAAGTCAGCAAATGCCATCCCTGTTCGTGTATCCCATGGATCTTCTTCATAAACAGTAGACTGTGAATACAAATTGTTATCTTTGTTACCAAAAACAACAGGGTCTCCTGCATTGTAGGAACCATTGTCACTAGAGTTATTGGTACATGATGCGTTACCATTGTTGTTGCGAACACACGGCACATCTTTTGGACGCAAAATCGGTGAAGTTTCATCGCCTGCTAAAACAAAATACAATTGTTGTTCAGGGCGCAAACACTCTCCAGCGTTAACCAATGGATTTAATATCTCAGGTTTGGTTAATAAGGCAGCCGCAGATTCAATCAAGGACTCTCCAACACCTAAAAGTTCTGACTCAATTTGCGCAGCATTGGCTTTTACTTGGTTAACCAGTGCACTGACTGAACCATATTCATTCACACAAACACATTTATTGTCCATACTGTTATTGGATGAAATTGGTACACCTGCAGGGTTATCTAAAACCAAGCCATTGGCCAGTGTGACACGTGATGCACTTGCTGAAATTGGAAAATCAGGATTGTTTGGGTTATCAGCATAGCCTCCTAAAATCATAAAACAGGCATCAATATTTTGATTGCCAAAGTATTCAACCACTTTTGGAATACCTTCTTCAATTAAAGTTTCTCGCCCATCTTCAAATGACCCTGAAGCATCTAGAACAAAGGCAATCACTGCGGAACTTTGATCCAACTGATTATTGGTCCACGTATCTGTAACTTGCGTCTGACCATTCCCTAAATCCTCTGTGTCCGTAATATCAGCTTCAACAATGCCATTTCTGGTTAATAAACCAAAAGGGGAAGGGTTTTCACCTAAAATCTCACAATTGTACATGCTGGCACTGAGCGTTAGACCTATCACCAGCATTCCTATTCTTTTTTTGATGTCCATAACTTAATCTCCTCAATAAAAACAAAGCTTATAAGCTCTTGATTTTATGTGTTTTTGCACAAGGCATGTCGCATTTGGGCAAAAATACGGCACTTTCATGCTTTAGCCGTAAAAGCAGCAATTTATGTGCCAAACGTAAATACTTGATTTTATTAATGCTGTTTTTAGCTCTTGTAAACAAAAGTGAGCGCCAACTCAGCAAACCTAATATAATCAAGCACTTATTTTATGCAATTTTTAGGCAATTTGCACCTTTTTGCACACCACCGCAGCCATCTACCCGTGTAAAAAGGCTTCTAATGTATTTAATAATTATACAGCACCCATGCAGCTTTTATGAGCTTACAACAAGTGACAATAACAAGCTACCTTAAAAAGTTTTATCAAAATCCTTAATGTTTAGTCACAAGACCCTGCACCTGTGTTTAAAGCATACTCAATGGTTACTTCTGTTCCTTGATTATGTGGAGATTTAATGGTCACCCGAGTAGGAGAGAGTTCAATGTATTTTGAATCTTCCAAAGTCACTCCATCTACTTTTACAACTGTTGTCCCTGGACAACGTGATTGTGTATCAAAAATATTAAGATAAGAAGCATCTGATTTTAACTGCTCTGCTAAATTATTAAATGCTGCTGAAAAAGCGCTCTCATTGAAGTCTGTCGCATACTCCATAGGAATATGGTAGGCCCCACTGTCAGAAAAACGTTCTGACAAAGCCAACTCTGCATAGGCTGGAGATTCATAGGTATTCCAAGCATAACCCGATTGATCATAACCCACAGTTGCCCAGAAAAATGGCAAAGTCCCAGCAAAGGCTCTTAAATCAGCTTCAACTGAATCAATTGTATCATTCATTTCCCAAGTATTGGTCACACTGTTGTATGTTGAAGATAACATTGCACCTACGGTGTCTCCAGCATACTCACGAGATGTATCCGAACCACAATCCGCATCAAAATTAAAATTACTGGTAATCTCATCCAAATCCCAATATTCCCAAGTGTATCGAGTATTGGGTTGGCTGATTGCAGATGGATCTACCGCATTTTGTGCTAAACTATAATCTTTTGGACACAGGGTATAATCTGTTTCATCCGACATACTCACCACAATAATTGTATGGTCATTGCCAAAACATTTGCCAGTATTAACAATAGGGTTAATCAATGATGGTGTTGTAAATAAAGTTTTAACTGAATTAACCATGGCTTCACCCGCACCCACCTTCTGAGACAAATTGTCATTTGCAGGTCTAAGGGCAAAGTTGGCTTTTACTGCATTAACAACGCCTTGCGTGGTAGCGTAATCATTTACTGATACACAAGCCTGATCTAAATTGTTGGGTGGCCAAATCTTCCCTGCAGGATCGTTCACCACCATACCATTGGATAAGGTAACTCTATTGGTAACTGTTTGTGTTCCATTGTTGTATCCAGAGTAAGGCGCATGGTTGGTAAAGCCTCCCGTTACAGCAAAATAGGTTTCAAATTCACTGGCAAATCGCTCAACCAAAGCTTTTATTCCTTTATCTGCAAGAAATTCTACTTCATCATCTAAAGATCCAGACGCATCCACTGTAATGAGGATCGTTGCTTTTTTGGCAATTTCTTGCAAGTTTTGCCAGGTGTCAATTACAGTAATACTCCCATCTGGGTTTTGGGTTTCATCTGTTAGATCTGCTTGTGAAGTACTGTTACGGCTTAAAAAACCAAAGCTGGATGAATTTTCATTTAAACAACTCACCATGGCCATTGATAGAGCAACACATGTTCCCCCAAATACCAAACGTTTTATCCATTGATTGTATTTCATAATATAGTATTCCTTTATTGTTTAAGCGTATACCTGCAACGCATGATCTGCTTCCTCCTTTATCATTAATCTGACCAAATTTAAAATATTTTTAAACGGGCTTTTTCTCGGTCCTATTTCTCTGTATGTTATTGGTTTTCTTTGCCTATGAAAGGTTCAATGGCACAGATAGTGACTAATTTTTTTGCGTTGTTTTTGGAGCTGAAAACATTTTTTTATCAATATCATAGCCCATTTCTAAGGCTTTATTAAAGAAACTGGGTAAAATACCTGTTGCTACGTGTTCATATTCAACTTGTTCTAGTTTGCTGTTTGTTGGTTTGTTTTGAGTTTTTTTATCTTGCTTAACGCGTAAGACATACAGGTCTTGAATATTGACTTCTGCCTGCTCTTTCATTCTTAACACTTCTGAAATAGCAATAATTTTTCTTTGTCCATTTTGTAAACGCGTGGTTTGAATAATGATATCTAAAGCTGAACAAATTTGTCCTCGTATTGCCTGAATGGGCATATTAACATCTGACATCATAGCCAAAGTTTCTAAACGGCCTATAGCTCCTAAAGGTGAGTTGGCGTGAATGGTGGCCATAGAACCACCATGCCCAGTGTTTATGGCTTGAATTAAATCCATGCCTTCTGCTCCTCTCACTTCTCCAACCACAATTCTATCAGGTCGCATTCTTAAGGAAGCTTTAACCAAATCGCGCATGCTTACTGCTCCTTCTCCCTGACTGTCAGCAGCCTTTGTTTCTAGAGATAGCACATGCTCTTGTCTGAGTTGCAACTCAGCAGCATCTTCAATCACAACAATTCTATCCTGTGGAGGAATGAGTGAGGACACAACATTAAGTAACGTTGTCTTACCTGAAGATGTACCTCCTGACACAATAATATTTTTAGCCATTTGTACAACCAGGTTTAAAAACTTAGCCATATCAACATTCAAAGCACCTTTTTCTACCAATTGGCGCAAACTCATTTTTTCTTCTTGAAATTTTCTTATGGTTAAATAGGGTCCCGTCCTAGCACTGGGGGATAAAACCACATGCACCCGTGAACCATCCTCTAATCTTGCATCCATAATTGGGGTTTGCTCATTGATAATTTTACCCACCATCTGACCAATTCTACGTATGGCGGCCATCAATTCATCTACATCTTTAAAGCGTGCTTGAGTTTTCAGTATTTTACCATGTCGCTCAATAAAAATATGCTCTGGTCCATTAACCATAATTTCAGCAATATCTGGATCTTCTAAAAATGCTTTGATGGGTCCTAAAAAACTGGCCGTTGCTTCAGAAAAAAAATCTGACATAGGTTTTAGTGTAACATATTACTTAGAGTGGAAAGTACTATAAATTTATTTATGGTACTTTTCTTACTCAAGTTAGTTTGCGGGCGCAATATGTTATAACACATATTGCGCCCAGTAATAGTTTATTGAATGGAGAAGTCATTTTTAATTGATTATTCTTAAAGTTTGCGGCAGGTTTAAGTCATGCGATATTTTATGTTTCTTATCTTAAGCTGTGGTTTATTGTCTTCATGCATGCTAAAAAGTCAACATGACGCCAGCATTGCAGAATACCAAAAACGTGCTGAAAACAGCCAAGAACTTCAACAAGAAAATACAACGCTAAAACAACAAGTGTCTGACTTAGAGTTACGCAACCAGGACCTTTCTACTTTAAACCAACAATTGGTCATAAAAAACAAACAACTGACAGAAAATCAATTCAATCAAAAAAATCAAAGTCTAGAAGAACTTAGGAAAAACCAACAAAGCAAACAAACCTACCTTGCTATTTATGACCAGTTGGTCAAAAAAATAAACCAAAGTAAGTTAATTTTAAATGATAGCTATGTAGGCATTAAAATCGAACGCAATCAGTTATTTGCCAACACAAAACCCAACCTATCTTCCTCTGGCGAAAGCTTTTTACAACAGATTATCCAAGTTTTACCTAGCCAATTACGCTTCTCAATTGAAGTTGATTACCAAGATAAAGACCAAAACATTAAACGTGGTTTAGAAAAAACCTATGTTTCTCATCTTAGTTTAAAAGCTTTTGAAGCTGCGCTCATCGCTCACTATTTTACCAAAGCCACCCCCATTGAGTCTCTTGCCGTCCAAACAACCGTGAGCTCAGCCATGATCAATAACACAGATGAAACTTTTATTCTTAAAATCAGCCAGATCCCTTAAATCTTGGCTTTGCACTTGACAAAGCTGTGTACATTCAATATATGTCCGCACATTATGAATGACACACACCGTTTGCGAGTCATTGTTTAATAAAACATTACTCAGGCCTTAGGTGCCTTTTTAAAAGGTTATTGGGTCAAACATGTAAAAAAAACATGTTTCTAAAACGGTGGAGGATTAACCTAAAACAAAGGAAGTGATATGTCTTTATCCGTTAAGGCCCTCTTAGAGGCAGGTGCGCATTACGGCCACCAAACCCGTCGTTGGAACCCAAAAATGAAAGATTATATTTTTGGAGCACGCAATGGCATTTACATCATCAATTTAGAAAAAACCGCCACCCAATGGAAACAAGCTCGTAAAGCAATTTTAGATACTGTTGCCAATGGTAAACATGTGATTTTTGTGGGTACCAAGCCACAAGCTCAAGAAATTATTCAAGAAGAAGCCACCCGTGCGGGTCAATATTTTGTCAATCGCAGATGGTTGGGTGGTATGTTAACCAACTTTGAAACCATTAAAACCAGAATTAAGCGCATGGATGAAATCCAAGAAATTCAAGCGTCTAAAACACAAGTATTAAGCAAAAAAGATCGTGTTGATCTAGATAAAGAATATCAAAAGCTTGAAAAAAGTTTAAGTGGCATCCGTGAAATGAAAAAAACACCTGGCTTGATGTTTGTTGTTGATCCAAAAAAAGAACACATTGCTATTAAAGAAGCCAATAACCTTAACATTCCGGTGATTGCAATCACTGACACAAATTGTGATCCAGCTGGCATTGATTATGTGGTTCCTTCTAATGACGATGCGTTAAAATCTATTCGTATCTTTTTAGAAGATGCTGCTAATGCATGTTTAGAAGGCAGTAAAAATCTTGAGAAAAACATTCAATCTTCAAGCGCAAAAAAAACTGAAGCTTCTACAAATACAGACGTAAAAAAAGAAACTACCCCAGTAGAACCTCTAAAAGCCAGTGCTCCTGCTAAGCAAGAGCCTACAAAAGAAGCTGCTGCAGATAAAAAGGAACCTGCAAAAAAAGCCAGTGCTAAAAAAACTACGGCAAAGAAAACAACTAAAAAAACAACTGCTAAAAAAACAACCAAAAAAGACGGAGAGTAAGACTATGAGTATCAACATGGAACAAATCAAAAATCTTAGAGAAATGACAGGTGCAGGCATTGCGGATTGTAAAAAAGCTTTGTCTGAATCAGAGGGTTCTATTGATAAAGCTGTGGACTATCTACGTAAAAAAGGTTTAGCAACCGCTGCAAAAAAAGCTAACAGAGCAGCCAAAGAAGGCCAAATCACATCCTATATTCACGGTGCTGGCAATATTGGCGTTTTGGTTGAAATCAACTGTGAAACTGATTTTGTTGCTAGAACAGATGACTTTCAAGCTTTATGCAAAGATGTTGCAATGCATATCGCAGCCGCAGCGCCAAGCCATGTTAAACGTGAGGAAGTTCCTAACGAGTGGGTTGAGCGTGAGAAAGAAGTAGTTGCCACTCAAGCTAAAAACTCTGGCAAACCAGAGCAGTTTATTGAAAAAATCATCACTGGTCGTATGGATAAGTTTTTTGCTGAGACCTGTCTTTTAGAACAGAGCTTTGTTAAAGATCCAGAGGTCACCATCAATGAGTTGTTACAACAGTCTATTGCCAAAATGGGTGAGAACATTACCATAGCTCGGTTTTCTCGCTTTGTTTTAGGTGAAACAGCAAAACCACAAACTGAAGAAGAAGAACAAGAATCTTAATTGGTTTATTTTTAGGTAGAAATCACAAAACGAACAATGCGAGCATGTAATGTAACTATAGCGGAAAAGAGGTTTTATACCGAATTTTCGCAGAGTGGGATGAATTTGGCCAAGACCGCGTCTTGGCCAAAGAAGGTGGGACCTATCCCCCCTTGCTTGAAAATAGTTATTGATTCTTGTTCTTGTATTGACCAATTGTTTTTGCCAGCGTAGTCTCTTGCCAATGAATCATCAATACAAAAGAGTGCTCTTAAAACTTAGCGGTGAAGCCTTATGCGATGAAAATGGCTATGGCATAAGTCCTTCTATTTTATCTCGTTTATCACAAGAAATAAAAGAAGTGATGTCTACTGGGGTTGAGTTAGCCATTGTTATTGGTGGCGGTAATATTTTTAGAGGCGTGGCTGGCGCATCTAAAGGCATGGATAGAGCTTCAGCTGATTATATGGGTATGCTAGCCACAACGATTAACGCACTTGCTCTACAAGATGCTTTAGAGGCGCAAAATGTAAAAACAAGAGTTTTAAGTGCTATTTCTATGCAACAAATTGCTGAACCCTATATTAGACGTAGAGCAACAAGACACTTAGAAAAAGGCCGTGTTGTTATTTTTGCAGCTGGGATTGGTAGCCCATTTTTTACAACCGATACAACTGCATCCTTAAGGGCTATGGAAATCAACGCCGATGTTATCTTAAAAGCAACGCGTGTAGATGGTGTGTTTGATAAAGATCCTTTAAAACACAGCGATGCAGAAAAATTTGATACCTTGAGCTACCTTGAGGTTTTACAAAAAGGTTTAAAGGTCATGGACTCAACAGCGACCTCATTGTGCATGGACAATAAAATGCCAATTATTGTGTTTAATATGATGAAAGAAGGGAATATCCTAAAAGCCATCGCCGGTGAAGATATTGGAACAACTGTATCAAATGCAAGTTAAGAGGAACAAGATATAAGGAGATTACAATGCAACAATTGATTCAGCAACTCAATGAAAAGTGGGACAAAGCTATATCTGCTTTTGAAAATGATTTAAGCAAAGTCAGAACTGGTCGCGCCAATCCTGGTATGCTTGATATTATTAAAGTGGATTACTACGGAACTCCCACCCCCATTGCACAAATGGCTTCGATTACCGCCCCTGATGCTAAAACACTTGTGGTTCAACCTTGGGACCAAAGTGCCTTGGCCATGATAGAGAAATCCATTCAATCATCCAACTTAGGCTTTACCCCGCAGAATGATGGTAAAATTATTCGTATCCCTATTCCTGCCTTAACAGAAGAGAGACGAAAAGAGTTTGTTAAATTGGTAGGAAAACATGCTGAAGATGCAAAAATTGCCATCAGAAACATTCGTCGCAATGGTATGGATGAACTGAAAAAAGCCGAAAAAGACAAAGAAATCTCAGAAGATGAGCATAAACGCTTTCAAGTTGACATTCAGGAAAAAACGGACTCCAATATCAAAAAAATTGATACCTTGGCTGAGGTCAAATCAAAAGAAATTTTGGCCATATAATTTATGATACTTTTGCCTTATGTGGCCTTTTAAAAAAAACTCTCTATCCAATAATGGTGAAACAGCACCTGATACAACGCACATTCAACACTTAGCTATCATTATGGATGGTAATGGTAGGTGGGCTAAAAAAAGAAGTCTGCCTAGAATTTTTGGCCACAGAAACAGTGTAGACACCACGGAGTCCATTATTGAAGCTTGTAGGTCGTTTAACATTCCCTACCTTACTTTGTATGCCTTTTCACAACAAAACTGGCAGCGTCCACAACAAGAGGTTAGTGGCCTTATGAACTTGTTGGAACAGTTTCTTAACAGCAAACTACAAAAAATGTTAGATAATGATATTGCCTTTAACACCATTGGTGACCAGCAGTTTTTACCTGAAAAAATTCAAACTTTGATTGAAAAAACCAAGCAAAAAACTCAAGAAAAAGCTAAGAACATTAAAATGACTTTAACACTTGCTTTAAGCTACGGTGGAAGAGAAGAGATTACGCGTGCGATTCAAAAATTGGGAAAAGATCTTCTTGAACAAAAAATTACTCTTAAGGATATTAACCAAAGCTGTATCGCAAGCTATTTGGATACGCATGATTTACCTGACCCAGATCTTATTATAAGAACCAGCGGTGAATACAGGAGTTCTAATTTTTTACCTTGGCAAAGTACTTACAGTGAATACTATTTTACTCCCACCCTGTGGCCGGATTTTTCGGTTGCAGAGCTGAAAAAAGCCATTGAAGCTTTTAATCAAAGAGAACGCAGATTTGGTGATAGCAAAGCTCATAAAACCCTGGAGGTTCAAGGATGAAGTCCATCTCTATTTTAGGTTCAACGGGGTCAGTGGGTGTATCCAGTCTTGACTTGATTGATAAAAACCCACACCAATTTAAAGTACTTGCTTTAGCTGGTGGCCATAATATTGATCTTCTTAGTCAACAATGCTTAAAATACAAACCCTTATTGGTTTCTTGTCTTGAAGAATCTGATTGTAAAACATTAAAACAACGTTGTTCAGATTTGAAACATACTGAATTTATGTCCGGTGAAGACGGTGCTTGCGCTGTTGCATCTATGAATCAAGCAGATTATGTTATCTCCGCTATTGTGGGTGCTGCTGGCCTCAAACCCACCATTGCCGCCATTAAATCCAATAAAACCGTTGCTTTAGCCAACAAAGAATCTTTAGTGGTTGCTGGAGCATATGTTAATGAAGTCTTAAAACAACACCCTAAAAGTAAACTTTTACCCGTTGACAGTGAACACAGTGCTATTTTTCAATGTTTGGAGAACAAAGAAGATCTATCATACAAAAATATTCGCAGAATTATTTTAACTGCTTCTGGAGGACCTTTCTTTTTACAAAAGAATAAAGATCTAAACACAGTAACTTTAGAAGAAGCTCTCAAACATCCCAACTGGTCCATGGGCAATAAAATTACCATAGATTCTGCCACTATGATGAATAAAGGTTTGGAAGCCATTGAAGCTTATTGGTTGTTTAATGTTCCAGCAGAAAAACTAGATATTGTTATTCATCCACAATCCATTGTTCACTCTATGGTAGAGTATATGGATGGCTCTATATTAGCACAATTGAGCAAGCCAGACATGAAAGGCCCTATTGCCTATGCTCTATCCTACCCAGATAGAATTGAACAGGCTGTAGAATATCTTGATTTTTCTAAATTATCTAAACTTGAGTTTTTTGCTCCTGACACAAAGCGTTTTCCGGCAACTGAGTTAGCCATGAATAGCCTTAAAGCTGGACCTGACTACCCTGCGGTACTCAATGGCGCCAATGAGGTGAGTGTTGACGCCTTTTTAAAGCAAAAAATTACATTTACTCAGATCACTGAAATCAACGAAACCGTTTTAAACTGTTATAATGGCCAGAAAGCTGTTAGTTTGGACGACTTCTTACAAGCGGATGCTTGGGGTAGACAAACTGCCCAAGCGTGTATAAATAGGATGTAGAAATTATATATAACCCTTGGAAGAAAGGCCATGTGCCGACTCTGACCTGGGTGGAAGGGCCGCAAGCGGCATAAGTTATACTAGATCATCGCAAGGCTTTGCCTTGCTCTTCACAAGTATAGCTTTAAATTGAACCAAAAGCGTATTTTGGTTAAAATAAAAAAGGGGGGAAGATCCCCCCTTAATCAAAAAGGAAGATGTATGTTTGCAAGTGTAGTCTTACCCATCGTTTTATTTGGTGGATTGGTTTTTTTCCATGAGCTTGGTCACTTCTTAGTGGCAAAAAAATGCGGTGTATATGTTGAACGTTTTGCCATTGGTTTTGGTCCAGCTATTTTCAAAAAGCAATGGGGTGAAACCGAATACGCATTATGTGCATTCCCTCTGGGTGGCTATGTTAAAATGCATGGTGAGGAAATGGAAGCCATTCAAGGCGATGTTAAAAAAGAATTGTCTGCAGATGATCCGCGCTCTTATATGAATCAACCGGTATGGAACCGCATTGCTATAGCATCCATGGGACCCATTTTTAATCTTATTTTACCTGTTTTTGTTTATGCTATTATTTTTTGGGTTGGAACAGATACTTTAAAACCTGTAATTGGTGATGTTGAGCCCGGTCAACCTGCTGCTGTTGCTGGTCTAAAAGCTGGTGATGAAATTGTTTCTATCAATGGTGAAGCCGTCAATACCTGGAATCACTTTGTTAATATTTTAAGAACTCAGGAAGCCGGAGATATTGATTTAACCTTTAAGCGCAATCAACGTCAGCAAAATATAACCGTCAAAGCTACGCGGTCAGAGGTTGAAAATGTATATGGAGAAAAAACACAAGCCTCACAAATTGGTGTGAGTTACTTACCCTTCTTACCTATTGTTGGTATTAGCAGTGAAGATAGCGCTGCTTACAAAGCTGGTTTGCGAACAGGTGATGAAATTACAAAAATTAATGAAAAAGATATTCAATATTGGTGGCAAGTAGAGCAGTTCTTTGATCAAGAGCTTAGTCAAAATATGACCTTGCAGGTTAAACGCTATAGCACTGAAGCTTTACAAAACAACAAGCTTGATCAAGCTGAAGAAAAAACCATTGCTTTGAATGGCAAATTTCTTTCTGCTGCACATGCTGGCATAGAAAATGGTCAGCTTTACATTAGATATGTATTGCCAGACAGTGTGGCTCAAGAAGCTGGTTTACAAGTGAATGATAAAGTTGTTAGCCTCAATGGTGAAGAGCTCAACACCTGGTCTCAATTTCATCAAGGCATTCAATCAGCAGAAGAAGCTTTAAAAATTGGTATTTTAAGAAATAATATTCCTCTTACTTTAACCGCACAACCACAAGTTGTTTCTGAAAAAGATGAACTCACCCAAGATAAAAAACAATTTAAACGCTTGGGTGTACAGTCAGCTGCTTTAACAGGTATGCCTGCTTTCTTTAAAGAGCGTTACACCAACCCCTTTAAAGCTTTGCATAAGGGGGTTGAGGAAACCATTAAGTTAACCGTTTTAACGGCTAAAGGTTTAGGTAAGCTATTTATGGGTAAATTGTCTATGAATTCATTGGGCGGCCCTATTTCTATTTTTTATCTTGCTGGAACTTCTTATAAAAAAGGCGGCTTTGACGCATTTTTTAGAATGATGGCCATGCTCAGCATCACTTTGGCTTTATTGAACTTACTTCCCATTCCCATGTTGGATGGTGGGCACTTGTTGTTCTTTTTCATTGAGGTGATCAAAGGTAGCCCAGTCTCAGAAAAAGTAGTACGCATTGGTCACACTTTAGGCTTTGCATTCATTATTGGTTTAATGATCTTAACCTTCTATGTTGACCTCAACCGCTTTTTATTTGATAGAATTAGAAGTTTGTTTAACTAGATAAATTTTTTAAGTTTAAGTTAAACATGTTGCATTTAATTCTTGATAGCAGCCAACCGTATACGCATTGGGTCTTAGCAAAAAACCAGGCTGTTCTAGGTGAAATTAAAAGTGAGCAGCGTTTTGATACTGCTGAACAAACCTTAATTTTACTGCAAAACTTGCTCAAAAAGCATGCTCTTGACTTAACTGATATTACTTCTTACGCTTATATTGCTGGCCCAGGCTCTTTTACAGGTCTTAGAATTGGTGCTGCCACCCTAAAAGCTTTATCCTTTTCAAACCATCAACAAAATATTGTTGCTCTAGATCCCTGTTATTTATTAGCGCAGCAATATGTATTGAATCAAGCAGAAAAACAAGACTGTTTATTGGTTCCTGTTATTGCTTCAAGAAAAAACCATTTTTACCATTGCACCTATGACTATACGCAGAAAAACTTAGCTTTAAAACAGGCTGTCTGTGAACAAGCAATGACTGAATTAAATAACGATTATTTTATGGAAGCTAAAAACAAACCTATCATTTTTTTAGGCCCTGACTGTACGCTTTTAAATGAACAGCCCTTTTTTCAACAGCATGATAATACTAACATGACTGCACAGACCTTAGCCTATTTTGCTTATCAAGAAATCATGGCAAACAACTTTGTTGATAAAGCCAGTTTTGGTCCAAATTATATTGTTCAAAGCGTTGCCAAACCCAAACACAACAGGTAAAAGGTGTCTATGTTGAACTCTTTTCGTGCCTTGATGTTTGCTTTATTTTTAGCCCTAGTTTTTAGATTCAGTGTAGCTTCACCATACAGAATTCCAACGGGTTCTATGATTCCCAGCTTGAAGATTGGTGATTTTTTGTTTGTCAGTAAATTAAGCTATGCCGTTAAAATTCCATTTACCAACGACAACTTAATTCAACTTTCAACACCCAAACGCGGTGATGTGATTGTTTTTCCTTTTCCTGATGACCCAAAAGTAGATTATATTAAACGCGTTGTAGGCATTGCTGGCGATATCATTGAAATCAATGACAAACAACTTTATATCAATGGTCAACCTATTCCTAAAACGGAGTTTCAATCACAAAAATATTTATTTGATCATTATTTCATTGCTGATCCCACCGACTATCATCTTTATAAAGAGGATCTTTTTGGAGTAGAGCACGTGATTATGGAAAGATCTAATACTCAGCCAGAGCTTAACTATTTTGGACCTTATAAAGTACCCAATGACCATGTTTTTGTAATTGGAGATAATCGTGACAATTCTCTGGATGGTCGCTATTGGCGAAATAAATCAATTCCAATAAAAAGTATTCGTGGGAAGGCCATGTTTGTCTGGTTATCTATAGACAGCAAAAATCCTTTATTTTACTTAGGAAACTTTGCTGTACCGTCAATTCGGTCACATCGTTTTGGGATGACCATCAAATAAGGCCTTGAGTAATTGGTACTTGCGATTGTAATGAATCTAATGATAAAATAAGGATACTGTGGGAAAAATGAATAAATCTAAGCAACCCGTGAACCATGACTTGGATCTGGACCTGATTGAAAAACCAAAAATTGAGTTTAATCGAAGAATCAAAGGCGATCGACTTGAAACTTTTTTTCCAATTTATATCACCTCTTTATCCGGTGACCTTATTCAAGGTTATGCTGAATCCATCAACTTAAGTTGGTCTGGGATACTGATTGAAACCAATATACTTTTAGAAAAAGAAGATGAAGTTTTTTTAGAGTTTACCCTTCCAGAAACCGATCAGACTTTAAAAATTAGAGCCAAAGTTGTGCGCATGCGTTGTGAAGATGATATGGAATATTATGTTGTTGGTTTTATTTTTAAAGAAATGGACGTCAATGTGCGCCGCATGCTCAATGGTTATATTTTAGAACACTTGGACAGCAACTAAATCTCAAAAGGTACGGCCTACCTTTTGAGAGGCATATTTTTTGATAATACTCCTATGAACTTCAAGCTCAAAAATTTTCAAAAAAATTTAATGTCATGGTACAAAAAATATGCTCGCGATTTACCTTGGCGTCGCACAAAAAACCCTTACTACATCTGGTTGTCCGAAGTCATGCTTCAACAAACTCAGGTCAAAACGGTGATTCCCTATTATGAAAAGTTTATTCAAACCTTTCCAACACTAAAAGATTTAGCATACGCCCCAGAAGATAAACTCATGCAATATTGGCAAGGCTTGGGCTATTACAGAAGAGCCAAACATTTGCATCAGGCCGCAAAACAAATTATTGCTGAACATAACGGTCACTTACCCAAAACAGCTCAAGAGCTAATAAAACTAAAAGGTTTTGGAGAATACACCAGTGCTTCAGTTGCTTCTATTGCTTTTGGTCAAGCTATAGCTTGTGTTGACGGTAATGTAAAACGTGTCATGGCCAGATTGTTTGCTGATGATACAAACCCTGCTGAAAAATCTCAATCTTTGTTGTATGAAAAAAACCCAGGGGACTACAATCAAGCCATCATGGAATTGGGGGCAACAGTATGCACCCCAAAAAACCCACAATGTTTGTTATGTCCCGTACAAACATTTTGTTGTGCGCAACAACAAGGTCAGGTTGACTTGTTTCCTAAAAAAACAAAAAAAATTAAACAGACACATATCTATGCTGCTATTGTTTTAATAGAACATAAAGATTGTTTCTTAATGGAAAAACGTACGCAAGCTGGTCGCTGGGAAAACTTATGGCAAAATCCAAGTTTAGAAAGCAAACAACTACTATCCTCCAAAATTATTAAGCAGTGGCTAGAAGATTTAACAGGGAAAATAACAGTAAACTTATGCCCCATTGCACACATTACCCATCAATTAACCCATCAAAAAATCAGTGCCCAAATTTTACATTTAAATTTAGAAAGTACTCTAAAAAGTAAAGATCTACACTCGCAGTCGTATCAATGGGTGAAAAAAGAAGACTTATCTACATTAGGCATTTCAACCTTTCAAAAAAAAGCTTTTCAACAGTTAAACTTAATCTTTTAACTCTGCCCTAATATAGCTTTTTACCAACTCTTTTAAGTCTTTTACCTATTTCAGAAAAGTCATTGGGTTGAGAAAAATAGACTCTGGTTATTTTATACTTTATTGCACTCTTTGGAATCGAGCCATATATTCTTGAATCCATAGCATTGGATCGATAATCTGAAACCAAATAAACCTCCCCTTCTGGAACCGTATCTTGTTCAAGAGGCTTACCATATCTCATAAAACCATCATCAGGTGTATATATAATATTAAAACCATGCCACGTGTTGATCTGAACTCGCTCAATACTCAGTTGTTGGCCATAACTTTCAATTTTTGGAAGATCAAAGTCTTGAGAACTGAATTCTAAAGGTTCAGAGCCAACAAGTTTATCATTAACCAACAATCTATTGTCTTGATTAAGTTCAACACTATCTCCTGGCAGCGCTACAACTCTACTAATGAACATCGTACCATCACGTTCATATGCAACAATATCATAACGTTTGATATGATCCTGATTAAGTTTACGACCCCAGACCCAATCACCCTTTATAACGGTTGGCGACATTGCCCCGGATGGTATACGGTAGGATACATAGTTTAATTTAAAATAAACGATAAAAATAAAACCTGCTACGAATAAGCCAATAGCAGAAAATTCAAAAATTTTTCTTGTGTTTTTCATTTTCACCTTCACTTTTGTTTACTAACAACAATACTGCATTAACTTTTTTAATCATGCTCGATTGCATTGAATGATTGTGCCTAAACGTTGAAGCAACTCTATTTTTTTTTCATAAAATATTTCAGCTGGACTCTGTGCAGAAAAATCAACAAAAAATAAATTGTGGTGAGCTACAACCCCATCTAAGACATCAGCAAGCTTATCTTTATCTATATTACGATGTGCAAGCAACATAATATCCTGAATATGATTTGTTGCCAACATATGGGCAAAAAAGTCTTTGCTTTCAAGAAAAGCTTCCTTGAACACATCGTCTTCTTCTAACACAAAGACCAAAATCTTTTGTTGATTTATGTCTGTATTGATGACCATCTGCCTTTCTATACCAATTCTTAATGCCAGAGGTAAAAAGAGATAAGAGTTTAAATATGAAAATTTCTCAGTACGGGTGATATCAAAATTATCTATTTTGTTTTTCATTTCAAACTGAGATCTTGAAGGAGAAAGCAGCCAATGCTGTGAAGGCTTATAATCATAATTATTAAAATCAATGACGGGGAACCCGTCTTCTTCTGGTACTTCTCTTTCTTCAAAAAAAACACCCCTGTAATCAAAATTTGCATGGTAGCTTCCAAACAAATGCTTGTTCTGACCATAATGATCTTGCTTGGTCAGCAGCCCAAAGATGTCTTTATCTAACTTTTTATACTGATTAAATAATGCTCTTAGTGTATTTAAACGTTGTCCGCCAATTTTTTCTTGCCAAACTTTTTTTGAAAAACCTTGTTGTAAAAGAACAGTACTGTAACAAGGTAAGTCCTGAGCAATAATTATTTTTTGAATACCCAAACCTAGAAAAAACAAAACAATAAATATTAATTTTATAAGCTTCTGTTTCATTTAAATTTCACCGAAAACAATATCATTAAAAAGCTGCGGCACGCTTTTCATAATGATCTTAAATTACCCATAGGTCATTAGACTAGGGTTTAAGACAGCAAACTCTTCCATCTTTTGGCTTAGGAGCCTGAGAAGTCTGAAGAGGTTTCTTTGGATCTTTTTTACACTGAGCTGACCATGTTTTGCTGAGGAGCTTTTTAGGATCTTTAACCTTAGAATAAACTTCTAAACCTTTGTCTGTTTTTAAAAAAGTTTTGTAGACTGTTAAAGGTCTGTCTTGATGATACACCTTACCTTTAAACGTTAACTCTTCTTGATCTAACTCTTGCCCCATAGCCACAGACCAGGCATGTTTAGAACTCAAACAGATCTGTCTATAGGTTTTTTCATTGGCAACATAATCATAATAACACTGATTCTGATAGGCTTTGTCATTGTTGTAACGCATAGAGACCCATGATTTTTCCATGTCGTAATCTATGGTCATGTGATCAACATAGTTTTTTTCATCTTGAATTTTACCCAATTTATTCACTTGCTCATCAGAGTTACAGGTCCATTGTCCCATTAAATTTTGAAAGAAATGATCTGCCTTATTTTTTGTACTTTCATTGGCAAATGCATTGATCGTAAAGGCAAATGAAAATGCTAAAAACCCTACACTCAAAAAAGAAATCTGTTTTTTCATCATGCTGATGACATACCATGTCGAAAAGCACTTTGTAAAGTCTTGTTTTTAATAATTCTTCTCAAAAGGTACGGCCTTACTTTTGAGATTTTGATTGGCTATTTACCGTGGATGGTCTATAAGAAGGGCTCAATTCTAAGTGCCTGGGTGGTGGAATTGGTAGACACGCTAGCTTGAGGGGCTAGTGGGAGCAATCTCGTGCTGGTTCGAGTCCAGTCTCAGGCACCAATCGTTTTCGCAGGGAAAAAACGCTTTTTCCCTCTTGGCGAAGACGCGGTCTCCGCCAATTCACCCTTTTGCGGTCGGAATCGATATAAAATCTCTCCTCCATGCTTTGTTACCAGAAAAAAACTGTTTCCCTCGCAAGCAGCCATATAAAATAGCTGCTTTAGTTATATCCCAATATTAACTAGTTCAATTCTTTTAGGGCGCATCTTTTCTTTAAAAATCCATAAACTTTTATTGGGAGAGGATTCCAAAGTCATGTTTCCCGGAAATTTGATTTGCCCAGACTCAACAGAGTACTTAGAAATGTATTGTCTTCCTATTGAATCTTGATAATAAATTTCAATATTAGCAACTTCACTTCCTTGTTCAGAGCCAACAAAGTTCACTGTTAACAATTCAAGACCAAGAGGATTTCCCCTTTTTTTATTTTCTTTATGATTTGGAAGAAACCCAAGTGTTAAGACTTTAATTTCTTGGCTAGCGTTATCTAACAACTTTATCTGTATACTCTGAGCTGTTTCTTCGCCCATATTTATTAAAGCAATTTGTTTTATAACTCTATCTATACAACTTGCACTTGCGTGTAAGATAGGTATTTCATTTTTACTTAATGTTGGAAAGTCGGATGCTATCGAACCTAACACATCAAAAAGTATATCTATAATACTCATATTTTTTATTCTATATTGTTTTATTAAACAATAATCTAATTTTTTATTTTACCGTCTTAAGCAACTTCATGCTCTGGCAAAAAGCCGCCGGCTTGCATGCTCCATAATTTGGCGTAATGACCATTCTGTTTCAGCAGCTCATCATGGCTGCCATCTTCAATGATCTTGCCATCATGAAAAACAATGATTCTATCCAAATTGGCAATAGTGGATAAACGATGCGCCACCACAACCACAGTTCTGCCTTGCATCAAGGTATCAAAAGATTCTTGAATGGCTTTTTCTGTTACTGAATCTAAACTGGACGTAGCTTCATCCAAAACCAAAATCCGAGCATTTTTTAAAATAGCTCTGGCAATGGCAATACGCTGACGTTGGCCACCAGAAAGTTTAACGCCACGCTCTCCTACCAAAGCCTGATAGCCTTCTGGCAGTTGCATAATAAAATCATGCGCTTTGGCCGCTTTAGCCGCTGCAATTACTTCTTCATCTGTAGCATCAAGTTTACCGTAACGAATGTTTTCCAATAAAGTTCTATGAAACAACATGGGTTCTTGCGGAATCATACTCACCTGCTCACGCAAACTGTCTTGCGTGCATTTTGCAATGTTTTGTCCATCCAATAAAATTTGCCCCGAGTTCACTTCATACATGCGCAAAAGCAGGTTAATGAAGGTTGTTTTTCCGGAACCTGAAAAGCCGACCAAACCCACGCGTTGCCCTGGCTTAATCTTTACAGTAAGCTGCTCAAATACTGGTTTATTTGGCGTATACGCAAAATTCACATGATCAAAATTAATCTCACCTTGTTTAACCTTAATGGGTTTTGCATCACTTGCATCTATGATTTCATGGTTTCTAACAATGATATTCACACCATCAGAAATGTTACCCATGTATTCAAAAAACTCTAAAAAGCGTCGGCTTAGGCCTCTGGCATCATTGATGACCAACAAAGCCAAGCTGGTAATCATGGCAAATTGTCCCACGGTTATTTCTTCTAATAACCAAAACCTCAAAGCCAAAACAATAACCCCTATTTGCAAAAGCATGGTGGATAAAAATTGAAACCAGCGCATGGCTTCCATAAACCAATAGGTTTTACGTGCCGCTTTGACTTCAAGTTCAAGGTAGTTGTCCAAGTAACTGCGTTCAAAACCAAGCTTGGCAAAAATTTTTGTGTTCAATGAATTGGTCACTGCATCAACTATTTTGCCACTGACCATGCTGCGTGTTGAAGCAAAAGCTTTGGCAAGCTTTTGGCAACGTTTGGCCAGCACAAATGAAACAACGATATAAATCAAGGTCCATAAACCAAATGCAATGGCCAAGAACCGATGCGTGTCTTGCATAAGATACATGGAAGTTGAAAAACTGACAATCACCGGCCAAAAATCAAACATTACGGTCCATGTGCTGTGATTTACAGCTTGTGACATTTCAGAAATCCTATTGGCCAATGAACCAGAAAAATTACTGATAAAGAAACGCTGGGAATGAAACTGCAAGTAATTAAACACTGTTCTTCTCACCCTGCGCCGCAGAGCGGGTCCAGCCATCACCAAAATACTGCCACTGGCACGGCTAAATAGCAATACGCCTAGACTTAAACCAATAAACAAAATTAAAGCGGGTTTTAGAATTTGTAATGCTGCGCTCAAATCACCGCTTACGCTTGTTCCCGTATCAATCAATTGTCGTATGGCATAAGGAACCAAAATCTGACACAAAGCTTGTCCAGTTTCAAACACAAACATAGCCACAAGAGGCCACTTGTAAAAGCCCAAAAAATACATCACAAAAGCCCACGGTGTGTTAGGCAAATGCGGTGCTTGTGGGTCATGTCTTAGTTCTTTTTTTAATGAATTTTTCATACGATACCTATCATCTCCCACAAAATGAAATGGGGAATACTCTACTATAAATTTACTGTTTCTATCTTCTATGCAAGAAAAGTCACAATCTTTCAATCAATTTGAACAACTCTTTTATTGATTAATCCAAAAATAATCAAAGTTATTCAGTGGGTAAATAACAATATATACATTAGGCATAGCTAAACTAAGCCTGATCTTATTCATATGTTAAAATTATACTTACTAGGGTTTAGGCCTAGTAAAATTGATATCAATATAAAAATTATCTGATTTTGAAATCTCGCACTCTCTTGCTTTTATCCATTCTCCATTGAGAAGCAATAGATTAACACCTTTTCCATATTCATCAAATACAAAGTCTGCGTAAACAATTGGCACTCTTCTTTTTAAATCTAAGTTTCTATTAATTTTTTTAATTGTATTATCATCTATCCTGGTACCAAATTCTTGCGATATATCACCATTTTTTAACTCACAAGCTATATCTGTTCCTTCTTCCGGTATATTTGCAAATACCGATAAACAATATCCAGAACTACAACAAGAGGTCTTAGCTATTTCTACTGTTAGCGAAAAACTAGTCTCATCTCTTTCTGATAAAATATTTGGCCATTCTACAATATTACAATTAGATAGAGCAAAGTATCTTGGAACACCATTTTGAGCATAAGAAATAGTTGTTATATATAAAGCAAAAAGAGTAAAAAAAACACCCCTGAAATTCATATTCATATAAAGAAGAGACGTAACATTAAAAACGCTTTGCGTCAATTTTAAAAAGTTTAAGCTATTAAGCTTTTCACACACAAATGCAATGGAATAAAACCATTTTGTTGTAAAATGTTTAAACTTTTTTCATTGTTTAATACCACGCCTGCTCCCATGGCATACTGTTCATTATCTTTTAAAATCTGTGTGATATGCGCATGAATGATTTTTCTCTCTTCTTTGGGTAAACTTTGCTCTATCCAGCGGTGTGGATCTAAGGCTTTGCCCCCAAACGGTGGCCAATCAAAAATATGCATTGAGTAATGACCAACAATCACATCATTTTTATAAAACAAATATTGCGTTTTTTCTGCATAGAACTCTAGACCTTTCATAAATTTTTCCAACTGTTGTTGTTTTACCTGCAAGGGATAATCTTTTAAAACGGTATCAATGTATTGTTCTTGCCACTTTTGTATTAAAAACTCCTTTTCAGGATCTCCTAAACGATGCACTTTTTTAAATTTTATTTTATTGAGCACTTGATTAGTCATATTGGCTTGCTCAGGAAAAACTGTATGCTTTAAACGCCCGCAACCATACCAAGCATAGTATTGATGAATATCCAATACTGGCGGCAATCTTCTTTGTTGCACATGATAATCATAAGAAAATACAAATCTAATCATATCATCTTGTGCACAAGACCAAGCTTTATCCATCAAACGTAAAAAATCTTCTGCGGTTTTTTCTCGTTTCAAATTAATAGATATCTTATCTTTGACAGCAAAAATTTCTTCATCATCGAGCTCTGTTGCATGAACGCCATCATAAACATAATACAGCTGATCCATTAACATTTGTTCAAAAACGCGCATACCCATTTAAACTTATAAACAATTTCACGTTTTTTTAAATAATTTCATGGCTTGGGTCGCTTTTTCTGGATTTCTTAATTAATCAGTTTTATAAGACAGGCATGAATCAACAAAATATTACCAATATTCTTTTATCTATTATTGCAGTTTTACTTTTGGTTTTGGTCCTACAAAATCAAAAGCCTGGCATGTCTTATGATAGATCTGCGCCACCTGCTTATCCACAAGAATCTGATTATGCGCAAGATCCACACACAGGACATAATCATGCGCCTGAGGCTTCTAATGACCCACATGGCGGAGAATTTAACCCTTCTGAAATGGTTTACGCTGCTTTAAAATGTCCCAGCGATGAAACATTGCCTCTGGCTTCTCCTTCTTGTTCAGACAAAATGGCCAATGAAAGAAGAAAAGCCGTGGACAATGCTTTTGCTCAGGGCTTAACCATTTCAAAAGTGTTTGATGCTATTATTGAAAAATACGGCATGAATGCTTTAACCTTGGAAGCACAAGAAATCATTAAAGCCCGCCAACAATAAGCCCTTATTGTTTTAAATTTTTATTTTATACCAATGCACACTCATTGTTCTGAGTGTGCATTTTTTTTGCAATTTATTACCCAGAATAAAACCAAGATTTTTAAAGCCTTGAAATCATTAGTACCGTTTTAATGCTTTCAACTTCATACATGCAATATTTGCATACTTGGGCTTGATATCGGCAGTTTTTTGGGGAAATGTATTGCAGCATTATTGGATAAAATTAAGCTTAATTCTTACCGTTATCAGCTTTCAAGCGTGTACGCTTGAAAACCAAAGTATTCATGCACTCAATCAAACCCATCTTAATGATTTTGGTCCTGGTCCAACTTTACCACAAGGGCAAGAGCTATTTCCCATCAACAATTTAAATGACAGTTGTGTGTGCGATTATACGATTGATCCGCAAATCCAATTCATGGATGCACAAACAATCAATCCAGGAAGCACTGTATGCTTTGATGCTCAAGTTGCAGATGTGAGGCAACCCATGACATTTGAACATTTAAACGGTACTCAACACCATCCTATCATTGTAAAAAACTGCAATGGCTCTGTAAAATTTTTATCTACTGGCAGCCAAGCTGCGATAAAAGTTATTTCAGGATCTTATTTTAGGCTGACGGGCATTCAAAGTACAGGCAGTCTTGGTATTGTATTAGATGCGCCAAGTTCACCCCATGCTCTAGCCATAGGCAAAGCCCATCATTATGAACTTGACAACATTCATATTCAATCGTCTTCTTTTGCCGGCATTATGGCTAAAGTTGATCCTTCCTCACAAGATTGTCGTATCAACGACCGCCGGTATGATAGCTATGTTATGGATACGGTTTATGTTCATGACAACTTGGTAGAAAATGTTGCTGGCGAAGGATTTTATTTTGGTAATAGTTTTTTTACAGGAGTAAGCGATCAATACTGCGCAAGAAATTCAGCTTGCGACTTATCTCGTTGTGAAGGTATTCAATATCCTCACTTGGTCAAAAACATTCATATCTTTAATAACCATATTGAAAATACTGGCTGGGACGGTATTCAAGTGGGTTCCGCTGTAGACAATTGTAGCATTAGCCATAATACAATTAACAATTGGTCTACTCAAAACAGAAGCAGTCAAAATCATGCCATACAAGTGGGTGATGGCTCTTCTTGCACTGTTGAAAATAACCTTCTAGATGGGGGTGGCATTGGAATTCATTTGGCAGGTATCGGTGACAGTTTGTTAAAAAATAATACCATTCAAAATTTTAATGAATACGGTATCATTGTTAATCCAAGGCCGGCACCGCTTGACTCAGATTTAAATGGAAGTTTTTACAAAGGTGGATTTTCAATTATAGATAATACCCTTGTATCCAACATCAACACTGGCCCTGCCATTAGGGATGTAAACATTCCCAGCAACCCGGTTCCTACTGATGAAAACTTAATTGAAAACAACACAATTACTTCTTTAGGTTCTGTTTTCCAACTCAACGCTCGTTACAATTGGCAAGAAATCAATAATCATACTTTTTAGCTTGTATTATTTTTCTAAGCTCCAATGGCTTTAAGGCGTTGAACGCTTCTTTCTTTACCAAGAATTTCTACAATCTCCATAATACCAGGACTATAGGGTGATCCTGTTAAGGCAATGCGTAAAGGCTGTCCTAAAAACTTAAATTTGATATCCAATTGCTCTAGTGTTTGATCAAAAATAGTTTTGATATGATCATGATCAAAGGTTTGTAATGCTTCTAACTTTTCTCTAAACACTTTCATAATGGCTACTGACTCTGGGGTGATAAATTTTTCTTTTACACCCTCAAAAAAAACCAACTCATCATGAAAATAAAACCTTGCTAGCTCTGCCAATTCTTTTGTGGTCTTAGCTCTATCTCTTAAAGCATTGATGGTGGTAAACGCTTGCTCGGTATTTTTTCTATCTTCTGGAATACCAATAAAATAATCCACCTGCTCCAATAAAACATCTTGATCAGCTTCTTTAATGTAATGCTGATTTAACCAAATTAATTTCTCTTCATTAAAGATACCAGCGGATTTACCAATGTTTTCTAAACTAAAAAGATCTTCTAATTCTTGCGCAGAAAAAATTTCTTTGTCTTCATAGGACCAGCCTAAGCGCACTAAAAAATTCACCATCGCATGCGGTAAATAACCCATATCACGGTACATTTGCACGGCCGTTGCTCCATGCCGTTTGGATAAACGTTTTTTATCCTGACCTAAAATCAAGGGAACATGCGCAAAAATAGGAAGTTTCTCACCTAAGGCTTGATAAAGCAAAATTTGTTTGGCGGTGTTGTTTAAATGATCGTCGCCACGAATTACATGACTGATATTCATATCAAGATCATCAACAACATTAACAAAATTATAGGTACAGGTCCCATCGGTTCTGGCCACCACAAAGTCTTCCAGTTCTTTGTTTTGATAAACTGTTCTACCTTTAACTTGGTCATCGATGACAGTTTCACCTTCAGGGACCTTAAAACGCCAGACAAAAGGTTTGTTTTGTTCTTGATTTTTTAATTGTTCTTCTCGCCCATCATACTTTGGTGTTTTTCCAGCTGCCTTCAAAGCTTCTCTTCTGGCATCCAATTCCTCTTTGGTTAAAAAGCATTTGTAGACTGCACCGGTTTTGATTAAACGCTGTAAATATTGATCATAAATTTCATTGCGCTCACTTTGAAAAAAGGGACCTTCATCCGCATGAATCCCCAACCAATCTAAGCCTTCTAAAATGGCAGCAATGGACTCTTGGCTTGAGCGTTCTCTATCTGTGTCTTCCACACGCAGGATAAATTGGCCTTTGTGCTTCTTAGCAAATAAATAATTGAATAGGGCTGTTCTGGCACCGCCTACATGCAGGTAACCAGACGGACTGGGGGCAAATCTAACTCTCACTGACATAATACTCTTTCTTTAAAAAATGCTTGCAACGGGGAGCAATAATCAAGGGTATGGTTGTCCCCTCTGCATAACTTATTGCAAGCAAATAAGAATAATTAAAATTATCCTTATTTGCGCGTTAAGTAATATTTACAACTACTTACCAAAAAAAATAAAGATTTTCTGTATATAACACAGCCTTTAAGGATCACCAACCCAAAATAAAATAGTTAAAATGTTAACTTTTGTTTTATATGGAAACTTTTTTTACTTTTATCTTGCTTTTCGGTTTTTTTACGCCTATAGTAAAAGTATAAAAGTTACAAAAAAATACTATTTTAAATAAAAGTAAATAATTTAAAATAGTTAGAAAAGGAGGAAATTTGCAAAATACACCAAAAATCCTCATTGTTGCTGCTCTAGCTCTTTTCCATGT
Organism: Oligoflexia bacterium; assembly: GCA_035326705.1. Taxonomy (NCBI): domain Bacteria; kingdom Pseudomonadati; phylum Bdellovibrionota; class Oligoflexia; species Oligoflexia bacterium. The sequence goes on from DAOLES010000003.1 coordinate 309,267, forward strand.
CCCCGCTGCCTTTGCCACTTTGGTACAATTTTTAGACACGGCTCAAATGACCCAGTTGTCTAAAGAGATTTATACAGGCAAAATCACTCGCACCTATTCAAGCTGGGATCCTGACAATAAAATGATCTATACCTACGTTAAACTTAACATCGATCAAGCCATCAAAAGTGATAAAAACGCCGCAGAAGAAAGTAAAAAAGAAGTTTTAATCCGCATACCTGGTGGAGAAACCAACGGTGTTCAAATGCGTGTGTATGGTGTAGCACACTTTAAAAAAGGTGAAGAAACTTTGGTTTTTTTGCGCCATCACCAAGGCGCGCCAACCGTTGTTGGTATGGCTCAAGGAAAGTATGTCATTAGCACAGATCCAGATTCTGGCAAAAAAATGGTCTCTAGGCAGTTACCAAAATCATTGGAGTTTGTGCAAAGCAAAGCCAAACAGCAAATTCAAGGCTTAAAAGCAGGACATACAGCTTCACATAATCACAACCTTGATCATAGCCATGATCACGCCATAACAGCAGATAGTGCGCCCATAGAGTTATCTGAAATGGTCAATATCATCCAAGAGCACATGCAAAAGGAGGTTAAATAGCCTCATGCAAAGAACGCAATTTTACCTTATTGTTAGCATTGTTTTAAATAGCCCTTGGGCCCTTGCCTTTAAAATGATCTCTTTCAACGGTAATATTGCCCGCTGGCATAACAATGTTGTTAACTATGTTATGGATTCTAGAGGCAGTGATGATTTCACCAATGGTTGCGATAGTCATGGTGCATGTGAAAGTGAGCGCCAAGCCATTGCTAAAGCCTTTGCAACTTGGGAAAATGTCGAAAATATCAACTTAAAGTTTAACGAACAAAACCCAAAAAAAATTAATACAACGGGTTATAACAATGAAAACTCCATCAAATGGATAGAGCGTAATTGGACCAGTCAATCCTTTGCTCCTGAAAGATATGCCATAGCTGTTACAGTCCAAACCTTTAAAACATCTAACAATGAAATTTTAGATATGGATATTTACGCCAATGGACAATATTTTAAATGGGCCGTTATTAATAGCATAACTGAAAACAATTTAAGTGATGCCATGGATATCCAAAATATTTTTACTCATGAAATTGGACATGGCATAGGCATTGATCACAGTTCAGAAAATTATTATGAAAGATCTAACGAGCATTATCTAGCAACCATGTTTTATTCTTCAGCAAAAGGAGAAACGTTTAGACGTGACCTAAAAAGCTTGGATATTGGTGCCGCACAACATGCCTACAGCAACATCAATTTACCAAAACCAAATGTTAGTGATATTTCACAAAACAGCTTTGATCTTACCAATCAATACATCTTTCAAGTTAATATAGAAGGCTCTAACTTTACGGACTCAACTTTAGTTTCAGTAAAAGTAGGTATTTATAATGATGATGTGCAAGCAAAAATTATTTCAAGAGATGATGACAGCATGTTGGTAGAGTTTAATTTTTTGGGCATGCCCAGTGGTAGCTATGATTTAAGAGTTGCCAACAGTTACAAGGATAGCGATTTAGACATTATACCTAACGCGATTGTCATTGAATCTCCATATGCTGCTGCGGATAAATATAGTAATACTACAGATCCATTTGCAGGTAAGCGCGGCTGCCAGTCTAATGCTTCTTCACCGTCCTTGATTATTTTGCTTTTAACCGCATTAATAGCATTTACTTTTCAAAGAAGATTTACTTTAATTCATTCTTAAAACAAAAAACAAACCCAACAATATTTTTGAAAACATAGTTTTCATTGAATAAAACTTGTATAGTATTTTTATTCAATGATTAATCATCAAAACAAAAAAAATAAGCCCATTGTTATTGTTGGTGCAGGTATTACTGGCCTGGCTTGCGCCTATTTTCTCAAAAAAACAGGTAGACCTATTTATATTATTGAAAAATCAAAACAAGCTGGCGGCTTGCTTTCTTGTTTTAAGCACAATGGCTACACATTAGAAAAATTTTATCACCATTTCTTCAATGAAGATGCTGAACTAAAACAACTGATACAACACCTTAAACTTGAGCAAAGCTTTCAATCTTTTCCAAGCAGCGTTGGCATAGAACATCAAGGACAATTCTTTCCTTTCACCACAGTCAAAGACCTCTTAAATTTCACTCCCCTTTCTTTTATCAATCGCATTCGTTTTGGTGTTTGCTCACTTATTCTTGGTAAACTATTAAACTGGAAACATTATCACCATATTTCTGCTTATGCTTGGTTTTTAAAATATGTTGGAAAGCAGGCCACAAAAATTATTTGGCAGCCCATGATGATGGGAAAATTTTCTGATGCTTATAAAACTATTCCTTTAGCTTGGTTCATAGGTAGGCTTAAGCAACGCATGAGCAGTAGAAAACAATCTGGTGCGGAATCTTTGTATTATATTATGGGTAGCATAGAAAACTTCATTACAAATTTAATCAAAGACTTAAAACAAAGTAATATCAGTATGATTTATGAAGATCAGATTCATACTATTGAAAGCCATGATAATAGTATCACTCAAATAACAACTAAAAACGGTTTAAGTTTTGATGATCCTTATCTTATCTTAACCACACCAAGCCATGTATCTGCAGACCTTTTAAAGACCGTGGATGTACAATTAAGCCAAACTCTAAAGAGCATTGAATATTATCATGCCCATTGCATGGTGCTTATTTTAAAAAAATCACTATCCCCCGTTTATTGGCTCAACATAACTGATTCCAAATCACCTTTTGTAGGCATTATTGAACACACCAATTTAATTCCAAAACACCATTACAACAATGATCATATTGTTTATTTAACCAAATACAGCTTAAACACTGACCCATTGGTGACTATGGGTGAAGACCTAGTAAAAAAGATTTTTCTGCAACACCTTAAGAAAAAATTTCCTGGTTATAACTTTAATGAAAATTTAAATACCAGCTTTCTTTTTCATAGCTCAACAGCCGCGCCTGTTTTCCCCTTAAACTTTGATCAAAGATTAAAAAATTGCCAAAGCAAGATCAAGAACTTTCATCTGTCAATGATGCCACATGTTTACCCTGATGAACGCAGTGTAAACAACGCTATACGAATTGCCTACAACACATGTAAAAAAGCAGGCTTTGACCTAGAACCCTTAGCCCAAGGCAATAACATTGCAGCAAAAATAATATAAAAAACTTATGCTTTTAAAATGACTTTTAGGTCATTCCAACGACTTTTAATCACTAAGCCCAATAAGATGCTAATGATTACAGCCATCGGTAAACCTGAAAGATCAATAAAAATATGCACCAATAAAATATTAAGCACAATTGGGCCTAAAAAAATAATTGCTAAGTTCACATAACGATTGCTTAATAAAAGCAAACCGGAAATAACCTGCAATGATTTTACCAATGGCATTAAATATCCCAATTTAAAAAAAGCACCCATTTTTTCCATAACATCTGCTGGAATATCCGTAGGCATAGGAATAAAACCAGATCCAGTCAAAACCATCATTAAACCATTAGAACCAAAAACAACGAAAATAATCCCAAGTAAAAACCTTGAAACAGTATAGACTTTGCTCATATTACACTCCTTGTTGCAATCAATTTAAAGCTATTAAAACCTAGAACAAAAATTTAGTACATTATTTTTTAAAAGCCTCAATATCTATTTTTAAACTTCTTACAAACCATAAGAAAACGGTCAAATCATCGATCTGACCCAAAAAAGGAATAAAATCCGGAAGAATATCTGTTGGCACAATAAAATACACAATTGCCAATACAAACTTTAAATAAGTCTTTCTTTGAAAGATCTTAATATTACCCTTTATGGCAAGCTGTAACATTTGCTTTAGTACTTTAAGATCTTGGATAAAGCTTTGCACAAAAGGACTTTGCCTTATTTTGCTGATAACTTGTTGTGTTTTATCTGTCATGATCCCTATTTCTATTGCTTTAAATTATTTCGCTTGCCAAACTGTTCAATCAACTGTTTTGATTTTTCATCAATTTTATTGGGTACTTCAATAACAATTTCTACAATTTGGTCACCACGATCACCGTTACTTTTATAAACACCTTTTTGCTTCATACGCATTTTGGTACCACTGGATGTCCCCGGTGGCAAGGTCATTTTACTGCTGCCATCAATGGTTGGCACATCTACGATACTGCCTAAAATAGCTTGTAAGATGTTTACTTTCACTTTGACATAGATTTTATCGTTTTTTCGCTCAAAAATATCGCTGGGTAAAATATTTATTTCAATAAGTGCATCTTGATGATTCACTGCTTTGGCTAAACGAATTTTTTGCTTATCTTTTATGCCTTTGGGAATCGTTATTTTTTTTTGACTATTTCCAATTTGAACATCAACTTCCCCACCTTTAACAGCCGTTAAAAAATCTATGTCCAGTTTATACACTGGTGTTTGTTGTTGTGATGCAGTGCTATGGGCTCGTCGCTGTTGACCAAAACCCCTACCAAATAAAGGTTCAAAAATATCTTCCAAACCTCCCATGTCAAAACGAAAGCTTTGTCCGCCATGCCCTCCTGAAGAAAACCCTCCACCACTGGCTCCAGCTTGCCTAAAAAAATCTGAAAAATCAAAATTAGAGTTAAACTGATTATGACCTACCGTATCATACTGCTGACGTTTTTTTTGATCGCTCAGTACTGCATAGGCTTCTGTTATTTGTTTAAATTTATCTTCCGCTGCTTTATCACCTTGATTTACATCAGGATGGTATTTTTTTGCCAAAGCACGATATGCTTTTTTTATTTCTTGCGCAGATGCATTTTTACTTACACCTAAAATATCATAAAAACTTTGTGCCATACTTAATACTCACACCGTACTTTATTTTTTTCGGCAATACTCCCTTGCGTGCTCTAAAATTGCCTTAGCAATGTTAATTCCCGTGCAACCTTCAATACCTTCTAAACCTGGAGAAGAGTTTACTTCAATAACCCTTGGTCCCTGATCTGATTCAAGAATATCTACCCCTGCAACTTGCAAACCTACCGTCTCACTTGCTTCGATAGCAATTTTTTCAATGCTATCGGATATATCTATTTTTGTGGTCAGCCCACCACGATGGAAGTTTGACCTAAAATCTCCTATTCGCGCCTGCCTACGCATACTACCCACTACTTTTCCACCAACAACAACCACCCTTAAGTCTTTGCCTAAAGATTCTTTAATACACTCTTGAATCAAAATATCTTGGCCAAGACTCCACAACGTATCCAATGTTGCTTCCATGGTAGTAATATTTTCAACCAACATAACCCCAATACCTTGGGTGCCGCTGAGCAGTTTTAAAATCACAGGAAATCCACCTACGGTCTTAACAGCAGCAGAAAGCTCACTAGGTTTTCTAATAATCACCGTTTTAGGAATGTCAATGTCCTTTTGACTTAAACGCTGAATACAACTAAGCTTATTTTTTGTCGTAGCTATAGAAGAATACGTATTAAGTACAGGAACTTGCATCATTTCAAACTGTGAAACAACCGATAAACCATAGTTGGTGATAGAAGCACCCAATCGTGGAATCACACAATCAACTTTAGGGAAAACTTTACCTAAACGAACAATACTAGGTGACTGTTTCCCTAAAACCATATCAAAGTCTGCAGGATCACAAATCTGTAATTTGATATCCAAGCGCTTGGCTTCTTCATGAAGGCGCTTATTAGAATAACTAAATTTATTTCTTGAAAGAATTAAAAACTTCATTACTTACTCTTGATAAAATTTTTGCCAATCAAACATTGAAGATTTTAAACTATCCTCATTTAGATGCTGAATGCTCGCATCTACTTTATACACAGAAAAATCTTGCTTGTTCTTACTTTTTTGCAAGTGTTTATAAATATCTTTGGCTTTTGCCAACAAATTGAGCATTTCAAACAAGTTTTTGGGTGTAGATCTTATTTTTTGATAAAGCAGATTAAGCTGTTCTAATTGCTGTTTTTGATTTTTGTGACTTGACACTCAAATTCTCCTTTAAACAGTTTTACCTGTAAAATATCTTGATTCTTTAAACCTTGCGTCTTACTGACAATACTTCCGTGTTGATTTTTTACAACACTGTAACCCCGCTCCAAAATTGCCAAAGGATTCAGAGCAGAAAGTTGTCCAGCTAAATTCTGAAACAAGGCTTTTTTTGGCTGTATGCACTGTTCTAGCAACAATTTCAACTTAATTGGATGATGTTCAAAAAATCTTTTTTTATCCCTTACATTTTCTTTTCCCAATTGAATTAATCTTTCTTTAAGTAGATCCAACTGTTGCACTTTCATTCCCAGTAATTGATAAGGATCCTTAAGCACCCTAGCTTTTAAAACTCTCTGTAGACGTTCTGATAAATGATTTTTTTTCAGGACTATATAATCCAACATGGCATGCATGAGCGCTTCTGCCTCTTCATAAAAACTCATCATATCTGGCACAGCCAGCTCAGCTGCTTGAGAAGGTGTAGCAGCCCTTTGATCAGAAACAAAATCTGCCACTGTAAAATCTGTTTGGTGACCAACGGCTGAGATAATGGGTATTTTGGATTCACTGATAGCACGAGCTACTTTTTCTTCATTAAAGGCCCAAAGATCTTCCATAGATCCGCCCCCTCGCCCAACAATCAAAACATCCACTTGCTCGCTGGCAACTTGATTAAACCATGTAATGGCTTGGCTGATTTCATGTTGAGCATTTTCACCTTGTACACTGACTGGGTAAAGTAAAATTTTAACATAAGGACAGCGACGCCTAACTACATGAATAATATCTCTAATCACTGCACCGGTTGCTGAAGTAACAACACCAATACTTTCCACGCTCTGTGGTAAAGCTTGCTTTCTATTTTGATCAAATAAACCTTCTTGCTGCAGTTTTTTTTTCAATTGCTCAAACCTTAAATGCAACTCCCCAATACCTGCTGGCATGACTTCTTCAATGGTAAACTGATAATTTCCACCTTTTTCCCAAAGATCTATTCTACCACCAACAACTATTTCCATGCCCTCATTTAAATCAAACTTAAGCTTAGTATTGGCACTACGAAAAAAAACACAGGTCAAGACCGCTTGCTCATCTTTAAGCTTAAAGTACATATGGCCGGACTGATGCCGTCCTCTATAGTTAGAAACCTCACCCTTAACCCAAATTTTTTTTATTCCGTAGGATTGTTTTAACAAATGTTTGATTTCAGTAGTTAGTTCGCCCACGGCGTAGATTTTTCTGGACTCCTCCTCTACTTTCTCTTCTTGCTTATTGGCTTTTTCTGCGTATTCAAATAAATCCACACCCCACGCTAAATCGACTGGGAGAATAGGTCAACTGATCTTTGCTCTTCTTTGGTATTTTTTTCAACAGCAATATCATGATTGTATAGAGTTACCTGATTGCGTCCATTGAGTTTTGACTGATACAGAGCCTGATCAGCTCTAGCAACCAATTCTTCTTTTTTCTGAGCAGTCTCTGGAAAACTCGCAAGCCCCATTGACACTGTGATTTTAAGCTTATACCCTTTTAAATTAAACTGACTTTTAGCAATATCTTTCACAATCCTTTGAGCCAATATATGTGCCTCTTTAGCGGCTGTGTTAACTAAAATTAAAGCAAATTCTTCTCCACCATACCTAAACACATAATCAACTTTACGCACTGAATCTTTAAGTTTTTGTGCTACCTTCTTAAGCACTTCATCTCCAACAGGATGCCCATATTGATCATTAAATTGTTTAAAATGATCAATATCTACTAAAACTACACTGATATCTCCGGGATGCCTTTGGCAGCGTAACAACTCAGCATCCAAAATATCCTGAAAAGATCTATGATTAAGAACTCCTGTTAAACCATCCGTTGTCGCCAAAGTTTCTAGGCGATCCACCATTTTAGCGTTTTTAATAGCTACTGCTGTATGTTGTGAAAACACTTCTAACATATGTCGTTGCTCAAAAGACAAAGCATTGTTTATTTTATGCATAATAACAATGGCTCCCATTTTTTGCTTTTGAACTTGCAATGGAACAATATAAACAGATTCATATTCATTGGGATAGTCAATATCTTGAGGAAATAATAAAGACCTCCCGCTGCGTAGCTTATAATCTGCATAATACAATGATTTTTGATTTTCAATGACCCAAGAAACCAGGTTTTGTCTAAAATCAAGCGTAAAACTTTGACCTTTGACAGTTTGTTGTAAACTCATGGCTAAGCTACACTGATCACCTTGTTCATCGTACCTAACAATGTAAACTTCATCACATTGACTCATATTTTCAATTGAACTGACGGCACTGGCATAAACTTCTTCCAAGCGAAAACAACGATTTAAGCGATTTCCAGCTTCTACATAATGTGCCAATTCTCTTTGAAAATTTTTAAACTTTTGCTTTTCTTTTAAATGATCAAACTCGTAAACAATTTGCAGTGCTAAAAATTTTAAAAAGCTTTCTACTTTTTCATGAATATCTTTTTTTTCAGAGAAATCTAAAAGCATAACTCCTAAAAAAAGACCTTCTTTTATAATAGGAACCAGCCATACACAGCCCAAGGGTAAGGGTTGTTTGTAAAGTCGGCTATCATACAAAACTCGAGTTTGAGTAATGCATGTAGGAGAGTCAATTCTTTGTGCTAGTTTAAAAATTCCCTTATTTTTTTGCAAGCGCTCATCTAAAACCAAACTGGGACTATAACCACAAGAAAAAGCAAAACAATCCTCAAAGTTTTGATAAACAAAAAAACTACCGCTTCTAGCATTACAGGCATCCACTGCCATTTTAATTAAATTTTCTAAACCTTGCTCTGCCATATCGTCTAATCTTTAAAAACAAACCTCACTTCATCGTTACCGCTAAATTTCAATTCTTCTCGAGCGTATTTCTCAATAGTACGCAAATCATCTCTAAAATAATAAATTTTTTGACTAAGATCTTTTATTTCACTATCAATTTTATGATTTTCTTGTTCTAAGATCTGTTTTTTTTGCCATAAACGATAACTTTTTAATAAACCTTGATCACCAAACAACGCTGCTACGAATAAAATGAAAATATATGATGCCATAGTATAACTAAGCCAACGATTTTGAAAGTTCAGCTTAATCCATATTTTTTTAATACGAACTTTTAAGTTTCCAGGCATGAGTTTTTATTTTACGCGGAGTATAAAAAATCATCAATATTTTAATCAATCTATACAGTAATATTGTCTTAATTGACTTTACATAGTAGTTTTATGCTGTGGCTTGGTGGTCTAGTAATCCTAAAAATGTTCCTGCGGTTGTTCTTTCTGGTGGTGGTACCCGTGGTGCCTATGAAGCTGGTGTTATTCACTACATTAGAACCGGATTGCCGCCAAAACTGGCTAAAAAGTTAAATTTCAAAGTTCAGGTTGGTGCCAGTGTAGGAAGTATCAATGCTGCGTTTATGGCTTCCCATGCCCATGACCCCATTGCTCAAGGACAATTATTACGTGATCTTTGGTCTAACATAAGGTCTGAAGATATTTATAAGCGTGGCCCCATTACTTCAAGTAAGTTTCTAATTCAAAGTTCTTTTGGCGCATTTGCCAAACTTTTTGGTGTTAAAGATCTTTACAAAGAAGATGATAAAAAGCTTGATTTCAGCTCATTATTCAACACCAAACCCTTTCAAAGCTTCTTAACCAAAAACTGTTCATTTCAAACCATCCCACAAAATATTAAAAAAGGCTTGATTCAAGCCGTTGCTGTTTCTGCCACCAATTTATCCACGGGGCAGGTAGAAATATTTGTTGATAAACATCCTGATTTAACTTTTGATTACAATTCTGATTTTAGATTTCAAAAAATTACGGCTAGACATGTGATGGCATCGGCTGCCCTCCCTGTACTTTTTCCTCCCGTCACCATTAATGGTACCTATTACAATGACGGCGGTTTACGTCTACGCACCCCATTAAAGCCTGCGCTTAGTCTAGGGAGCAATATGATTTTAGTTATTGGAACATCCTCAGCTGCTGAAGAAGAAGAAAACTCACAACCCAGTATTTCTGAAACAGAGTCAGAGGAATATGTTCCTAGACCTGGTATTGGTGATATCATGGGTAAACTTTTAGAAGCGGCTCTTATTGACAGACTAGAAGCCGACATTCAAAATGTATACAAAATCAATAAGATCCATGATGTTTCTAAAAAACTTTTAAGTGAAAAAGATTATGCTGATTTTTGCCAATCAACCAATACCCGTCCTATTCAACTTCTTAATATTGAGCCCAGTATTAATATCTCTAAACTGGTTGATGACCAACTCAAATATTCTTTTAAAAGCTTACAAAGTATTGGCACTATAGAAAGAGCTATTCTTAAACTTTTAGAAATTGATGAAAAACGAGGAACTGAATTTTTAAGTTACTTTCTGTTTGAACCCACGTTTATTAATCAACTATTACGTTTAGGCTACAACGATGCTAAGGCCAAACATGATGAACTTTGTGACTTTGCCGAAAAAGCTATTCTTTAAAAAAAATTTAAAGTAAGTTTTTAGCGATTAAGCAACTATACTTTTTGAATTTTCAAGCTCATTTTTAATGCTATAAAAATCTTCCAAAGCTTCTGGATTAGCAATGGCACCCTTATTTTCAATCAATTGTCCATGCATGATTTGCCTAACTGCAAGCTCAACCTTCTTACCACTAACGGTATAAGGAATATCACTAACTTGAAAAATCAACCTGGGAACATGCCTTGGTGAAGCTTGTTTTTTTAAAACATCACATATTTTTTGTTTGAAATCCGATGTTAAGCTTTGTTTTTCTTTAAACTTAACAAACAAAACAACCCTTACATCATTGTTATATTCTTGGCCAACGACTACACTATCTTCAATTTCATCCAATTGATTAACAACTCGGTAAATTTCAGACGTACCAATACGCACACCACCGGGATTGAGAGTAGCATCACTTCTTCCGTATATAATACAGGCATTATCTTTGAGTAAAACAATGTAATCGCCATGTCTCCATATATTTTTATACCTAGCAAAATATGCATTGATGTAACGCTCATGCTCAGGGTCATTCCAAAACATAATGGGCATACACGGTGCAGGTTGCAAACACACCAACTCTGCTTCTTTTTCATAAACAGCTTGCCCTTGCTCATCAAAAGCTTTTACATCCATTCCTAAACCTGTGCATTGCAGTTCTCCTCTGTATACTGGCCGCAATGGGTTTCCTAAAAAGAAACAAGAAACAATATCTGTTCCTCCAGAAATAGAGCATACCTGAACATCCTGTTTTACTTTCTGATAAATCCAATCAAAATTTTCAGACATTAAGGGTGATCCTGTTGAAAGAATACATCTTAAATGCTTGCCTGCACTAGGCATAAAGCCTTTTTCTTTTCCACATGCATCAATAAATTTTGCGCTGGTTCCAAAAACATTGATTTTCTCTTTATCGACAAAATCCCAAAGTCTATCCATATCTGGATAAATAGCACTACCATCATAGATGACCAACTCTACACCCAACATTAAAGCTGAAACCATCCAGTTCCACATCATCCAACCTGTGGTTGTATAATAGAAAAACTTTTCTCTGGGCTTAAGATTGGTATGCAAAGCCAATTCTTTATAATGCTGCAATAAAACTCCACCCACACTGTGCACAATACATTTTGGTTTTCCTGTTGTCCCAGAAGAAAACAAAATATAAACTGGGTCATTAAAATCTAAAGGTGTAAACTCCAAGTCACCCTCAGTGTACTGAGTAACCACATCACTCCAAGCATACCAATTATCCGCAGGGTACATATGCTTCATGGCAACTTGATGAATAATAATAACTTTTTCTACACTATCCAAAGAGTTAATCATATCCACCAATTGATCATGTTTATGATAGACTTTACCATTGTACTGATAACCATCTACCGCAATAATAACTTTGGGGTGAATTTGCTCTAAACGATCTAAGACTGTGCTTTGTCCAAACTCCGGTGAACAGGATGCCCAAATTGCTCCAATACTGGTTGTCGCTAACATGGCTACAACAGGCTCAACCGTATTTGAACAAATACCTACAACCCGATCACCTTTTTCCACGCCATGATTTCTTAAATAGTTTGCCAAAGACTTAACTTGATCAATCAACTCTTCACCCGTGATCTGACTTTTAGCGCCATTTTCTAAAAAACTACTGATGGCATGTTCATTTGGATGCGCTTGATAATAGGCTAGAATATTTTGAGCAAAATTTAACTTCAACCCTTCAAACCACTTTACACCAGGCATGATTTCTTGGCTTTTGACTGCTTTGTATTCACCTTGTGTGTTTAACTTTGAATAATCAAGTAGTGTTGTCCAAAACTGATCAATATTTTTCACCGACCACTGGTATAAATCTTCATAGCTTTGAAAATTTTCATTTTTATGTTGGTTCACATACTTTATAAAATCACTCATATTAGAAGACTGTTTAAATGCTTCACTGCCTTCCCATAATTTTACTCTTTTCATTGTTTCTCCAGTCATTATTCCGTGCTCAATACACTAATATTATTTAAACCTGCTAGTTTTATTTGATCAAGAATTTGCATTACTTTTCCATGCGCAGACACCTCATCCGCTGCTAAAATAACCGGTATAGATTTGTCTTGTTGATCCTTTAAGGTTTGTATAAGAAGATTTTGACTGATTTTTTCTTTGTTTAAAAAAACATCGTTGTTTTTATCCAGCGCAATGGCTAGTATTTTGTTTTCAGTTGATACTTCCCCTGATTCAGTTTTGGGAAGGTTAATTTGAATCCATTTATTTTGGCTAAAAGACGTAGAAATCAAAAAGAAAACCAAAATATTCAAAAACAAATCAATCAATGGTGTTAAAGATATTTCTACATCTCTTAGATTATTGCTTCTCTGGCGAAATCTCACTACTTCCTCTTTTTATCAAAAGGGGGATCTTCCCCCCTTCTTGAACCAAAAACGCGGTTTTGGTTCACATTCATAAAGCTGTACTTGTGAAGCGCAAGGCCTTTGCCTTGCGATGATTTAGCACAACTTACACCCTTTAGGGTGCCCCACCCAGGTCGACATCGATATAAAATCTCGTCTCCTTTAATAAGGTTAAGTAGAATAATTTTTTTATTACTATTCACTAATCTATAATCTCTTATCTTTCTCAGTGCTTTTAAAATGATTCAATAAACTTTGTGATAATTCTTCAAGTTTTAATCCATAATGATCAATTTTTTTATAAAAGTACCGATGCAAAACATAAGCAGGAATAGCAACCAACAAACCCGCGGCTGTATTCAATAAGGCTTCGGAAATCCCTGCTGATAGTTCTAAGGGATCCCCAACACCTACAAGCTTAATGGCCGCAAAAGTTTTAATCATCCCTGTTACAGTTCCCAACAACCCCAATAAAGGCGAAATACTGGCAATACTGCCTAATAGATTTAAATTTTTCTCTAAGCCTTCAAGTTCTAAACGCCCTTGCATTTCCACTGCATCTTTTTTTTGTTGATAATCACTGTTATTCTGACTCAGTACCAAAGCGCTTAAGCGGGTTAAAGGTACATCGTAAACTTGTGATAGCTGTGCAATACTTTGCCAATCTTTATTCCTTAAACTTTCATAAAAAGATCGCATCAAGGGTTTTGGAAAAACAACTGTTTTTTTTAGCGCTAAAAATCTTTCAATGACAATGGCAACCGCAACAATAGAGCAAAGGCCAATTAAAATCATGACTGGCCCACCTTTGGCCAAGTAATTGTATGCTTGTACTAAAGTTTCCGTCATACTTGCCACTTAGTGTATACCTTACTTGAGTATTTCTCTAGAAATAACTTCTCTTTGAATTTGACTGGTTCCCTCACCAATTTCACATAGCTTCACATCTCTGTAAAAACGTTCTACTGGATACTCAGAAACATAACCATAGCCGCCATGCACTTGAATGGCCATATTACAGGCTCTCCACGCAGCTTCTGAAGCATACAGTTTAGCCATAGATGATTCTTTTTTAGCGTATTGTTTTTTATCATGTAAACTAGAGGCTCTTCTCAACAAAACATCTGCAACCTCAAGCTCAGTTGCTGCATCTGCTAACTTCCATTGTATGGCTTGAAATTTAGAAATAGGTTTTCCAAACGCTGTGCGCTCAATAGAATACTTTGTGGCTTCTTCTAACGCTGCTTTTCCTAAGCCCAATGCCATTGATCCAATCACCACACGACCTTTATCCAAAATCTTTAAAGCATCTTTAAACCCTTCACCTACTTCACCCAAAAGATTAGCTTTTGGAACACGCACATTATCAAAACTGACAGATGCGGTATCACTGGATCTTAAACCAAGTTTATCTTCTGGCTTGCCGGGTGTCAGTCCCTTGCTATTTCTCTCAACAACAAACGCTGAAGGGCCTTTATTTTGGCCATCTATGATTGTATTGGCCAACACAACATAAGTCTGAGCAACAGTACCCTGGGTAATAAACATTTTTGAACCGCTAATTATGTATTCATCACCATCAAGTGTTGCTGTTGTTTTCATGGCCAAGGCATCAGAACCTGAACCGGGTTCTGTTAAACACCATGCTCCTAAATGTTCTGCCGATGCAAGCTTAGGCAAATATTTTTGCTTTTGTTCATCATTACCGGCAAGACTGATATGTCCGCAACATAGACCATTATGAGAAGCAATGGTCAATGCCAATGAACCATCAACCTTAGCCACTTCTTCAACCACAATGGCAAAGCTGGTGACATCCATCTCTGAACCACCAAATTTTTCTTCCACGGTAAGACCCATCAAACCCAATTCACCTAATTTTTTACAAATCTCCATAGGGAATTCTTTGCTTTGATCACGCTCAGATGCCCCTGGTTTAATTTCATTTTGTGCAAACTCACGCACCATGTTTTGAATCATTTTGTGATTTTCTGATATGTCAAAATCCATTGCATTCTCCTTTCTCAAAAGGTAGGCCGTACCTTTTGAGATTTTCCCGCTTCGCTCTTTTCTTTAGAGGGTCTCACGACCCTCTCAAAAACGCAAACGCGGTTTCCGTTTTTTCACTCCCGTGAGCTGTTTATCAACTCATTCCTTTCGTTGATTTTACGTTCTCTCTAACCCAGTTGGTGATTTCCTCCAGAGAAACACCCGGTGTAAAAATTTTAGCTACCCCTTGCTCATACAGTTTAGGAATATCTTCATCTGGAATAATTCCACCACCAAAAACGGCTATATCACCAGCATTTTTTTCTTTAAGCAACTTGATCACTTCAGGAAACAAAAACATATGTGCCCCAGATAAAACCGACATACTCACTGCATCTACATCTTCATCAACTGCTGCATCCACAATCATTTGTGGCGTTTGATGCAAGCCGGTGTAAATCACTTCAAATCCAGCATCTCTTAAGGCTCTGGCTACCACCTTTGCACCTCTATCATGACCATCAAGACCGGGCTTGGCTACCAATATTCTTAACTGACTCATTCGTCTTCTCCTTATAGGGGGATCTTCCCCCCTTCTTAAACGGGCTTTGCATAAGATGTTCTAGTTCGTTCCTCACAAGAACATCTAAAAAGCGCGGTTTTCATTTAATTTAAAGCTATGCTTGTGAAGAGCAAGACTTTGTCTTGCGATGATCTAGCATAACTTATGCCGCACTTGTGTGGCCCTCCCACCCAGGTCAGAATCGCTACAATGAGCTCTCTTCCCTACTTTTAATATTTAACTTTTTTCTAATCATTTTTGCTATCTTTCAAATTATAACCACTTAGGATCGTGATACTCACCAAAGTTTTCTCTAAACACATCACAAATTTCACCCAAAGAGGCATAATTGCGAACAGCCTCAATAATATGTGGCATCAAGTTTTCTTGGGTTTTACTAGCTGCATTGAGTTTACGTAAACTTTCTTCTACTTTTGCATTATCTCTTTTTTGCTTAATGCGTTTTACATTTTCAATTTGCTCAGCTTCAACCTTTTCAGCCACCACCAAAGTTGGAATATCTTCTTCTTCATCAACCAGATATTTATTCACGCCAACCACTATTTTTTCACCACTTTCTACTTGTCTTTGAAATTTATAAGCAGAATTACCAATTTCCCGCTGTGGGTAACCTTTTTCAATGGCTTCTATCATACCGCCCATGGCATCAATCTTTTCAATGTAAGCCAAAGCTTCTTTTTCAATGCTGTCGGTCATGGCTTCCACAAAATAACTACCCCCCAAAGGATCAATGGTTGAAGCTACACCGGATTCTTCTGCAATCACTTGCTGAGTGCGCAATGCTAAACGTGCTGTTTCTTCTGTAGGTAAAGCAAGGGTTTCATCAAGAGAGTTGGTATGCAAGGATTGTGTGCCCCCCAAAACCGCTGATAAGGCTTGCATGGTGGTTCTAACCACGTTGTTGTATGGTTGTTGCGCCGTTAAGGAACAACCCGCAGTTTGTGTATGAAAGCGACACATCAAACTTTTTGGATTTTTGGCTCCAAAACGTTCTTTCATGATACGAGCCCAAATTCTTCTTGCGGCTCTGAACTTGCCAATTTCTTCAAAAAAATCATTATGAGCATTAAAAAAATAAGATAGGCGTGGCGCAAAATCATCTACATCCATGCCTCGTTCAATCCCTGCTTGCACATAGGCAATACCATCTGCCAAGGTAAAGGCCAACTCTTGGGCTGCTGTAGAACCTGCTTCACGAATATGGTAGCCAGAAATAGAAATTGTATTCCAGCCAGGCACTTCTTTGCTGGAAAACTCCATCATATCCACAATCAAACGCATGGAAGGTTTAGGTGGGTAAATCCATGACTTCTGAGCAATGTACTCTTTTAAAATATCATTTTGCGTAGTTCCGCGTACTTTGCTCCAAGGCACACCTTGTTTTTCTGCCACCACCAAGTACATGGCGTATAAAATAGTGGCCGGAGCATTGATGGTCATGGAGGTAGTCACTTCATCCAGAGGAATTCCTTCAAACAAGGTTTCCATATCTTCTAGCGTATCAATAGAAACCCCGGTTTTTCCTACTTCACCCCGTGAACGATCATGATCAGAGTCATAGCCCATAATAGTGGGCATATGAAACGCAACTGACAGACCTGTTTGCCCTTGACTTAATAAATATCTAAATCGTTTATTGGTGTCCTTGGCTGTACCAAAACCAGCAAACTGGCGCATGGTCCATAGTTTGCCTCTATACATGGTTTCATGCACACCTCGTGTGTATGGATACTGACCAGGCAATGCCAAGTCCTTTTCTAAATCAAGATCTTCATTATCCAACGGTGTATACAAGCGTTTGACCGGTTTATCGGATAAGGTATAAAACTCTTCTTGGCGTTCAGGACGTTTTTCTAAAACTTTTGCAAGCTCATTGTTTTCCCAGTCTGCAAATGCTTGTTTTAAACTTTTGTTTTTATCAGCAGCCATTCGCTTTACACTCCTTCATCATTTCTTACTTATGCATACTCTTTAATAAGACGGTTGGCAATCACCAAACGCTGGATTTCACTGGTGCCCTCATAGATTTCAGTGATTCTAGCATCTCGTAAAAAACGCTCCACCGGATACTCTTTGATGTAACCATAACCGCCATGAATCTGTAAAGCTTGGTTGCAAACCCTTGATGATACTTCAGATGCAAACAGTTTGGCCATGGCCGCATGTTTAGCATAATTTTGATTTTTCCATTTTTTAAAGGCCGCTTGATACACCATCAAGCGCGCAGACTCAACATCCGTAGCCATATCCGCCAGCATCCAACGAATTCCTTGAAACTGACTTAGACTTTGGTCAAATTGTTTTCTTTGTTTAGAGTACTTAATGGCTTCCTCTAAAGCGGCTTGCGCAATACCCAAAGCTTGCGCACCAATACCAATACGGCCATTGTCTAGCGTAACCATGGCTATTTTAAAACCTTCTTTTTCTTCTCCTAAGCGTTGACTGACGGGCACCCTCACTTCATTAAAACTGATGGTGCAGGTTCCAGAACCTCTGATTCCCATTTTATCTTCATCTTTACCAATTTCTACACCTTGAGTTTTAGTTGGAATGATAAAAGCGGTAATTCCTTTATTGCCCAACTCGGGTTGCGTTAAACAAAATAAAATAAGGGTATCACTTTGTGGACCGTTGGTGATCCAATTTTTTGCGCCGTTAATAATATAATCATCCCCATCACGCACAGCAATGGTTTTTTGATTGCCAGCATCTGAACCAGATTGCGGTTCCGTTAAACAATAGGCCCCCAAATGCTCCCCTTTAGCCAATGGAATCAAGAACCTTTGCTTTTGCTCTTCAGTACCAAAATTTTTAATGACTTCAGAAACCAATGAGTTGTTTACCGAGGTTATTACAGATGTAGAAGGACACACTCTGGCCAACTCTTCAATCACAATCGCATAAGAAATAGGATCCATACCAGAACCGCCGTATTCCGTAGGAATACACACACCCATCAAACCCATCTCACCCAACTGTTTCACTTGTGCCGCTGGAAACCTATGTTCTTGATCTGTTTTTTGGATAATCGGGCGTAACTCTTTTTCAGCAAAGTCACGGACTAAATTTTTTATTTCTTGTTGCTCTGTTGTTAATTCAAAGTTCATCGATGAAACTCTGCCTTTCTTTTATTAATGAATGCATCCATACCTTCTTGTTGCTCCTTGGTTTCAAAACAGGACGCAAACATATCTCTTTCTAAATCACAACCGTCTTTAATACTGAGTGCATAGCCTTGGTCAATGGCTTTTTTAGTTAAACTTAAAGCACGTGGTCCTTTGCTTAACATTTGATCCACAATTTTTTGCACTTCTGCTGCAAATTCATCAGCAGCAAACACCTCACAGACCAAGCCTAAAGCTTTTGCTTCTTCTGCATCAATCATCTTACCAGTAAATAAAAGCTCTTTGGCTTTGACAATGCCAATAGCTCTGGGTAAACGCTGAGTTCCACCAAAACCGGCAATCACACCTAAGTTCACTTCGGGTTGACCAAACTTGGCTTTCTCTGAAGCATAAATCAAATCACAGGCCATGGCCATTTCACAGCCACCACCCAAGGCAAAGCCATCAACGCAAGCCACAGTAATCTGTGGCATGGTTTCTAAGGCATAGCCAATGGATTGTCCTAAAGCCGCCAAGCTTTTGGCTTGAGCTTGCGTCAATTGTGACATCGCTTTGATATCCGCCCCGGCAATAAAAGCTTTGTCACCTGCTCCTTTTAAACAAACAACACCAATTGTTTTATCTTGTGCAATTGTTCTTAGATGCTCTAACAAAGTCTCTAAAACTTCTTGGTTTAAGGCATTGAGTGCTTCTGGCCGATTAAACGTTAAGGTAACCTGACCCTGATTTTGTTCTTTTAAAATAACAGACATAACTAGCAATTTTTCCTATCTTCAAACTTTTTTATTGTTTTCTCCTGCTCAAACATTGCAAATATAAAAAAGAGTTTCGTACAGCGAGTTTTGCTTGGCAGAGCCAAGCATC